>NZ_JASPIX010000020.1:0-18595 GCF_030229735.1 Corynebacterium sp. MSK074
AACCACCAGTAGAAAAGAAATAGCTGCCTAAGCACTAGGTAGCCCCACTACGTGTCCACGATTTGCGGGCAACCCCATCACGCCCAAGATGCTGGAGAAGTTTTTCCCGGTCAAGCTGACTTGCCGGAGTATCATCTAGACCTGCGCAATCCTGGCGCACTCTAGATGGCGTACCAACACGCGCACCGGTCAAAGTGCCCGGAGAGGAATCATTAGATAGAATCATGCACATGCTTTCCCCCAGCTACTACTGGGTGATAAGCGAAGGTCACTTGGTTGCCGCCGAGTGGCCTTCTTTCGTCTTTAGTATCTCTCAACTGTAAAACACATGACTGTCATTTTGTGCGAGACACAGGGTTAAGTAGCAGAATGTGTGTCCGTTCGGCGTGTTGCGGGGCGGGTACACGGTTAGTTACTTCATGGGGCCTTTTCTGATTCCTATCGAGTGTTCGTACTCGGTTGGGATAGCGTTGTCGTAGAAGGCTGGTCGGCCTGTTTCTTGGTCGGCTTTGTTGTGGTCTTCTTCGGCAAGATCGTTGACTTTGGCGAGTTGATCTTGGCCATAATTGCACTGCCTGGCGATATTTAGCGGATCGTCAGGCAGTTGCTTTTTGGTGTGGAGGTACCACTCAAGCATTTTTCGTTGACGTTCCCCAGACCTGCCTCGGTGCGCATCGGCGATGCGTTTGAGCTGGGCGTTTATGCCGCCTTCAAGACTGTTTGTCGTTGAAGCCCAGCGGTTAGGATCAAGCGCATTCGGTGGTGGCTTAAGGTAGGTAAACAGCCAATTGTTGCGCGAGAGGTGCAGCAGTGAGTTGTAGGCTTTGCGTACCCGTAGATGAGTCCATTCCCACTGGTTATTGGGTGTTCGGCGTTCTTTTGGCACGGGTGTTTTCTCGTTGAGGAATGCTTTGAATACCTGACCGAAGTCGTGCAGGCGTAGCGTCCACTCCCGTGCCTGGTCGAGCGTGGTGACACGGGTTAGTTTCAGCGCCAGTGCGTAGATGGTTTTGCCAGCGTCGGTGCGCGGCCGTGAGGTGGTGTAGCGGCGGATGACGCGTTGTGCGTGGACGAGACAACGCTGAATCATCACGTTTGGCCAGCAGGCTTTAATCGCGGTGAGTGCGCCTTGTCCGCCGTCGAGGACGACGCAGAGTGGCTCGGCGATTTTGCGAAGTAGCTGCGTGTATGCGTGGGCTGTTTCGTGTTTGGTCCAGTGCCACGCAATGACGTGGTCGCGGCTGGCTGCCACAAGTAGGCAGCCAGCCGCGGTGTAGGTGCCGTCGATGAAGATCTGATCGTAGACGCGCTGCGGGGCACCGTCGTTGGGGACGTCGATGAGCCAAAACGGTTCGAATCGGCGATCAAGTGTCCAACGACTCACCCTTTGTTGCCCGGCGAGTTCAGACAACGTCGCTGTGGAGGTGACATAAGAGACGAAGGCTTTAAAGTTGCGGGCCTGCGTGAGATCGGTGCGAGTTCGTGTCGTGGAGCTGCCGCAGTTCGGGTCTTTGCACCGCCACCTAGTTGTGCCTTTGGATGTGGTTCCGTTTTTCTTCATTTGCCCAGCACATACCGGGCATCGTGGTCTGTTTTTACTCACCCGGAAAGCACACCAACCCCCGGCTAGCACATGCGGGTGCCATTCCGATGGATTGAACACGAAACGGGCGGATATAAGCATAAAGACCTTATATCCGCCCGATTTACCCAGCCTGAGCAGCAAGATCGCTGTAACTCAGACACACTTTTTGCTACTTAACCCGAGACACACATAAAGATATGTTTTACCTGCAGTAACAGTGTTTGAAATATATTGCAACAAATGCTAAAACCGCAGAGTATCCTGCATAGATACAAGACATCGACTATGGATCATAGGGGTTAGCGGTACTCATGTGTACTGCCGTCCAAATCAAAGGCTTGGTTGTCACCGAGGCAACCAGGACTACTCCAAGCACCACAGCCTCCAGGACTACAGATAACCAAAGAGCCTTTAAAGAGAAACCACATAGATAAACCCCAGTACTTTCTTCCTCACTGCCAATGCTCACTGGAGTGAACAATCCCTTGTAACTTTTGTCGAAGCTCCGCACAATGGTTATAGGCTGCTTCCCCCCGAACGGCCACTATGTATAAGTTCTAGCCCTGCCTCTCGCCCCTCAGGCAGGGCTAGAACTCGTTAATGATTTCTGAGTCAATCGAATACGAACACTTCAGAGTACTAAGAGTGCAACTCCTACGGTAATCATCCGTTCTCGCCACGTAACTACTAGATGAGGGCACCCCTACCGGTAATCACTAATACAGGGTGCCTATCGTGATGATTACTTTGACTGCTGCTCGTCCTTGGCGGCGACAATCATGTGCGCTAGCACCTCCAGGAACTTATTGAGGTTGCCTGGATCTGCCGTGATGGTTTCGAAGACTCCCTGAGACTCCCGGGCCGCCTGCACGAGTGCGCCGAACCCTTTGTTTTTAAAAGCGTCAGTGCCAGCAACCTGTGAGGGGTTATTTTTCCTGACTAATGCCTGCACAGGGGCTGCTAACTGTCTCCGGCGTAACTGAGCACTCCAGCTGGGATTCGTCTGTTCCACTCACCAATCTCGAACGCCTGCGAATCCAGTTGACATGGCCGGCTTCGTACCATGAGCACCAGCGACTGATCGGTGTTTGGTGGTGTCCGGCCCGTACCGGTCGTCACTGCCTTCGCCGACGTGGCAAGGAAGTCCACGGTTCTCATTAGACCGGGACCACTACTCTCCGACGCGCAGCGACACCGTCCAGCGGGTCGCCCCGCAGCATCGTTTCGCCACGAGGCGCATGTCGGACGCTCCAGCCATCGTCTGCAGCACGCGTGCGATGTGGCTCATACGACCACCCCCTTCTTGCGGAATACCTGCCAGGGGTATACTGTTGACTTGTACAGGTACCCGGTAGGGGTACTACAGAGACACAAGGAGGATACATAATGGCTTCGAACAATTACCAGGTGACGGGCATGACCTGCGGGCACTGCGAGATGTCGGTCCGCGAGGAAGTCGGTGAGATCCCCGGCGTCCAGGACATCCAGGTCAGCGCGCAGACCGGCAAGCTTAACGTCACCGCCGAGGGCGAGATTGACGATGCCAAGGTCCTCGCGGCGGTCGAGGAGGCCGGCTACTCGGCGGTGCGTGTCTGATGAAGGCCGGAGGACGGCTTGCGCTCTACGGGGCCGGGCTGGTGGTGGCGTTCGGCGGGGCCTTCGGCCTTGCCGGCGCCGTCATTCCTGACAGCTTCGTAGCAGCATGGGCAGAAGGAAGTGACGTGAACACACACGGTGAAGGACACGGCGGCGCTGCGCAAGAAACTGCGGAGCCCACTCTGAACGGGGTCTCCGCAAGCGCGGACGGCTTCGTACTTTCCCCAGTCCAGGCTCCCACGGCTGCAGGCGAGGATGGAGACCTGAGTTTCCAGATCCTCGACGAGTCCGGCGAAGCGGTGACCGAGTACACTACCGCGCACGAGAAGGACCTGCATCTGATCGCCGTTCGCACCGATGGTACTGGTTTCCAGCACGTGCACCCCGAGCTTGACACGAGCACAGGCACTTGGTCGGTGCCGTGGACCTGGGACGAGGCGGGCACCTACCGCGTGTACGCCGACTTCACACCCGAGGGCGAGGGAGCCGAAGGGATCACCCTGACTCGCGCCGTCGAGGTGGCGGGCGACTTCGCCCCTGTTGAGACCGAGTCACAGACCACCGACGAGGTCGACGGATACACCGTCTCCCTGAATGGCGACCTTACCGCCGGCACCTCAAGCGAGCTCACCATCTCGGTCGAGCGCGACGGTCAGCCGGTGACCACGCTGGAGCCCTACCTGGGCGCGTTTGGCCACCTGGTGGCGCTGCGCGAAGGCGACCTCGCCTACTTGCACGTCCACGCCGAGGGCGACGAGCCCCAGGCCAGGGACACGGCCGGACCCGAGATCGGATTCGCAGCGGAGGCCCCGACCGCCGACCGTTACCTGCTCTACCTGGACTTCCAGGTCGATGGGCAGGTGCACACCGCCGAGTTCGTGATCGACGCCGAGCATGGTGACGGCTCGCAGACAGACGATTCGCATACCGGCGGCCACTGACCCGCAGGGCCTGGCGTCGCACGAGAGATGAAGAGAGAAGGAAGAGGATGAGTACATTAGCGCCCCCCATCGGTGGGCCGGACATCGAGCTGGAGATCGGCGGGATGACCTGCGCCTCCTGTGCGAACCGGATCGAGAAGAAGCTGAACAAGCTCGAGGGCGTCGCGGCCACGGTCAACTACGCCACCGAGAAGGCCAAGGTCACCGTGCCTGCCGGCTACGATCCGGGCCTGCTGGTCGCCGAGGTCGAGAAGACCGGCTACACGGCTGCGCTGCCCAAGCCCAAGGGCACCACGGCGAACACGTCGGAGACCGAGGCCGGGGAGGAGGAAGACACTGAGCTCACCTCGCTGCGCCATCGGCTAGTCGGCGCCATTGTGCTCACGGTTCCCGTGATCGCCATGGCCATGATCCCCGCACTGCAGTTCGTATATTGGCAGTGGGCCTCACTCGCGCTTGCCGCCCCGGTGATCATCTGGGCAGCCTGGCCGTTCCATAAGGCCGCATGGACGAACCTCAAGCACGGTACCGCGACGATGGACACACTCATCTCGATGGGCACCTCGGTCGCACTGCTGTGGTCCGTCTACGCACTATTCTTCGGAACCGCTGGCACACCCGGGATGACGCACCCGTTCGAGTTCACGATCGCTCCCTCGGATGGCGCGGCGAACATCTATCTCGAAGTTGGCGCGGGCGTGACGATGTTCATCCTCGCCGGCCGCTACTTCGAGAAGCGCTCCAAACGCCAGGCCGGGGCCGCGCTGCGCGCCCTCCTGGAGCTCGGCGCGAAGGAAGTCGCCGTGCTCCGCGACGGCGTTGAGGTGAAGATCCCCACCTCTGACCTCCAGGTCGGCGACGAGTTCATCGTTCGTCCGGGTGAGAAGATCGCCACCGACGGCATCGTGGTCTCCGGCTCCTCCGCGGTGGACGCCTCCATGCTCACCGGCGAGTCCGTACCGGTCGAGGTCCGCGAGGGCGACTCGGTCACCGGTGCCACCGTCAACGCGGGCGGCCGCCTTGTCGTGCGGGCGACCCGTGTCGGTTCGGACACGCAGCTTGCGCAGATGGCGAAGCTCGTCGAGGATGCGCAGACTGGCAAGGCCGAGGTGCAGCGTCTGGCTGACACGATCTCCGGCGTGTTCGTGCCGATCGTCATCGTCGTCGCGTTCATCACCCTCGGCGCCTGGCTGGGAGCCGGATTCCCCGTCGCCGCCGCGTTCACCGCAGCGGTCGCCGTGCTCGTTATCGCCTGCCCCTGCGCGCTGGGACTCGCGACTCCGACCGCGCTGCTGGTCGGCACCGGCCGCGGGGCGCAGATGGGCATCCTCATCAAGGGCCCAGAGGTGCTGGAGTCCACCCGCAAGGTCGATACCGTCGTGCTCGACAAGACCGGTACCGTCACCAGCGGCAAGATGACCCTGACAGATGTGATCACCGAATCCGGTGTGGACCGTGCCGAGCTGCTGCGCTTCGCGGGTGCGTTGGAGGACTCCTCGGAGCACCCGATCGCGCAGGCGATCGCCAAGGGCGCCACCCAGGAAGTCGGCCAGTTGCCCACGCCCGAGGACTTCGCCAATGTTGAAGGCAAGGGCGTGCAGGGCATCGTCGAGGGCACCCCGGTCGTCGTCGGACGCGAGTCGCTGCTGGCCGACTGGTCACAGAAGCTCTCTCCGGAGGTCGCACGGGCGAAGGCTCAAGCTGAGGGTGAAGGCAAGACGGTCGTCGCGATCGGCTGGGACGGTGCTGCGCGCGGCATCCTCGTCGTCGCCGACACCGTCAAGCCCACGAGCGCGGAGGCGATCCGCGGGCTCAAGGAGATCGGCCTGACCCCGGTGCTGCTCACCGGTGACAATGAGGCCGTGGCCCGCCAGATCGCCGCCGAGGTCGGCATCGAGGAGGTCATCGCCGAGGTGCTGCCCAAGGACAAGGTCGACGTCGTCACCCGTCTCCAGGGCGAGGGCAAGATCGTCGCGATGGTCGGCGACGGCGTCAACGACGCCCCCGCGCTCGCGCAGGCCGATCTGGGCCTGGCGATGGGCACCGGCACGGACGTCGCGATCGAGGCCTCCGACATCACCCTGGTCCGCGGCGACCTGCGGGCCGCGGTCGACGCGATCCGTCTGTCTCGGAAGACACTTTCGACGATCAAGACCAACCTGTTCTGGGCATTCGCCTATAACACCGCCGCGATCCCAGTCGCAGCGCTGGGCATGCTCAACCCCATGCTCGCAGGCGCGGCGATGGCGTTCTCCAGCGTCTTCGTCGTCGGCAACAGCCTCCGCCTGCGCGGGTTCAAGAGCGTCGCCACGAAGTGACGAACGAGAACCCACCCATCCATACCAATCCGATACAGAACCCACCCATCCATACGAATCCGATACAGAAGGAACACCAGAAAATGAGCAACTGCTGTAGCACGAACGAGACTAACCCCGCCGCCGAGAACGGTGGACGCGAGAACCTGCTCGGCGGGGGCGCCGATGACATGACCACCTGCCCGGTCATGGTCGGCACCCCGGTCAGCAAGAAGACCGCCGAGGCCGCCGGCCTCTACCGCGACTTCAAGGGCGAGCGCTACTACTTCTGCTGCGCCGGCTGCGGCCCCGCATTTGATTCGGACCCCGCCAAATACGCCGCCAACATGGCGTAATCCACCAGCGTGCCGGGGTGCCGCGGCACCGCTGCGGCACCCCGGCACCTGATCGGAGCGAACCGACATGACCACCCCGACCTCAATGACCGAACCTCACATCGACACCTGCCCGGCGGGAGGCGACGGCGATCCGTCCGTCCACGGATACATCAGCGACAAGGCGACGTACCGCAATCGCCTGCGGCGCCTCGAAGGCCAAATCCGCGGCATCGATCGGATGATCGATGAGGACCGCTACTGCATCGACATCTTCACCCAGATCTCCGCAGCCACCAGGGCACTCGAAAACGTCGCCCTCGGACTGCTCGACGATCACCTCAAGCATTGCGTCCTCGACGCCGCCCTCGCCGGTGGACCAGTCAGCGAGCAGAGGCTCGGCGAGGCATCCGAGGCCATCGCCCGTCTCGTTCGCTCCTGACGCCCGCACACCAAATCGATCACGACCTGCAGCCCAGGAGTTTCCCTATGACCACACAACACGTCCTCATCCTCGGTTCAGGAGCAGCCGGAGCCGCAGCCGCCCGCACTCTCGCCACACGTGACGACGTCCGGGTGACGATGGTGACCCGCACCGGGGAGACGCCTTACACGCGAATGCTCATCAAAGGAATCGCGTTCGGCCCGACCCCGCCGGAGATGATCAAGCTCCCGCTACCTCAGATTGAGGTCATCGCCGACACCGTGCTCGATGTCGATACTACGGCGAAGCGGGTCCAACTGACCTCCGGCGCGCAGGTCTCCTACGACGCGCTCATTGTCGCGACAGGGAGCGTGCCCCGCTCTCTGCCCGCGGGTGTACTCGAAGGCGACGACGTCGGACAAGGCCGGGTCACTGCTCTGCACTCCTTGGAAGATGCCATGGGTATCCGCGATCTGCTGACCAGCCTGGCACGGCCGGCGCGAGTGACGATCTATGGCGGCGGAATCATCGCAGCCGAGACCGCTTCGTCGCTGCAAGCCGACGGACACATGGTCATGCTGGTCTCTCGCAGTTCTGTTCCCGGCATCGGAGCGTTTGGGGCGCCGGTGGCTGAGCGCCTCGCCGCTGACCATGCCGCCAAGGTGCAGACTCGATTCGGTCGCACTCTCCAGCATGTCGACGAAACAGAATCCGGTGTTGCCATCACCCTCGACGACGATCAACGCATCGTGGCCGACTTACTCCTCGTTGCGCTCGGCACGACGCCCGCAGCCCCGTCGCCGTGGACGAACGGCATCGACGTCGATGATCGCCTCCGTGCCGCAGCAGACCACGTCTACGCCGCCGGAGGTGTAGCTACGCATCACGACGAAGCACTGGGCGTCTGGCGCATCGACCATTGGGAAGACGCCGCCGCGCAGGGCACGCACGCCGCACAGGCCGCACTGCACGACCTCGACATCAGCGACGATCCGGGCACCTACCTGCCGCGCAGCCCCTACATGGCGCTGGTCTACGGTCAGATGATCTCCGGAGTCGGGTACACCGCTGGTGCAGACGCCCAGGTGGAAGCCGGCGAGGAGTTCATCGTGCGCCACGAGACCGACGGCACCGTCGTCGGCGTCACCGGCATCGACGCGGTCGGCACCGTCTACCAGTGGGGTCAGCAGCTCCACGGCCTGCAGGCATAGACGATGGCGGGCGACTATACGAGGCAGATCCCGCGGCGGGGTTTCGCGCTCGCGATGGCAGCGACCATTCTCATGATGGCGGCTGCCAGCGCGCCGTCGTTGTTCTACCCCCAGATCGCAGAACAGCTCGGACTCGTCCCCGTCGCCACCACACTCGTATTCGCGGTCTACACCTTCACCCTCCTGGCCGCGCTGCTCTACCTCGGACCGCTCTCCGATCACATCGGCCGACGTCCGGTCGTAACCGCCGGTTCCCTGGCGCTGGCACTCAGCCTGGCCATGTTCTGGTTCGCCGACAGCCTCGCGACACTCCTGGTCGCCCGCGCTCTGCAAGGACTCGCAGCGGGTCTGCTCATCCCGGCCCTGTCGGCGATGATGATCGACTTCGAGCCGCCGTCGCATCCGAACATCGCAGCCCTGTGGAACACGATCGGGCCGATGATCGGTCTCGGGACCGGGGCACTCGGTGCTGCGCTGCTCCTCGATCTCACCCCCGAACCGACAACTGCGGTCTTCGGCCCGCTCGTGCTCGCCTTCCTCACCGTGGCAGCGACGGTGTGGAGCACACCGGAACTGGTCCCCAAGACCCGGATACGACGTGGCGACCTCCGCCCGCGGTTTATGGTGCCACTGCACCTGCGCCGCATGTTCACCGCCGGTGTGCCCGCGATTATCGCCGGGTGGGCGACCAACGGACTCTTCCTCGCGCTCGGAGCCGGCCTCGTCGGCAGTGAGCTCGGGGGCTCCACGCACACCCACGCGGGCATCGTCATCTTCGCACTGGCGATCTCCGGAATCACCGCCTCGTCCGTCCTGCAGCGGCGTTCCGCCCGCACCATCAGCCTGTATGCGACCAGCGCCCTGGCATTCGGCACCGCAGCGAGCATCGTCGCCCTCGCACTCGGTTCCTACCCGGCCTACGTCGTGTCGGTCGCGATCGCCGGTTCCGGGTTCGGCACAGCGTTCCTCGGGGTGCTGCGCACACTCATGCCCCACACGGCATCGTCGGAACGCGCCGCCGTGATGGCTGTGATCTACACGGTCGCCTACCTGGCATTCGGCGTGCCCACCATCGTCGCCGGGTTGCTCGTGCCGGTACTCACCCTGTCAGGAACGATGACAGTCCTCGGTGCGATCATCATCGCCCTCAGCCTTGCAGCCACCGTCCTACGCCTGCGCATTCCTTAGCCGGCCGCAGATCCGGCAGAGACTGACGACTTCTCCGAACTCCCCACCGACTCTCGCCGCCGAACCGCACCCGACCAAGAAGAGCAGCCATGACCTATGCGATCGCGCTTCCCTGCGCGGACGTCAAGGACCGCGCCTGCATCGACGAATGTCCTGTCGACTGCATCTACGAGGGCGAACGCTCGCTCTACATCCATCCCGACGAATGCGTTGACTGCGGAGCCTGCGAACCGGTTTGTCCCGTCGAGGCCATCTACTACGAAGACGACCTGCCCGACGAATGGTCTGACTACTACAAGGCCAACGTCGAGTTCTTCGACGAATTTGGTTCTCCCGGTGGAGCCGCGAAGATCGGACCGGCGGGCTTCGACCATCCCCTCATCGCCGCATTGCCCATCCAACATGAGCAGTCCCTCTGAGAAGGACAATTCGATCGATTCACGCCGGTACAACGCGCAATCCTTGACTAGTACCCCTGGGGGGTATAGGGTAGGTGTCATGATGAAAGGAGCTGACATGCAGAGGAGACTGCGAGCAGGGCTGGCAGCAGGAGTGCTCGGAGTGACACTCGTGCTCGCCGGTTGCAGCAGCGGAGCAGACGAAGACCAGCAGACCGACCCTTCGGCTACTGAGGAGCAGGGCCACGGCGGCGACAATGCAGAAAGCGGAGATGAGGAAATGGATCACTCGATGGAGCACCCGATGGACGGCGGACCGGCACCCGAGGGTATCGCCGAAGCCAGTGACCCCACATACCCGGTCGGCACAGAGGTACAGCTCACGGCCGACCACATGGAAGGCATGGACGGTGCGACAGCGACGATCTCCGGCGCATTCGACACGTACACGTACTCCGTGAACTACACTAACGCAGGTGGCGGCGACCCCGTCACGGACCACAAGTGGGTCGTGCAGGAAGAAATCGAGGATGCCGGCGACGAGCGCCTGACCGATGGCACAGCGGTGACGCTGCTCGCCAAGCACATGGAGGGCATGGAGGGCGCGAGGGCCACCATCGCTTCGTCCACCGATGAGACGGTCTACATGGTCGACTACGAGACGGACGGCATGAAGATGACGAACCACAAGTGGGTCGTCGAGAGCGAGATCCAACCAGCGCCCTGAGCCGACGTTCGCTTGCCCGGCGACCGGGTGAGCGGCATGGCTCGATGACGAAGGAGAAGAACGATGACGGACCCGAACTCACACCAGCACCACGGTCACGGAACCGATGCACCCGCTCACGGCGAGCATCACCACGGGTCTGTGTCCGCGCACGCCTCGGCGGAGGCGCACGGCACGCACGAGGGCCAGCACACTGGACACCAGGGCCACGCCATGAACCACGGGCAGCACTCAGACCACACGGGCCTCGATGAGAACGGTGTCCACGGAGATCACAGCGGCCATGGCGGCCACGGAGATCACAGCGGCCATGGCGGCCACGGAGATCACAGCGGCCATGGCGGCCACGGGGACCACGTTGGCCAGTTCCGCCGGCTGTTTTGGATCAACCTCGTCATCGCCATCCCCGCGGTCACCCTCTCGCCGATGTTCTCCATGCTGCTGGGCTACGAGGTCCCCGGCTGGGCGGGCTGGGTCGCCGCGGTACTGGGCACCGTCATGTACGTCTGGGGCGGCAGGCCCTTCCTCACCGGCGCCGTCAGCGAGTTGAAGTCCCGCAAGCCCGGGATGATGCTGCTCATCGCTCTGGCGATCACGGTGGCCTTCTTCGCCTCCTGGGCCGCGACCCTCGGGCTTGTCCATCACGAGCTGGAGTTCTGGTGGGAGCTGGCGCTGCTGATCGTGATCATGCTGCTGGGCCACTGGATCGAGATGCGCTCCCTGGCCCAGACCACCTCGGCGCTCGACTCGTTGGCTGCACTGCTGCCCGACGAGGCCGAGCGCGTCGAGGGCGAGAACGTCGTTAAGGTGGCCCCAGCCGACCTCGTTGTGGGTGACGTCGTGATCGTGCGCCCCGGCGGCAGCGTTCCGGCCGACGGCACCATCGTCGACGGCCGCGCCGACATGGACGAGTCCATGATCACCGGCGAGTCCCGCCCGGTCTCTCGGGGCGAGGGCGAGACAGCTACCGCCGGCACCGTCGCCACCGACTCCGGCCTGCGGGTGAAAATCACCGCCACCGGCGACGACACCGCCCTGGCCGGGATCAACCGGCTCGTCACCGAGGCCCAGAACTCCTCCTCCCGCGCCCAGCGGATCGCCGACAAGGCCGCGGCCTGGCTGTTCTGGTTCGCTCTCGGCGCGGCGCTGGTCACCGCTGTCGTCTGGACGCTCATCGGCATGCCCGACGAGGCCGTGGTCCGTACCATCACCGTACTCGTCATCGCCTGCCCCCACGCCCTCGGCCTGGCGATCCCGCTCGTGGTCTCCATCGCCACCGAGCGCGCCGCCCGCGGCGGCGTGCTGGTCAAGGACCGCCTCGCCCTGGAGTCGATGCGGCAGGTCGACGCAGTGCTCTTCGACAAGACCGGCACACTGACCAAGGGCGAGCCCACCGTCACCGGCGTCGAACCGACCGGCGACCTCGACGCCGACCAGGTCCTCGCCCTCGCGGCCTCGGCCGAGGCCGACAGCGAGCACCCGCTCGCCAAGGCCATCGTCGCCGCCGCCAAGGACAAGGGCCTCGCCCTTCAGCAGGCCAGCGGCTTCTCATCCTCGCCCGCCGTCGGAGTCACCGCGACTGTCGCCGGCCAGGAGGTCCGCGTCGGCGGCCCCCGGCTGCTTGAGGAGACCGGCCAGCACGAGGTCGGCACAGCCGAGGAATGGCGTTCTGAGGGCGCGATCATCCTGCACGTCCTCCGCGACGGCCAGGTGGTCGGCGGCCTCAAGCTCGCCGACGAGATCCGCCCCGAATCCCGCAACGCCGTCGACGCCCTCCACGCCCTGAGCGTCGAGGTCGTCATGATCACCGGCGACGCCGAGGCCGTGGCGAACGAGGTCGGACGGGAGCTCGGCATCGACCGCGTCTTCGCCGGCGTCCGCCCCGAGGACAAGTCCGCCAAGGTCGCCCAACTGCAGCACGAGGGCAAGAAGGTCGCCATGGTCGGCGACGGCGTCAACGACGCCCCGGCACTGGCCCAGGCCGACGTCGGCATCGCGATCGGCGCCGGCACCGATGTCGCCATCGCCTCGGCCGGGGTGATCCTGGCCAGCTCCGACCCCCGGTCGGTGCTCTCCATCATCCAGCTCTCACGACGCGCATACGGTAAGATGAAGCAGAACCTGTGGTGGGCCGCCGGATACAACCTCATCTCCGTGCCGCTTGCGGCCGGCATCCTGGCACCGGTGGGATTCGTCCTGCCAATGTCGATCGGCGCGATCCTGATGTCGGCCTCCACCGTGGTCGTCGCGCTCAACGCCCAACTCCTGCGGCGCATCGACCTCACACCCGAAGCCAGCACGCGTTCCGTCCTGGAACGCCAGAAGTAAGGACATGCCCATGTCTGTCGACACCGATTCTCATCAGCACGGATACATCAACGACAAGGAGCGCTACCTCGGCCGTATGAAGCGCATTGAGGGTCAAGCCCGAGGGATCGCGAAGATGATCGATGAAGAGAAATACTGCATCGACATCCTCACCCAGGTATCCGCCCTGACCCGCGCCCTCCAGGGGGTCGCGACCGGTCTACTCGACGATCATCTCAAGCACTGTGTGCTCGACGCAGCGAAGCTCAGCGACGAGGCGGCCGTCGAGAAGATACAGGAAGCCACCGACGCCATCAACCGACTCGTCCGCTCCTAATCCCGGACCCCGAGGCCGCGTTCCAGGACACGGCGGGAAGCCCTCACGACGCCCTCCACGCCTGATCCTCACCGACACGCCGTCCGCCCGCGATGCGCCCACTTTCGCTCAACGGGCCAGGCGAGCCGGCGCCCACGGCGTGCGCTTGCAGGCCGCGGCCGGGCTGCTGCGCATGAGTGCGGTGTACCAACGCCCCGTGGTCCGCTCGACCGCACCCCTACGATCCTCGTCCTTCGCACGCTCCATTCCGACCCCGAGCTGCAGTGCGACGTCACCGTCGAAACCCTGACCGCGACCGTCGACCCCCTGTCCCTCGAACTGCCGGAGACCTCGCTGGCACCCGCTTGGACCAGCGTCGAACCCCCACAACACGGGTGGAGATACATTGCGGACGTGTCCAGTCTGACGCTGATGCGTAGCGTCCGTGCCGGCATCGAGGCCGTGGCCCAAGCACTTCCCGACAAACCCGGCGACGATGTCGCCCGCAAGATCCGGGGCATGGTCTGGGGCACCCCGGACACAGCCCTCGCGTCGCTGCCACAAGGCGTCGCGTTCGCCGCCTACGTCTTCGGGTTCCTCAGCTCCGAAGGAGAGGCCGCGATCTCCACCGCCGGCCGCTGGACGCGGTTGACCCTTCCGACTGGACACGTACTCCTGCGCGGACCCGTCGTCTCTGGCCTCACCTCAATCCGCCGCACCCGGCCACGCGTCTCCGAGTCCTTCAAACCAATCGGATAATACTTGATACCCCATAGGGGTAAAGGGTAGGATTGGTGACTATGAGAGAGGCTGAACACGCGCACGCCACGTATGACACACCGCACCTGGATGCGGCCGGGATCGTGAGTCGGCAGCAACGCGAGTCCGGCGACTTCTACCTATTGACCGGTGTACATGCCGGGCATCAGCAGCAGGAACGCATCCCTGCGGGTTCAACCTCGAACTCGCGACCAAACTGACTAAGGAGGCATTATGCCCCGTTTTTCCCGATTGACCCCTGAGACCGCAGTGGGGAGCTCACGAGACTTGCTCGGCGATCTCGTCGAGCGGCACGGCGAGGTCGGAGACATGGTCTCGACGATGGCGCATTCCCCGGCGGTGCTCGGCGGTTATCTCCAGCTGAGCAAAGCCATGCGTCGCGCCAAGCTCGACCGCAAGGTCAGCGAGCTCGTTTCGATCGCCGTGCAGTCGCAGCAAGGATGCGGAATGTGCCTGGCCTCGCACATCAGCGCGGCACGATCACTCGGGGTCAGCGATAACGAGATCGCACTCGCCCAGCAGGGTACGGCGATGACCGGCCCGGTCGCGGCGATGATCGCGCTCGGCCTCCAGGTCTACCGTGAGCCTGCGTCGATCACCGACGAGCAGATCGACGAGCTTCGGGGGTTCGGGTACAGCGACCGTGAGATCTCTGATGTCGTCGGGGTCGTGTCGCTGAACATTCTCACCGGCGCCTTCAACCTGGTTGCCGGCCTCACGCCGGGCGACTGATCTTGCCGGCGACTTGGCGCCTTGGCCGAGAGGATAGGCAGCGGTCTGCAAAACCTTGTACACGGGTTCGAGTCCCGTAGGCACCTCCACTTTCCGCCGAATCCAATAAGGCACGCGTCGCAGGAAGCGGGCAGTCCACCCTCGGGCGCGCCGGAACCTCTGAGCTTCATTTCGCATCGAGCGACAGATCACACTCGACAATATCGTCATAGAGCGATATAATCGCTATATGACTATGAATCAACAAGAGGGGGCAACCCTCGACGAGGTGGCGACAGCAGCGTACGCCCACCTGTTCCAGGCATTTGCAGAACCGACGAGGTTGGCGATCGTGCAGCACCTCGCCTCGGGCGAGCACCGGGTCCGCGATCTGGTCGAGCACATGGGCCTGGCCCAGTCCACGGTAAGCAAACATGTCGGCTTTCTCGTTGAGTGCGGCCTGGCGACGATGCGCCCGGAAGGGCGCTCCACCTGGTACTCGCTGACACAGCCCGAACTCCTGCGTACCCTCGTCGCCGCTGCCGAATGCCTCCTCGATGCCACCGGCACGCAGGCCCTGCTCTGCACGCACCTGCGACTCCCACATACCCACCACGCGACAGATACGGAGAAGAAGTAGACATGGGCGCAGGACACAATCACGGCCCCGCAGCCAGCGAGACCGGGCACCCTGGAGATTTCCGCAAGAAACTCTGGATCGCATTCTCGATCACCGCGACGATCGTCGTCGCCCAGGCCATCGGCTCGGTCATCACCGGCAGCCTCGCACTGCTAACCGACACCGCCCATGCCATCACCGATGCCGTCGGCCTACTGGTCGCACTGATCGCCGGGACGCTGATGCTCAAGCCCGCCAACTCCAAGCGCACCTGGGGGTTCCGACGTATCGAGGTGATCGCAGCCCTCGGACAGTCGGCACTGCTGCTGGTGGTGGGCACGTACGCCGCCATCGAAGGAATCCGGCGACTGTTCGAGCCGCCGGAGGTGCCCGCAAGCGAACTGCTGATCTTCGGCATCATCGGCCTGGTCGCGAACATCATCGCCATCACCATCCTCGCCTCCAGCCGCGGTTCGAACTTCAACATGCGTGCCGCGTTCCTCGAAGTCCTCAACGACGCCCTCGGCTCACTCGGAGTGATCATCGCGGCGATCGTGATCTCCACGACCGGGTTCATGCAGGCCGACGCCATCGCCGGACTGTTCATCGCCACCCTGATCGTGCCTCGCGCGTTCAAGCTGATGCGCGAGACCACCGGCGTCCTCATGGAGTTCACTCCTAAGGGCCTCGACCTCGACAAAGTCCGCTCACACATCCTCGAACTCGACCACGTCCAGGATGTTCATGATCTGCACGCCTCCACTGTGGCGACCGGCCTACCGACCCTGACCGCCCACGTCGTCGTCGACGACGAATGCTTCACCGACGGTCATGCCGCCCAGATGCTCCAAGAGATCAAAGACTGCGTCGCAGGACACTTCGAGGTCTCCGTCCATCACGCAACCTTCCAGATCGAGACCGAGCACATTGCCGAACATGAACCGGAAGTCAGCAAGCACGACTGAACGCAGCGCCCCCTCCCGGGCTCGTACCGGGCGGGGCGCTTCCGCATCACACAGGTAGGCACTACCCCTATGGGGTACTATGGCCAATTGGCACCACGGGCAGGCACGAGAAGGAATCCCATGAAAAACCTCAGGTCATTGCCGAAGTACGGCGGGAAGAAAACCGCTGCAACCACCGTCGTGATCGGCGCTTTCCTGCTCACCGGATGCGCGGCCGCCAACGACTCACCCTCAGCCACCTCGGCCAGCGGAGCCGAGATTCTTGTCGAGAATGGTCTCGAAGGCCTCGACGTGCGGGAGCTGGTCGAAACGCTCGATGCGATCCCGCTGGACGATCGCACGGAGACCTTGACCACGTCGATCACTGCGGAGATGGTCACGCTCACTGATCAGCACGAGCACGCGACAGAGGTGCGGTTGCCCAGTGACGAGATCTACGTATCCGTTGCCCCGTATCGGTCGCAGACCCATGATTGCTACTACCACAGCCCGACCGGATGCCTGGGCGAGCTGCGCAACGCAGACGTGGCCGTAACGGTGACGGATGCGACGACCGGCGAGACGATCGTCGACGAGGAGTTGAGAACCCTCGACAACGGCTTCGTCGGGATCTGGCTGCCCCGAGGCATCGAGACATCGATCTCGATCACCCACGACGGCCAGACCGTCACCTCCGAACTTTCGACCGTCGGCGACGATGCGCAAACCTGCCTGACCACGATGCGACTGGTCTAAAACTAGCACCACGGGAATACCCCCACCGGGTAGGGTGTTGTGATGTGCGCGCGGTCTATCGCACGCGACGTGTAATAGGAAGGAAAGCAGTCCCATGAGCGAAGTCACCACCGTCGACACCCAGGCCTTCGAAGAGGTTGTGCTCCAGAGCGAGGTCCCCGTTCTCGTGGACTTCTGGGCAGCCTGGTGCGGCCCGTGCCGTGCGATCGCGCCGGTCCTGGACCAGATTGCAGCTGAGCAGGATGGAAAGCTCCTCATCGCCAAGCTCAATGTCGACGAGAACCCCGACATCGCCTCACGCTACAACATCAGTTCGATCCCTGTGATGAAGGTCTTCGACAAGGGTGAAATCGTGCGCGAGATCATTGGGGCGATGCCGAAGCCGCAGATCGAGCAACGCCTCGAAGGCATTATCTGAGGCTCGGCCGTCGAACCGTTCCCGAACTCCGCCGACCGTTGCGCGGCAGTTGATGGTCGCCCGACTCAGCGTGATTGCATACGTAATGCAAGACTGCGCAGTGCAACGAGCGCTTGAAGTGGCAGGACCCCGTTACCGAAGGCGGTCTTCTGCTGATTTGCAGTCAGTCCGCCCATCGTGTCGGTAATCCATCTGACTGGCAGATCCATAAGCCATTCCACGAACTCCGGCGACGGGCGTGGCCCTCTGTCCTCGTTCATATACACCAAATACACGGTTTGCAAGAAGTTAAGCAGTGTCACCAGAAAAGGGATTCTTCCATGGCACTGCCACCAGAAAAAATTGCTCAGCTTCAAGCAGCCCAAAAGACTGCCCAAGACCGAGAAGTTAATCAAGCAAAAGAACTTATAAACGCCCAAGACATTGGCTACACATCCAAACTCTTCGTCCAAGCATTATTTCCATACCGCAAGACCGACGAAGAAAAACGAGTCATAGAGACAGCACAAGGCCGAATCGTTGTCTACGCCGATGGAGGATTGCCCTACGGCAAATATCCCCGACTAATCATGGCCTACATCGTCACCCGTGCCGTGGAAAACGCAGGAAAGCTCAAAGCAGGCAAAATAGACCTTGAGCAAGCAGTCCGCATCCCTCTCGGACACTCCATGAACCACTTCCTCCAAGCCATCGGAGTAACTGGACGCGGCACAGGTGGCGCAACAGGGAACTTGGCCAATATCCGCGAGCAATTATTGCGCCTGGCTGATGCTCGCGTGACCGTCAAAGAGGACGATGGCGTACGCGCACGTGGTAAACACACTCAAATTATGGATGAATGGGACTTATGGTTTGATGCACGCGACCCTAATCAGGGAAGCTTCATCGAGTCCTACATCAAACTCACGCCACAATTTTTCCAGCACATTGTCGAAGCCCCCATCCCTATCGACCTTGCTGTACTATGAAGTGTCCCAGGTTTTGTTCCGTTTGAGTAGATGGGAAAATCTGGAATATGCCAAGAAAATTTGACCAGGATGCA
>NZ_JASPIX010000021.1:0-10999 GCF_030229735.1 Corynebacterium sp. MSK074
TAGCCGTGGCTTACCCCAACCGATTCGCGGATTACTTGTAAACCAAGCCCCCGCACACAAAGAAACGGACACTCTCCCGCAGGTGGAATCTTGCATTCTCTTGGTCTGCTCCTGAACTCTGATATTCGCTACCCGCTTACGCCATCAATACTTGCAAGGTCCGCTTTGGAGAACTCAGCATTGGTGATGTATCTGAATGAGGACGCAGATCCATGGATCAGGACTGTACGTGCAGTCAATGTTGTTGTTAACGGCTACGAAAACTCGGGTGGCAGGAATAATGCGTCACCCTACAGCGAAGCGACAGCAGATCACATAAAGATAAAGCAGGCATTCGCTTCTCAGGGGTATGGGAAATCGCAGAAACTCTTGAACTACACAGATTTGGTAGCGGAATATTTCGACGGCTTCCAGGGCGGAGAAATGTACAGCCGGTTCAATCGGTCCGTGCATCATAATGTGGTGAGACAAATTGAGCTCGCATTAGCTCAAGACAGAGATGAGCGTCAGAATGCAGTCGAAACCTTTGAAATTGCTATTCGGGCTGCAATTGCGGTCGGCGCAGCGGCATTTAGCCTTCAAGAGTTTAGACACTGCAGCGGTATCGATGTCGACCCGATCCATGCCTTAAGAGATGTCTTTGAGGACTGGAACTCTTATCTCGACCGCCTGGGTAAGCAAGGATTTGTTGACTAGCTCCGTCAGCACGCATGTAACTCGTCATGATGCTCCTATAGAGCTGCTATTGACTCTAAAGGGGGTGGTAGGGCATAATCCTTAGCAGGAGCAGCCCTACATCATGTACAGCTGCTCGACCCTCACCGAGGCTACCGGCAGGTGAGGGTCATTTTATTGTGAATTCCGGTTCGGCTTCGCGAATCATCGTTTCGGAGTTACCTCTAGAATTTCGCAATTCTCTTCCAAGTATTTTTGGTATAGAAATGTGCTTTGTCCTCCGTGGGTAAAAGTGCGCCTGTATGTAAAAGCGACGAGGTCCGGTATCCAAAGGCAAGTTTCATCGGCAGGGCTAACCCATGCCAAACTGATCCCAGAGTGCAGTAACTTTTTCTTGCGCATGCGCTTGAGGGTATTTCTGTCTTTATCGTTATCTGACTGAGAGTGGCGTGCTTCGAAAATTATGCCTTTCAGAGAAGGCTCATTCTTAGTGAGTGCAGTAACGAGCAGTTCAAGGCAATCTTGACGAGCATGCTCAATATCCTGATTTCGTTGCAGTGGTCGAAGGCAGGCTATATATTGTAAATCCTCAAAGTCATCGCATAACTTGAGCATTTCTTCGACTTTCTTCCGGCCATCACAACTGCGCATCGATTCGGTCGTATGCCAATAGTTCGACTGTGCAGTCTCCCTGAGGAGGCTCCGAGTGTTACCAAGGTGTTCGAATTTGATGGCCGTGCCGACCAAGATATAGAAAGATTCTGAAAAGTCCTCCTCCGGTGTAACGTAGCTTTCGTCGATGAAGGCAATGATGTCATCAGGTTTCGAGCGTTGGAAAATACGTAATAGGGAAGGGTGAATCCGGTCTGGCAATGGCGTCTCCAAATGAAAGATTGAATTATATGTTCGAATACTAGCTAAGCATATGTATCAGGGCCAGACAATGTTGAGAGCTAATTTGTGGAACGGTTCCGAGCTCAATTATGCGACAGCCGAGCCATTCGGTTTCCGGGCGTGATTTTAAACGTTAGATCAATCTAATTTGTGGTGGACAGCATCGCTCGCGTGTGTGAAAGGGATTCGCTCTTGCTCAATTCGCAGCCTGCCCTCGGTGAAGAGTAGACGGTAGGCTTCCTGTTCTTCGGTGGTGAGGTGAGTGAGCGTGGTTGAACCGTCGCCTGGGTCAGGGACAGCGAGGTGCTTAAACGCAGTTACGGTAGCAGTATCCATGAGCAGAGATGCGGTGTGGGGGAAGCGGGCGCGCACGGCGTTGAGAATGCTGAAGCCCGCAGCGTCGAGATCACCCCAGTAGGTGATTTCGGATTGGTGGAGCCAGTTGAGGGCGTGGAGCTGATGCGCTGCGGTGCCGGAACCCAAGACGGCAATGGTGGGCGGGGCGGCGTCCGAAAGCACAGGCAAAGCCAGAAAGGTTTGCTTATTTTCCACGATGAGCACTCGCGGTGGCCTGGTGGGGAAGAGGGATGCGGCGTGGGAGAGCGGAATCTCGAGGTCGGACACTGCCGGGGCGTGGTTGAGATAGCGAAAGCGAATACGGGCGTCGCTGCGGCGCAGTCCTAGTTCAGTGATGCCGAAAGGAGAAAGCAGGGTTAGCAGCAGGCGCCGGTGGGACCCGATCCATTTGCCATCAACGCCCTCTACGGGGACGGCGCGTTCCCACTCGCCGGAACCGGGATGGGTGAGCAACCAGTTCAAACACGGTCCCAAGCAATGCAGGTCGTAGGCGCTTAAGTCTTTCCACTGCTTGTAAGCACGGTGAACGGTGTGAGCGAAGTCAGGGTGCTCGGGGAAAATCGAGGCGATCTTTTGAGCTCTTTGAACCGCATGCGAGTATGTTGTGGCCATGCCTGCTGCGGAAGCGATGCGTTCAGGGCTATCAATTACCACGCGTACAGGCACGGAATTGGTGCCCAGCCCAGTACGCGACCAATTGCGGGACTCGTAGATAACCTCTTCCTGGTGCGGCCAGCGCTGCCAGGCGCGGATGAATTCTTGGGTCATTGGTAAATCGCGTTTGGCGGTGGCTGCCGTCGGTGGATGTAGCGGCCAGTCCAAACGGAGGGAATCCGGCGAAGATAGCGCCTCCGCAAAGTGGTTGCGCAAGTGCTTTGCCGCATGTGCTTGTAGGTCTTTAGGAATCCGCATTGGGGTCCTCCTGGGGATACGAGGCGGCGTCGATAAGTGAATAGCCTGTGCGTGCCTGTGGACGGCCATTAATGATGGGCTCGTCGTAGTTGACCACGATGGTGCCGTCGACGTAGGGCGATAATGTCTGAATCAGCTTGAATGGCGTTGCCAAAATCATGTGGAAACCAAACGATTCAAACACAGACATTGCCGTGCGGGTAAAGGCTGGATCCGCGCGGTCAAAAGCTTCGTCCAAAATGATGGAACCATAGGTGGGAACATCCTGATCCGGCTCCGCTAACCGGAAACGCAGGGCCGCAGCCAGGCAGAAGAAAACTAACTTTTGTGCCTGGCCACCAGAGAGGGAAGCAGAATCCTGATAAGTATTGGCGGTTGTTCCATCGGGGTAGCATTCGCGGCCGATGAAGCTTACGTGTTTTCGGGTATCAAGAACCAGGTTGCGCCAACGAATATCTTCCGGTTGGGTTGAACCCAAGCGGCTGAGAATTTTATCCAAAGCATGGTAGCGCCGCAACGCCGCTTCCGGCTCATCTGCGCTGATCTCGGCCAGGCTATGCGAAGTCGCGGAATCTAGATCTCGCTGGAAATCCTGTACTACCTGGCCGCGAGCGTCTTTCACATCAATTCGCAAGATACGGTCGCCATTAAAGGGTGAGCGCTCCAGCGACTTATTGATAAATTCCATACGCAGCTCGATATCGCTGCGAGCGTGGCGCAACGAAGAAGCAAGGTGAGACAGATTTTGCACCGTTGTTCCATTAAGTAGTTCCAAGAACTGAGCACGGAAATCGGCAAGGCGATCGGCCCGAAGGAACTTCAACTTTTCGATGCCCTCACCGGCAAAGTTTGCCTGTGGCTGTAAATCCGCAGATTCCGCTGGCCACTGAGACAAGTATGTGTGGAGAACGGAGACAATTTTGGCATTTATCTCCTCGATGTTTCGTGCAGCCGCGCGGGATGTATCGTGCAGGTTGTTTTGTACTGCATCGCGCCGGGAATCGATGTCATCGATGGAAAGCTTGCGCCTTCCGTTGTGGAGGGCCTCTTTGACCTCCTTGGCTATAGCTTCGTCAGCGATGGTAGGTACGGTGCCGATGTTCTGGCGACGCTGTGTGGAGCGCTGGAGATCGCCCTCAATGCTTCCAAGGTGCTTTTGGGATTGCTTAAGACGGGCACGGGCTGCAGCTAGCCTATCCTTTGCTCGATTGTGCGCGGCATGTAGGGCTTTCGCCTCGGGTGACGAGGCAAGAGAATCATATTGCCGTTGCAGATCTCGTTTGCGAGTTTCTGCAGATGCGGTATCAATATCCTGAAACTTAGTCTCTAACACCAGTTTCGCTTTATCGCGTTGAGTGCGCAGGATATCCATTTTTCGGTTTAAGTCTTGAACTAGCTTGGCGGTGGCACTGGCATGGGCTTTTGCTTCATCGAGTTGCGTGCGCAGCAGCTCAATCTTGGCGTCATTGGTAGAGCCCACCCGGTACCAGCTGGTGCCGGAAAAACGCCTGCGGTCGTCTTTAATAAAGCGGGTAGACCCATCTTTATCCTTAGGGCGGCTTTCCAAGCCATCGCGAGTAACGGCTGGGGTCTTAGTTACCTGTTCGAGAGCTGCGACTGAACTGACACATTCATAGTTAAATCGGCGTGAAATATGATGGCGGACCCACGGTGCCATAGGGTGGTCTTGGAAATCCAGCTTGTGAATGAGTTGTTGTGGGCTACGCGCAGTTGCTGGTGCGGGTGCAAACTCAGGGATGGTGCGGTATTCGAGCCGAGTCCCCACGTCCCGAGAATTGACCCACTGATTAATCGCTTTCTGTGCGCTTTCCGGAACCAGCAGGGTAGCAGCAAACCCGTGAAGAAGCTTTTGGAGGACCGGCTCCCATTCCTTCTGTTGCGGACTAATATCCATGAGCTCACCAGCAAAGGGAAGTTCTGACTCGGCGTACCCCGTATCGTGAGCGAGCTGGGACCGTAGCTCTACCAATGCTCTATCTATGTTGGTGTTTCGCGAACCGAAAGAAGCCAGTTCGCTTTTCAGAGTGGCAAACGTTGTCGCGGCGTCGCGAGCAGCTACTCCAGCCTCTTGCTGCTGATTGATGAGTTTGGCAGAGTCAGCTTCAAAGTCCGCGATGCGCAACTTCGCATTAGCCTGAAGTTCCGCAAAGCCATGCGGATTGAACTCATAATTGTCGGTCCACCGGCCGGCGGCAGCGGCCAAGCGCCGGAATTCTTTGGAGCGGTGCTCGATTTCTTTTTCAGCAGTCTCCATTTTTGCGCTTAGGGCATCGAGCTCGCCGGCACTAAGTTGAGACACAGCCACTGCTGCTAACCGCTCCGCCTCGTCGAGGTGTTTGACCTCATCCTCGAGAGACTCGGCATCTGATTGAGCCTCAGCCAATTGCGCGTTTAGTGCTCTGATTTGATAGTCCAATTCCTCCGCCACCATGCGAGCTCGGACCGCTGGTAGCGCTTCACTCATGGCCTCGGCCTTGTGCTTGGCAGATTCTGCAACATCTCGCTGCGCATGCAGACGGGGAAGGGGAGCGAGTGTGTCAATCTGTGCTTTGACATCCTCCACCCGCAGGTAAGCTTGGCGGAGGTCCTCGAATTGCTCCACAGCTTCATCGGCTCGCTCGAAAGTAGAGGGCTTGTCCAGCATGTAGCCTCGGAAGAGCTGATCCAGGCTGGACAGGGACTTAGCGGATTGAGTGCGGTGCAGGAGCACCTGGCCTAGTTCGCTTTTGATCCCAAGGCGCTTACGAAAGCGATCTGCGAACGTACTATACGTCTGTGTGAAAGATGCCCCTGGTCCCTTATATAAAGCTTTAATCTTGCGGGTATCTAGGCTCCGCGTGAGCAGCGAACTCAGCTTATCGATGTCCTCGTCTCCCTGCACCACTCCGTACAGCTTCTTAACCTGGCTCACGGAATTTTCACCGCCATTGAGGCGGAAAATGGCGATGAGGGTATGTTGCTTTCCAACTCCGTTATCGTAGGTCAGCGCCACAATTGAATTCGTTGCGCCTGTTCGCAGGTACTCGGGAGCAATCTCACCCGTCTGTGTATTTTCCTGTTGCCGCCATGCACCACGCACATAGGATACGAGATTGCGACCATCATGCCGCCCAAGGTCCTGTTGCGATGCCGCGTTAAATTTCAGATCTTTCTGCGGTACTAACACCGCCGACATTGCATCCAATAAGGTAGATTTGCCGGAACCGGATCCGCCGGTGATTAGGAAACCCTTTCTAGCTACGGGGATGGAAAAGTATCCGTGAAATGTGCCCCAGTTAATTAGTTGGACGCGGCTTATCCGGTATTGACCTGGGTAAATATTAGTCATTGGAATCATCCTCTTGGCCATTTCCTGTCTCCGCTAGGCGGGCGTACTCGTCCCGGATGGCGGTAACTGTGGCGGAATCGAAAAGCTGGCGTAATACGGGTGAAACCTCAAACCGGCCTTCAGTCTCAGTAGCGCTTAACAGGGAATATTCATTGCGGATGCGTTTGATTGCTGCATTGAAGCGATTATTGAATCCGGCCTCGTCTCGGTTATCAACCGCGCGGACGTACCCGATTCCCTCTCGCAGGTCTTCCACGTCCACGATTACACGTTCGCCAGGTAGCGCCAGCCCCAGTTCTTGGCGAAGGTTTAACAAGATGGCTGTGTCGATGTGCTTGAGCTTATCCGTGCGCAGCACCTGCGGAATAGCTAACGTTTCTTCTTCCACCATTCGGGTGAAGGCGAATCCTTCTGCTTCATCGATAACGAGCTCGAGAAATAACTCGTGCAGTCTAGCCCGCAGGTTTTCTTCGTCTGAAATGATCGCAGCCCACAAGACAGGTTCCTTCTGTGCTCGAATAAGTGGTCCTTTTAGCAGCTGTACCAACGCGCGGCGTGAGTTATACGTCAGCGTTCCTTTATCGCTATTCCAAAGCGGCGGTTCATGCTCGGAATCGACGCGGTGATTAAGTGCAGCGGTCACAATAGCTCCTCAATGGTGGTGCGGTCGAAATACATAGTGGGAATGAAGGCGGCGCGTGTTGTGCCGTTTTCTTCGGTCCAAAAGACCTTCTCCGTGGAATTTCTCAAGTCAGGCAGGGGGTGCTGATCCGCAATGTGCACCAAACCCACTACACTAGCTAAGCCTTGCGTGGCAGGGTAGGCCTGCAATACTTGGCCAATGGTGCACGGTCCCGCCTTATCGACGGCCTTTCGAATCATCTCGTGCAACTCTTCAAAGTCAATCTCTGATTCGCGCACTAGCTCGAGTAATGCTTCTGCGTTTTCCTCGCCTGGCTGGAACGCCTCAGGTGATTCCTCCACTACCTCTCGACCCGGGTTGGCTAAGCGAATGCGTGAAACGGAGTGGATGGACATACCGATGCGCTGCAGCGGCGTTTCCATTCGGTGAAAAGCCTTGAGCTCAGAGTTTTGTGCGGCATCAATGGCCATACCGCGCGCCTCCCTTAGGAGCTCAATCATGCGCCTGTCTTCTGCGAATTGCTCTGAGGAAACGTAGTTGCGCAAGCTACGCGCCAAGCCAGTCATCGTCTGGTTGACATCGAAACTCGTGTCTTCCATATCACGGAAAAGATTTCGCAGGTGCTGCCGCATTTCTGGCGCCAGCTCCTGGCCGGTATCGCTTTCTAAAACTTCTTTTATCCACTGGTCCAACCATGCACTGCGTTCCCTATCCATAAGGAGGGAATAGAATCCGCGGAAACTGCGTCCAGCCTCAGATTCAGCAATATGGTCCACGCCGGTGAAGATCTCTTCTAGCACATCGCCGCGGTATCCCTCTGGGTCTAATAACTGCCGGCGTAGTTGATGATTGAGGGCCTCAAGTTCGTGGCGCACTCGGGCGAAATCGCTCGGTACGGCCGTTGCCATATTAAGCACGTCTTGTACACGTTCTTCTGTCTCTGCTGAGGTTAAGGATTCGAACTGTCCTAAACGTGCCTTTTCAATTTCCTGGTCAATGCGGTTCCGTTCTGCCTCGAGACTGGCAACGCGACTGGCGATATCCTTATTCGTGTCCCTTGCTAACCGTTGTAGGGCCGAGCTAATGGATTCCACCCGTGATGCTGTGACGGCAGATACTGGTGACTCCCACCGCTCGATGGCCTCTAGAGCAGAAAGCGCGTCTTCGCTTGGTTCCAACGTCTCGCCGTGTGAACTTTTACCTGACTTTCTCACCAACCATCCTGCTTTTACCCAGTCAGTGCAATAATTCTGGGGCGTACGGGGCATGACAAAATCGTTGGCAATAACCTCAAAATCAGTGACCATCAACTCGTATACCTCGGCCGCTGGCCGTGCTCGGGTACCGCGGGGGAAGTACTCTGCAATCAGCGCCAAAATTACCGGCGCGTTATCAGCCGCAAGCAGTCGTACCGCCGCAGAATCGTGCATTAACCGTCGCAGTGAGAGGGCCCTAGCTTCAACAGACATGACTCGATTTTGACAGCTGTGGCGGACATGTGCAGTGGTGTCTGGTTCATTTATTCGATTTTTGGGTTTCCGAGTAGGGGTATAAAGAGGATCCGTGCGCGACATGTGGCGGTATTCGCCGTGCCGGTGACAGGTCATTTAGCCCGTCCGAATCGTCGGCGATGTGAACGACTCCCATGAAATACTGGGAATTGGATTTTTCACCGACGCCAAAGACGGAGCAGAGATGTGGGCGACCTCTGTATCGGGATCGCTGCTCTCAGCTTCACGGAGAAATCTATAGGTCACAGCTCGAGCTCGTCTGGGACTATTTTAGCGAGGTCCAAATCGATCAATCAGTGCGGTTAAGGGGAGGCCGAGAGGAACCCTAATTGTTAAAAATCGCCGGTTTTATAAAATAGGCGTTCCAGCTGGCGGGCTAATTGATAAAAACCCGCGATTTTAAAAAATAAGGTTTTCGCCTTGTTGCGGTGTCGAGGGGTCTCCGGGGCGCCGACAGAAGAGGTTGTACAAGCGCAAAATGCCCACGCGGCGCTGAAAGTAGCGCGGCGTGGGCTGGGGGAGCGGACTAGGGATTAGTCCTGTGCAACACCAACGTTGACTTCGATGTTGCCGCGGGTGGCCTTGGAGTAAGGGCACATCTGGTGGGCGGCGTCGGCAAGCTCTTGTGCTTTGTCGTCCTCAACGCCTGGGATGGTGACCTCGAGGTCCACGCCGAGGTAGAAGCCCTCGTCGTTCTTGCCCAGGGAAACGCGGGCACCGACGGTGGAGTTCTCCACGTCTACGCCCTTGTCCTTGGCTACTGCCTTCAGGGCGGAGTGGTAGCAAGCGGCGTAACCGGCAGCGAAGAGCTGCTCTGGGTTAGCGCCCTCACCGCTGCCGCCCATTTCCTTTGGGGCGGTCATGGTGAAGTCCAGATCGGAATCCTTGACTACAGAGCGGCCGTCGCGGCCTGCGCCGGTGGAGAGTGCTTCGGTGGTGTAAACGGCGTCCATGATGACTCCTTTTCTATTGGGTCTTTGTACGTCCGCCGATTGTACGCAAGAACGCTAGTCTTCGACGACGCTGACGGTGACCCTTGGTAGTGCCGCGGGTGGCGATGGGGTAGAGGTGGATTTATGAACGTTGCCGGCACTCCGATTAGTTGTGGGGCCGGCTATAGGCCGAGCCGGAAACTCGAGCCCGACGGAAAGCTGGGAAGCCCATTTGTACCGAATACATAACGGCAGTTATAAGCGAAGATGCTTATGTTGACGTGGGCTTTGGCTCGAGGAATAAATTTGTTGAAGCTCTAGTCAGGTCAACTTCCATTTTCGGGCGGAAGAAAAATGCTTTATAGAGAGATTGCTGGTGGTCGATTGGACAGCTCGGTAGAGCGGCTCAGCCTATTGCTCTAGGTCGAACGATTGCCTTCCAACTTCCTTCTGGCCGAAATTATCCTTAGCCACTAGTTGAACTGGAGTAGATTCGTCATCGAGTTCATAGGCGATAGTACCACGCGCAGTGCCACCCTTTTTGATCTCCTCAAACTCATCGTCAGAAGTTTCTGGATCATAGTATCCGCCTACCGTTAGCTCGTTAACGGTATCGGGATTATTGTCCTGAACGGCCGTGAAATAAAAGGGAAAATCTGAAGCGGTCATCTTCTCCTCAGTTTTATTTGTCACCTCGTAATTGAACACGATTAATGGCTTCTCGCCCGCTTCATTGCCGGCTCCGCCAGCTGGGATGATTTTGTGCTGATTGATCTTGATCGTGGTGCCAGGCATTTCGAGAACGCCGTTTTCGAAGCTCCGAGTGGAATCGGTGCTCTTTAGAGTGTTTACAGTGGCTGGTTCATCTTTGATCTTCTTCAGCTCAGCGGTGAAATCAGCGTCGTCGAAGGAAACTTTGAAGCTCAAAGTGTCATTTTTGACCGTGAAATCCTTTTGGTCATCCGTAGAAGCCATGAGCTCAGTATCGGTGGCTACGGAATCGCGCTGTGAAGCAACGGTATTACCAGCAGCAGCTTTGGCTGAGTCGAAGGAGCCGATCCAAAAGACCATGCGCTTTTCACCGTTATTAAATACCCACTCGACTGTGACAACGTCGTCGGTCGTGCTGGCTTCCATCCACCCATCGTCCGAAGCACTGTCAACTTGTTTCCAGGTTCCGATTGCAGTGCTGGAATCGTGTTGAGATTCAGAAGCGCTCTTATCTTGCCCGCCTGATTCTTCAGAGGACTTTTCTGCGCTGGAGCAAGCCCCAAGAGACAGTGAGGAAATGATTAGGAGAGAAGAGAGAAATCTACGCATAAAAGAATTTCTACACCCAAGGGGTAGTGTTCGCCCTAATCAACGTCGGTCATAGGGGGGTAAAAATTTCAGGAGGGTGGCATTACAGGCCGATGAATTGGTCTTTGGTGTCCCATTGACTAATCTTCTGAGGGCAGAGAATCGCCCTAGTGGGCGGTGCAATCTGTGTGGGGCTATAGCTCAGTCGGTTAGAGCTACGGACTCATAATCCGTTGGTCCCGGGTTCGAGCCCCGGTGGCCCCACAACCTAGCATTTCCCCTGGTGAGTGTTCACCGGGGGTTTGTTGTATCTGTGCTGGTCTGAAGTGTCCCAGGTTTTGTTCCGTTTAAGTAGATGGGAAAATCTGGAATATGCCAAGAAAATTTGACCAGGATGCAAAGGACCGTGTGGTCCGTCTCGTGGAAG
>NZ_JASPIX010000022.1:0-6432 GCF_030229735.1 Corynebacterium sp. MSK074
CCGCGTGAATACCCTCACCCCTTATCCCCGAGATGGCCCCTAAACCACCGCCATGAAACTAACCCCAGATTCGAAAAACAGATACACCACTACCCAGGATTTGACCTTACGCCGGTAAGCCTCCGAAAGAGGTGTATCCCGGCTGGCCGGACAGCCGCATGGCGAAAAAGGAGCCGGCACACCAAGCTATCGAAGAACTGGCAGCCAACATTTTAATCGCTACCGTAACAACACACTCAAAAACTTGCCAAAGCAACCGAAGTGAGAGCATCGACTATCTCCGACTTGACGCGCGGCAATGCGTGGCCGAGCGCATTGACAGTTGCACGCCTGGAGGTGGCGCTGGAATACAAATTGTGGCCGACAAGACATACGCATAAATCAAGGCAAAACCAAGAAAAGAAAAACTCATAAGGTTTTCCCAAAATCGCCCCGCTCCACCGGCCCCTTACGCCCAAACGTCCCCTACAGCCTAGGCAGCAGTCTGCACTTAACCGTCATTATCCGGCTTTCCGGACGACACCCCCGCTGAGCTGCGCAAACACATTTCCTTTTGCCCGCACGAGCCGCTATGGTAGAAGCCATGACCACGCCCGCCACCCCAGGGCGCGGGCGCACCTCACCCCCGCCCCGAACGCGCTCTACCCCCACTGGCCGAACGACCCCACCTGCGACGGCGCCGACGCACTCGTCCAGACCTTCGTGAAAACCTCGCCTCGGTCGTCGAAGCGAACCTCGCGGCGGGGGTATCCCAGTTGGAGCTATGCAGGCGCGCGCGGGGGTCGACAAAGCAACACTAACAAAATTCTCCAGGGCGCAGTGTGGCCCGATTCGCGCACCGTGTCGAGGATCGAGACGGCTGTCGAGGCGAAACTGTGGGTGGGGCCGGCATAGGCGCTAAGCCATAGGCATTAGTAGGCAAAACGTCATCCAATAACCCCCAAGGAAAACAAATAATTGGAGTGGCAATACACTCGGTTCTCGAAGCGCACCCACCACTGCGAAAGGAACCGAGATGCAAAAGCCGACCCAAAATTTTGGAGAAGTTTTCACCAAACGTTGGGCCGTTGACCTCATTCTTGACTTGGTGGGATACACGGCAGACAAGCCATTGACAACCCTTACTCTCGTCGAGCCAGCAATCGGGTCTGGGGCGTTTCTGCGTCCGATTGTTGAGCGACTACTGGACTCACAGCATGGCACACTTGCGCCCGCAGTAGACCTCATGCCCGCCATTTCCGCTTTCGACATTCAGCCTGCCCATGTTGCAACATGCCGCCGCATTGTCGTCGAGATGCTCACAAGCGCTGGGTATTCAGTTGAAGATGCCCACACTGTGTCCGAAGCTTGGGTGCGGTGCGCAGACTTTCTTCTTGACGAGGTGCCTACACAGGCCGACTTCGTGGTGGGCAACCCTCCATACATTCGCAACGACGATATTCCTGCCGAGATGCAGATGTTGTACCGTTCGCATTGGTCGACAATGCGGGGTCGCTGTGACATTTATGTCGGCTTCTTCGAGAGGGGCTTGCGCTTACTCAAACCGAACGGGAAACTCGGGTTCATTTGCGCTGACAGATGGATGCGCAATGCGTATGGAAAATCTCTACGAAGCCTAGTTGCCACCTCCTACGCAATGGAGGCGGTACTCACCATGCACGACGTCGACGCATTCGACTCGATGGTCTCTGCATACCCAGCAATCACCGTGCTCGCGAATAAGACACAAGAGCAAGCGGTGGTTGTTGAGACCACCGAGAGTTTCGGCCCCACCTCCGCCGAGGACTTTCTTGCCTTTTATCATTCGCCCGAAGGCCGTCATCAGGGCAACGGCTGGAAAGGCACCAGGCTCCCTAGCTGGTTTGAAACCGACGACTTCTGGCCGACAGGTGACCCCGATGCCATTGCGCTACTAGAGTACTTGCAGGAGAACTTCTTAACGCTGGAGTCAGACGGGGCTACAACAATTGGTATTGGTGTCGCTACCGGAGCAGACAAAGCGTACCTCGTAGATGTCCAAGCCTCGGAAGACATTGAACCCTCACGCCTGCTACCAATTGTCATGGCAAACGACATTCGTTCGGGGACATTGGGGGCTACAAAGAAGCTGCTGGTCAATCCCTGGGACGAAAATGGCGTGCTTGTGAATATTGACGACTACCCACGCATGAAAGCTCACTTGTTATCTAGTGACAAGGTGCAATCAAGGTTTGTCGCCAAGAAGAACCCAAAGCAATGGCACCGAACCATTGACAAGGTGAAACCTGGTCTTGCTGCCAGCCCGAAACTGCTCCTCCAAGACATGAAGGCACGCATTACGCCTGTGCTCGAACCGGGTGGGCTGTACCCGCACCACAATCTGTACTATATCACCTCGTCAACGTGGGACTTGGAAGTTCTTGCGGGTATTCTCCTTTCCGACCTCGCGGAGATGTTTATTCGGTCATATGCAGTAACGATGCGTGGCGGCACGTTGAGATTCCAAGCGCAGTATTTGCGCAAGATTGCTGTTCCTGCCCCCGCTTCGATTGGCCCTGAAACGGCCAAGAAACTTAAACTTGCGTTTCGTAACAGTGATCGCACGTTGGCAACCGAAGCAGCCTTTGAGGCTTACGACTTGCCACATGAGTTTAGGTGGATGGCATAAATGGATAGGGCGAAGTGGGAACTGGCTGTTGCAGCCTATTGGCAGGGGCTCGACCTTCAACGCAATCGTCAAGGAAAGATCACTGGAATCAAAGACTACGGTAACCGATCAGCCGTGACCGGCGGCAAACAAATGGACGGTTTGCAGCAGGTTGTCGCAGACATTTGGCTTTCCGACCCCGACATTGAACTCACGGTCAAAACCACGGGAAAGAACAACCTACCCGCCTACTTCCGACCGACAAAGAACTGGGACCTCATTGTGTTGCACCGTGGCGCTCTCGTCGCCGCGATGGAGTTTAAGTCCCAGAAGGGTCCGTCATTCGGCAACAACTTCAATAACCGAACCGAGGAGGCATTAGGTTTAGCCGCTGACTCGCAAATGGCTGCCGAGCGCGGACTGTTTGGGAGGTTAAAGCCGTGGTTAGGGTTCGTCATGCTCGTCGAATCGGCTGACGGTTCGACGAGGCCAGTCGGCCTACCGGGACGGATGCCATTCGAGCCAGACCCCATCTTCTACGACACGTCGTACATCGACCGCTACCGGATTTTCTTCGAGCGCATGGTCGCTGAGTCTAACTATGACGCAGCAGCGTTAATCACCTCTCCAGTGGGGCAAGGTGAGTTTTTCGAGCCGTCGATGCGTCTATCCGTAGCGAATCTCGAAGCGGCGATCATAGCGAGGATCGCTTATATCAAGGCACTACCAGATGACGTTTTCGATGCGCTGACGAAATAACACTTTTCCTACCCCATACCCCAGCTAAGACCGCGAACATCCACTAAAATTTGCCCTTATGACTGCATTGGCGATTAAACCCGGGTACGAGAAGGTGTGGGTTCGCGGTCGCCCCACCCGCCGCACCGAACTCAAAGAAGAGTTCCAGGCCGGTGTTATCCACGCCATCGCAGGGGCCGCAGGGTGCGTTGCAAAAACAGAGAGTATCGACACCGGCATTGACGTCACCGTCACCCACGAAACGAAAAATGTGCGCGACCGATTGACGATTAACCTGCAGCTCAAATGCACCGAGAAGGGCAATGCTACAGACGAGTTCGTTAAGGTGAAAGTGTCCAAGCAGCGCTACGACGACTACCGCTTCGAGGGAAAACACGAGCCGCTGATTCTCGTCGCCCAACTCGTTCACCCTGACATGGACGAATGGGTCGGGCATGAGGAAACGCTCACGCACTTAAGCGCCCGCAACTATTGGATTAACCTCACGGGCGCACAGCCGTCGACTGTGGCCGACGGCGGCGACGTGATCGTCAATGTTCCGACCGCCAACGTTTTCGATGACGCTGCACTCGTCGAATTGTTCGCCCTCCACCGTAGAGGGGAGCTTCCACTATGAACAACGCACCTCTTAACATCCAGGCTCTCGAACTGACCTTGACTGAGCTGTCTTGGGTTAAGCAGTCCGAGGACAACCCGCGCATGTCGCTGTGGGTCCCCTCCCCTACGGCAAAACTTGAGACTGCGGTGGTTCGTGAAGAAGCCGGAGTGTTCTTACCCCACAATCCCGAGGCTCCCGACTTCCAGCGGATCATCCACCGCGCACTGACCGAGCTGGCAGACCTTAGCGCCGCCAACGTCATCGAAGAATTGGCGACCTCCCAGCTCCGCCTTGAACGCGCCCTCGACAAGTTCGTCGTGTCGACCGACGGGCCGACTGTACGAAGCGGTGTTGTCGACTGGCGAATCGGCGCGCGCCTCGTGGCAGGCCTGGAAGAGGTACTGAAATCTGGTGCCAAAGCCAGTCAAGAGTATATGCGCTGGTTCCGACGTTCCAACCTTGTCATTGCGGATAACTACCTCGACTCGTGTCTTATGGGTCAAACTGAGGTTGGCAGCTACGTTGTCAAAGCCTTCGTCCCGGCGACGGTTCCGCTGTCAATCAGCAATAGCGCAAAAATCAAGAAAAGTTCCCAACTGTCGTCTCGCGAAGTCTCCGAGACGGTATTCACGTCTGTGCAGGCAACCAAGGAAGTACTCGAAGAGTTCCGCAAGAACGGCAACCCGGATGCATTCAATTGGGCAATGACGCAAGGTGTGTCCGTAGAAATGTTATCCGGTTTCCAAAGCCTCATTGGCGCGGACGAGACGGAAATTTCGGTCGAATTTATCAAGACCAAGGCTGACGAACCGTCTGTCGTATCGTCCCGCGGGGCAGTCGTTCTCGAACCAACGTTGACCGAGGCCGTTGAAGTTGGCATTGCAACCTTGAGGCAGGAGCCGCAGTCACTCGAAATGGTCGTTGCTGGAGAAGTCATTGGACTAATGCGCCAGTGGGACGAACCGGACTCGCGACGGATCAAGATGCGAGGAACGGGACGAGACGGCAAGACGCGCGTTTTCACCGTCCGCTTGAACGAGGCAGACTACGACAAGGCCTTGGAGGCACACGGTCGTGGCGTATTCCTTGAGGTAGATGGAGTTGCCGAAAAGGCAGAGTTCCTTGAAGTGCGCCGCGTGCGGGTCACCAACGCGCGAGTCAGCGGGGAGAGCGAAGTAGCGGAACGAGGCGGCTCCGGGGAGCAACTTGACTTCTTGCGAGACCATTAGGTTCGGCAGACATCTTCACACAAAGACTCACGGCCTGCCGGAGGGGGTGGTGGCAGGCCGTGAGCGGGCCACGCAATCAGGAGGCCACTTTCTCGCACCTATAGCGCTCGGGGGGTGCGCTTGCTAGGTGCATCACCACCATAACCCACGGCCCACCGTAGCGCAGCGTGAGCGCTCGACATCGCTCGTGACCTCAGAGTCCCCGTGCAGGGTACACCGAAAGTGCGTCACGACAGTCGAGTTTTCCATGAGCCTCGACCCCCGCCGAGAAGAAAAAATCCCAGGACCTGCAACGATGTCCAGCTATGGGCACCCTCCACACTCATTCAGCCCAACCGTCCACCACCTCGCAGACGACTCCACACAGTTCCGCTGCAGCTGCGGTTCTACATTGACCGCGAGCAATTGTCCTTACTTACCCGCTTTGCCGACCGGCACGCATGTACGCTTCGAGTGCTCGGGCCGGACAGCGAACACATGCCCCTGCGCCCCGACCGCCCTATTGCACGCACTCCTTCGTGGCTCGGACGGCAACGGTGAGATCACCGTCGAGGCAGACGTAGACCCACAGAAGCTCACTAAGCCTGAAAGCCGTCATACACGTTCGACCGTACGTCCTGGCGCACGTTTCACTCCAACGACAATTCGTCCGTGCCCTGCGAGGAGACCTCCTGCAGGCGCGAAAAGCCCTTAGAATACCGAGTGGTTGACGAAGTGTTCTTCGGTCCACAATGGAACACCACCGAAGGCACCCACATTCCATGACACCGCCCGCACCACGCAGTCGAAGGCGATACCACGGCCATTCTCGACAAGATGTGCCGCTTTGAGGTGCGCACAGCCGACACAGGTGAGCTGGTCTACATTGCCCGCAGCAAGGGCGGCGCGTACTGCACCGCACGGCGACTGAGGCTACAAGGTATTGAAACGAATATCTTCCTTGGGACGTGGGAGCGAGTGTAAACAGCTCTACGCTCCATAACTCCCTCCCCCTCTAGCCCCCACCGAACACCATGAATGGTTACGTTCAGCGGGGGCCTTTCTCATCCCTTCTGTCACTAAAACCGCGCCTACCAGCGTCTCTCTTAGTCCACTCCTACCACCACTAATGGCCCGAAGGGAAAAGGGACCATACGGATGAAATTGAAGCGTCCTGGGTTTAGTTCCTACCTCAGCTAAGGAAGGATTGAACTATGCCTAGAAAGTATTCCGTCGAGTTC
>NZ_JASPIX010000023.1:0-1811 GCF_030229735.1 Corynebacterium sp. MSK074
TTTGAATGCTGTTTGGTGTTTCGGCTGCATTGAGATGGATTGGTTGGCATGTGATTGTGTTCAACTTTTTGGTTTCCTTATTTTTGACCCCGTCGGGTTGAGGGAACTGTTTATTTTTTCTTTGTAGTAATTTTTTGGACGCCAGCACAGGCTTTTGTGGTTTGTGGTGGTTTGTTCTTTTGTTGGGTTTCGGGCTTTTCACGGCCTGTTTCGGATTTTGTTCTGAAATTTTTTTGTGGAGAGTTTGATCCTGGCTCAGGACGAACGCTGGCGGCGTGCTTAACACATGCAAGTCGAACGGAAAGGCCCTGCTTGCAGGGTACTCGAGTGGCGAACGGGTGAGTAACACGTGGGTGATCTGCCCTGCACTTCGGGATAAGCCTGGGAAACTGGGTCTAATACCGGATAGGAGCCATTTTTAGTGTGATGGTTGGAAAGTTTTTTCGGTGTAGGATGAGCTCGCGGCCTATCAGCTTGTTGGTGGGGTAATGGCCTACCAAGGCGGCGACGGGTAGCCGGCCTGAGAGGGTGGACGGCCACATTGGGACTGAGATACGGCCCAGACTCCTACGGGAGGCAGCAGTGGGGAATATTGCACAATGGGCGCAAGCCTGATGCAGCGACGCCGCGTGGGGGATGACGGCCTTCGGGTTGTAAACTCCTTTCGCTAGGGACGAAGCTTTTTGTGACGGTACCTAGATAAGAAGCACCGGCTAACTACGTGCCAGCAGCCGCGGTAATACGTAGGGTGCGAGCGTTGTCCGGAATTACTGGGCGTAAAGGGCTCGTAGGTGGTTTGTCGCGTCGTCTGTGAAATTCCGGGGCTTAACTCCGGGCGTGCAGGCGATACGGGCATAACTTGAGTACTGTAGGGGTAACTGGAATTCCTGGTGTAGCGGTGAAATGCGCAGATATCAGGAGGAACACCGATGGCGAAGGCAGGTTACTGGGCAGTTACTGACGCTGAGGAGCGAAAGCATGGGTAGCGAACAGGATTAGATACCCTGGTAGTCCATGCCGTAAACGGTGGGCGCTAGGTGTGAGGGTCTTTTCACGACTTTCGTGCCGTAGCTAACGCATTAAGCGCCCCGCCTGGGGAGTACGGCCGCAAGGCTAAAACTCAAAGGAATTGACGGGGGCCCGCACAAGCGGCGGAGCATGTGGATTAATTCGATGCAACGCGAAGAACCTTACCTGGGCTTGACATACACCGGATCGGGCTAGAGATAGTCTTTCCCTTTGTGGCTGGTGTACAGGTGGTGCATGGTTGTCGTCAGCTCGTGTCGTGAGATGTTGGGTTAAGTCCCGCAACGAGCGCAACCCTTGTCTTATGTTGCCAGCATTTGGTTGGGGACTCATGAGAGACTGCCGGGGTCAACTCGGAGGAAGGTGGGGATGACGTCAAATCATCATGCCCCTTATGTCCAGGGCTTCACACATGCTACAATGGTCGGTACAACGCGCAGCGACACTGTGAGGTGGAGCGAATCGCTGAAAGCCGGCCTTAGTTCGGATTGGGGTCTGCAACTCGACCCCATGAAGTCGGAGTCGCTAGTAATCGCAGATCAGCAATGCTGCGGTGAATACGTTCCCGGGCCTTGTACACACCGCCCGTCACGTCATGAAAGTTGGTAACACCCGAAGCCGGTGGCCCAAACTTGTTAGGGAGCCGTCGAAGGTGGGATCGGCGATTGGGACGAAGTCGTAACAAGGTACCCGTACCGGAAGGTGCGGGTGGATCACCTCCTTTCTAAGGAGCTTTATTGTGGGTGCAGTTGCACCCTGTGGTTGGTTGAGTATGCGAGTGTCAT
>NZ_JASPIX010000023.1:1911-3311 GCF_030229735.1 Corynebacterium sp. MSK074
TGTGGTTTGTTTGTGTGTGTTTGTGTGATTTCTTTTTTCTTTAATCAATTTTTTGTCAAGTTCACTTGTGTGGCCACCCGCATGATTTTTGTTGTGTGTGGTGGTTTGTGTGTTCGTTATTAAGGGCGCATGGTGGATGCCTTGGCATGCTGAGCCGATGAAGGACGTGAAAGGCTGCGTTAAGCCTCGGGGAGTTGTCAATTGAGCGTTGATCCGAGGATGTCCGAATGGGGAAACCTGGCCCTGGTTATGTGGGGTTACCCTTCAGTGAATTCATAGCTGTTGTGGGGGTTTACGCGGGGAAGTGAAACATCTCAGTACCCGTAGGAGGAGAAAATAATAATGATTCTGCTAGTAGTGGCGAACGAACGTGGATGAGGCTAAACCGTGTGCATGTGATACCTGGTAGGGGTTGTGTGTGCGGTGTTGTGGGCCCCAATGTGGACTAGCTACTGATGGTCCGCTCGTGTGTTGTTGTTAGGTGAAGTGGTTTGGAATGGCCTGCCGGAGAAGGTGAGAGTCCTGTAGTTGAAGACAATGGCATGTGGGTTGTTGGGTTGCCCGAGTAGCAGCGGGCTCGTGGAATCTGCTGTGAATCTGCCGGGACCACCCGGTAAGCCTAAATACTCAGTGTGACCGATAGTGTATGAGTACCGTGAGGGAATGGTGAAAAGTACCCCGGGAGGGGAGTGAAATAGTTCCTGAAACCATGTGCTTACAATCCGTCAGAGCACCGTTTGTGTGTGATGGCGTGCCTTTTGAAGAATGAGCCTGCGAGTCAGCGGCATGTCGCGAGGTTAACCCGTGTGGGGTAGCCGTAGGGAAACCGAATCCTAATGGGGTGTCAAGTGGCATGTCCTGGACCCGAAGCGGGGTGATCTACCCATGGCCAGTGTGAAGCAGCTGTAAGAGGTTGTGGAGGCGCGAACCCACGTAGGTTGAAAACTGCGGGGATGAGCTGTGGGTAGGGGTGAAAGGCCAATCAAACTCCGTGATAGCTGGTTCTCCCCGAAATGCATTTAGGTGCAGCGTCGTATTATAGCTTGGTGGAGGTAGAGCGACTGGTTGGTTGAGCGGGACTACAATCTTAGCAATGTCAGCCAAACTCCGAATGCCACTAATTGTGTTGTACGGCAGTGAGACTGTGGGGGATAAGCTTCATAGTCGAGAGGGAAACAGCCCAGATCGCCGGTTAAGGCCCCTAAGGGTGTACTAAGTGGAAAAGGATGTGGGATCGCGAAGACAGCCAGGAGGTTGGCTTAGAAGCAGCCATCCTTGAAAGAGTGCGTAATAGCTCACTGGTCGAGTGGTTCTGCGCCGACAATGTAGTGGGGCTCAAGTACACCGCCGAAGCCGCGGCAAACTTTTTTTGTTTGGGTAGGGGAGCGTCGTGCATGGGT
>NZ_JASPIX010000024.1:0-3996 GCF_030229735.1 Corynebacterium sp. MSK074
GACTCACAATGAACATCCTCTCCTACGGACACAAGATCCGTACAAATAGGGTGTCCACTAAACGAGGGTAACCTCACTTTTTGTTCTGGAGTGCCGGTTTCTTCGATCGGATGGTCAGTACAAAGGTTCACCGTTCCGAGCAGCAGCACTAAGACGTCGTAAAGGACACTTACGTCTGGCGGACGGGGCCCTTCCCCCTCTCCGACTTTAGAAGGTGCCCTAGGTCCTAAATGGCCACACTCTATTTCGACGCCACTGGATTGCGACCTTGATGGCGTACAGCTTTGACGATGGCCATATTGCGGTTAGGACTGTTCATAGTGTCAAACATGTCCCGACTCACCAGTCAAGTATCACCCAACACGGTAAGGTAGCCCCAATGTCGCGACTCACCTGTCAAGCATCACGACGGTTCCCTCAGGCACAGGCTGTCAAATATGTCATGAACTCAGACACACTCTGGGGCACCATTGGGGGTTCGAAGAATTAGGTTTGATTGTTCGAACAACCCCCGAAAGCATGAAACAATGCCTCTTCCTACAAAAGTAGGTGGGGCATTTCCTGTTATGCGCGGACTGCCATCCGAGATCTGTGCCTGAAAACGCAACTAGAGTTCGCTATCCGCTAATGGCGTCCAGCTGCTGCTCATTTCAAATCAGACACCATTTATTGGCTAAAGTTCTCGGAGGCGAGTCTCGCGTAGATGAGGGTGTCGGTCCATTCGCCCTTGCTGAACCAGTCTTGGACGTGATGCGCTTCGAGCCGGAGTCCAACGCGCTTAGCAAGTGCCGCTGAGGCGCTGTTGCGGGCATCCATCTGCGCTGTGATGCGGCGGAGATGGTAATGGTCAAACCCGAGAGCAAGTACCGCGCGAACAGCTTCGCTTGCGAATCCTTGCCCAGCGTGTGCCGGGTTTAAAACCCACCCGATCTCGCCCTGACGGTGCTCCTTATCTGTAAGCCACAGTGTGACGTCTCCTATGGGGGTGCCGTCATACTCGATGACTAGTGCAAGTGCAGCAGTCTCACCATCGAGGTCAGTTTTTGATAGCCGCTCCGTGAGCTTGTCACGGGTAACTTCCACAGTCCATGGCTCGTCCAACAGGAAACGAGCAACGTCAGGTTGCGAGTACAGCTTGTGAAGCCATGCGACATCGTCTGTCTCATGCAGACGGAGTCGAAGTCGTTCTGTCACCAACGGCCACTGGGCGGCGGTCACGAGATCGCGCTGGTAGTGGAACAATTCCTCGCGCTGTCCTGCGGGCGTGGTCCCTACGCCTCGTCCGGTCTCGCGGAATCTCGCCGTCGTCAAGCAGTGCTGGGAGGCCTTGTTTTCCGGAAGCGTGCGTGCTGTCAAGGTTCTAAGTCCACTGTTGCGCGCGAAGCGTGATGCCAGCTCCAAGCCCCGACGGGCATGTCCTTCCCCTCGCGCACCTGGATGAATCCAGAACCCGACCTCGGCAGCCTCGGAGCTAACGTCAAAGAGAACCACGGAACCCACGAACCGGTCGGTCTCGGCGTCGGCAAGTGCTAGGACTGCCAACGTGCCGGACGAGAGGCCCGTCGCAACCTCGTCACAGATCATCCGTCGCACGGACTCGGGGGTGTAATCAGGTTCAGGCAGATGAGCGAAGCGCCGCACAGCTTCGTCTTTTGTGCCTGCTGCATACGCGTCTGCGTCCAGTTCGGAGAGAAGGCGTAGGCGAGTGTTCTCAAGAGCGATCGGAAGGTTGGTAGCATCCAGCATGTGCCAAAACTAACATAGTTTGGATAGGTGGTTCAAGCATGTTTGGTTAGGCTGGTGGGGTGAGCTACTGGGAACATCGGAAACCTGTGCAACGCCATCGCGCCGTGGATATTGCGGAAGTTGCAAGAGCATCGGGCAGACTGTTGGACGAAGGTGGTTTGAAGGCACTCACCATGAGGTCTGTGGCGCAACAGGTGGGCGTCGCCCCAGCTAGCCTGTACTCCCGTGTGAAGTCGGTAGACGACTTGTTCGACCTTGCTCTCGATGTAGTGCTTGCAGACGATCCCGTGATGTCCGAGTCGATCAACAACGCCGACCTGCCCGCTCTGATGCAAGCTTTCTTCACGCACCTCACAACCCACCGGTGGGCCGGTCAGGTCATCGGCATGCGTGCCCCCAGAGGCCCTGCTTACCTGGCCCTTTCTGAGCGTATGTGCGTCCTGCTTGAACGAGAGGGAGTCTCGGATCCGTTGGGAACTGCCTACCGGTTATCAAACCTAGTGATCGGCGCCGCCCTGACCGCGCCCATGGCGCCCGACGAAAAGCGTGTTGCCATCAACCCCGAACAAGCGCCGACTTATGCCCGCCTCCACGCGGCGCACCACATTAGCCCACAAGAGATCCTCTCCGAGGGCATCAAGAAACTTTTGTCTTGACGGAACCATCCCATTTCGGGCAGCGGCAGTGTGAGGAATACTCAGAAATGGCGAGAGGAAGCTCAGCTGGGCCAGTAGTGGAGTAGCCCGGGCTAGGGATTACTCGACTGTCCCCATGTGAAGCCTCGAGACATCGTTCCGGTTGGTATCTTGAGACTTTTGCTCTTCGAATGGTCGGAGTGGCAAGAATTTCGTAGTCTGGGCCCATGAAACTGCTACTTGCCTCATTCCTGCACCCTGACTTAGGCAACTACATTTCGGGTCGGGTGCTATATATCGATGATGCCGCTTCAGAGATGCGCGATACACCGTTTGCGCAAGCAGAACGGAAAGCAATTGGAGAAGCAGCAGAAACTTTAGTTCCTCTCACCCTGTCACAATCAAAATCAAACCATCTTCAATATGAGATTGCCTCAGCCAACTGCATTTATGTCGCGAGCGGCGAGGTGTTCCGCCTTCTTAATGCACTGAGGTCAACGGGTGCCGATCGTCTACTAACTGATGCGGTAAATCAAGGAAAGCTTTACGCTGGAAGTTCTGCAGGAGCGATTATTGCCGGCCCGTCAATTGAGCCGGCATCAATCATGGACGATCCCAAAACGGCACCGCAGCTCACCGACTACACTGGGCTAAACCTCACTTCACATGTCATCGTTCCTCATGCACAGGGAACCACTGGGCCCTATTCAATAGAGGTCATCAGTCAGACTGTCGAGACCTACGGCCGAGAATGGAATCTGCTTCTCCTGAGAGATGGGCAAGCCCTCCTTGTGGATGACGAAAAGTCGATTCTCATTTAATCTGCGATGACAAACACGCCAAGCAGACCAGGAAAGTTCATTTTTCTCCTCAACCACCAGCACTTTCCTTGTGACCGAGCAGTTCTCCAAAAATACTATGTAGGGACCATGAGGGTCATTTGTTTTGGTGAGCTCCCATCTCGCAGAACCGACGTTGTGGCACTTTGAGACAGCCTCACTCATTGTTATTCACCTGCTGCCTGGGACTTAGTTTCTTGGGACTCACCGATGGCATTACCAAGCGCTGCGATGAATGCAATTAGGCCCACCGTAATAAGGATGTGTCCAAGTCCAGCGATACCAGAGATCATTGCAGAGGACTCCTCCCCCAGTACGGTCAGGCATCCGTGCCAGATCATGGCGCCAACAGTGACGACCACGCCGACGTTATAGAGCCAGAAGAACGCATTGAACTGACCGCGGCTGCGCGACAGGCCAAAGACCTTCTCCAATACCAAGAAAATAAGACTCATCATGAAACCGAGCGCTAGCAGGTGAGTATGCGCCACACTTAGCTGAGTAAACTCACCCGCAGGGAAATCATTAGCCCGCGTGAATTCTCGATAAAACACGCCAGCACCCAAGCCCAACACGAGGTAGAAAATAGATGCCCAATACAAAGCCTTCATGGTCATTCTCCTTCCCAACCGCTGGCACGGCCGGATTAGCGATGAATCAATTACTCTAAGGACTTATCTTTCTATATCTGTCCCGATTTGAGGTTACCCTCGTTTAGTGGACACCCTATTTGTACGGATCTTGTGTCCGTAGGAGAGGATGTTCATTGTGAGTCA
>NZ_JASPIX010000025.1:0-3200 GCF_030229735.1 Corynebacterium sp. MSK074
CCAGCAGAGCGCTGAAGACGCCGAGCTATCTCACGTACACCTTTGCCTTGCCGGTCAAGATCAAAGATGAGCTCGCGCTCTTCTATCGATAGATAGCGCGAAGAAATACGCCTATCGATACGCTGTTGTGGAATAACCTGAACTGGAACTGCTTGGCGACCATCAACGTACTCGATTACCTGCATAAGCCTGTTATACAGCGCCACATCCGGGCCATCCGGGACAAAAGGCACACGCCCGGTGGAAAGCTTAATGACGCCTTTGTCTATATCAGCAGCATTACGCGGATGAATGCCACAGGCTAAAGCGGCATCTTTGCGTCCTAAAGCATTTACACGCAGTTGCAGATAGCTACACCGGCGAGTTGTTGCTGCAGCTTTGCGGCCGTACGGATTGCGTTTCCACAAACCAAGCTCAATACCGATTCGATATACCGGAGTAGAGCCTATGGAAAGCTGGCGCGCAATATCCATTGGCGCCACACCTTCAAGCCACAGGCGAGCTATTTCCTCACTGTCAGCCGAGCTAATGCGCCTGCGGCGCTTGCGCGGCAAGTCCAACTCACCAGCAAGCCGATAAGCCACCGACCGCGGTAAACCAACCACACCAGCAGCCGCCCGTATTGAACTACCAGCCCGAACCAACGACGCAAACCGCGCCACGACAACAGAATCCGGAACCCATTTCGACTCCACACAATCACCCAACCCATGTCAGGTGTTTCCACGACCGCTAGAAATCAAGCACGCCGAACGGTACTAGTTAAGCCCCCTTACTTGCCGCGTTTCTTGCGTGGGAGGTAAGGGGGCTTTTGCATTTCATTGAAGCTTGGCGAATACCTAGGCCGCGCCGGATGGCCGCCCTCGGACCGCGACGCTGCGGCTGGCGAGGGAGCGGACCAGGGTCAGACCGAGGAGAGCGCCCTTGCCTTGATCTGGTCGAACTCCTGCTGGGTAATCGCTCCCGAGTCGAGAAGGGCCTTCGCCGAGGCGATCTCATCGGTCGGGCTCGATCCGGCGGAGCCGCCGGCGACGGACTTGATGTACTCATCCTGCCGCTGCTGGAGCTCCTGGCGCGCCTCGACCGCGCGGTCGGTCATCCCCCGACCTCGAACAAGCAGGTACGCGAGCATTCCGATGAACGGCAGCGCGAGGATGAACACCACCCACAGCGCCTTTGCGAAGCCGCCGAGGTCCTTGCTGCGGAAGAGATCTCCGAAGATCCACCACAGGGACATGAGCCATGCGAAGAAGATGAAGAACTCGAACATGGCGAGTAGGAATGAGCCGTTGTCGTCGAACATTTGCTGACTGCCTCCTGACTGGATGGACGCTGGCCGAGCGGTCCACGCGGACCCCAGCGCACGACGGTTAGGAACAAGGACGTGCCCGGGCCGTCGCCGAACCATGTTAGCAGCTTTTCCTCACCAAGCGTGGTAGCCGGGTTGCGACGCGCTGACCGGGTTGGGCTGGTGAAGACGGGCCTGGGACTCCACGATTCGTAGCGACCAAGCAACGGATCGAGAGGAGTCCCAGGTGAGTGTTGAGGCTACCGTCCTGCCCGCTGCGATGCTCGGCATCTCGGGGTTGGTGGTGCTTGCCGTCGGTGAGTACGGCGGTGAGCTGGAGCTGTTGGTGGAGACCTCCGAGTCGGTGACCGGGTGCCCGCGGTGCGGGGTGGTCGCGGTGGCCCACGGCCGGCGTGAGCATCTGGTGCGTGACATCCCCTCGGCGGGGCGGCCGGTGCTGCTGGTGTGGCGCAAGCGGCTGTGGCGGTGCGCCGAACCGGCGTGCCCGCAACGTACCCGGTCAGTACACCTAATAAAGCGACGTCAGTACGTTCGCTAATGCTCGAGCTGATCTTTCATCGCTCGTACCTCTTGGCTGCCAGCGTGGTCACTTATTCGCAACCGCCCACCGTGCGTTCTCTACACCCCTCACCGTTGCACTCATGTGAGACATTTGAACGCGCTGTGGCCTTATCCGTCCCCGCGGATTGCTCCTCGCCTGTCATTCCTGAAGGGTGTCAGGAAGTTTGTGTGTGAGGCTCTGATCTAGAAGGAGTTTCACCGATAATGACTACGGTGTCACCGAAGAAAAGCCATGACCCGGCGAGGGTCAACGAGATCAGCGAGAAGCTGATGGAAAATCCTGAAATCGCCAGCTTGATCAGCGAGCTGTCGACTTCTGCTGATGATGCAAGCGAGCTGGTCAAAGGCCTGCTGCAGGCATCGATCAACGCTGGCCTTAAGGCGGAGATGGATGCGCACTTGGGCTACGGCCATTCCGACCGCAAAGCGAAATCCCAGGTCGAAACCGCACAGGAGAATAATCACCGTAACGGGTCGTACACCAAGACCGTCAATTCTGGCTACGGCGCAGTTGAGGTGACCGTGCCCAGGGATCGTGCCGGCACGTTTACTCCCCGGATGGTGCCCAAGGGTGCACGCAGGCTCACAGAACTCGACGACATGATTATCTCGCTCTACGCCGGTGGGATGACCGTGCGCGATATCCAGCATCACCTCGCGACCACCCTTGGGGTGGATATGAGCCCGGATACGATCAGCACCATTACCGATGCGGTCTTGGACGAAGTCATGATCTGGCAAAACCGCCAGCTCGACGAGTTTTACCCGGTGATCTTCCTCGACGCGCTACGCGTGAAAATCCGTGACGGCCACCGCGTGGTCAACAAGGCTTGCTACATGGCGGTTGGTGTCGACATGGACGGCATCAAGCACATCCTGGGACTGTGGATCGCCGACAATGAAGGCGCCGCATTCTGGGCATCGGTGTGTGCGGATCTGGCTAACCGCGGTGTCCAAGACGTGTTCATCGTGTGCTGCGACGGGCTCAAAGGCTTGCCGGAAGCCGTGGAGGCAACCTGGCCGAATTCCATGGTGCAGACCTGTATTGTGCACCTGATTCGGGCTGCGAACCGGTGGGTGTCGTATCAGGACCGCAAAGGTGTCTCCCGGGCGCTGCGTGAGGTCTACACGGCCGCAAACGAGGACACCGCCCGTGCCGCCTTGGATGCGTTCGAAGCCAGTGAACTGGGCCGGAAATACCCGCAGTCGGTCAAAGTCTGGCGCGACGCTTGGGAGCGGTTCGTGCCGTTTCTGGAGGGTGTCAGGAAGTTTGTGTGTGAGGCTCTGATCTAGAAGGAGTTTCACCGATAATGACTACGGTGTCACCGAA
>NZ_JASPIX010000026.1:0-2051 GCF_030229735.1 Corynebacterium sp. MSK074
CTAGAATTCGTCGCCATGCAACTCAACCGCCGCCCCCGCAAAACCCTGGGCTTTCAAACACCAGCCGAGAAAATGGCCGCACTGATAAACTCAACCGAAACATAAGAAGTGTTTCCACGACCACTAGAATCCGCCTTGCTTCAGAATAGCAAAGCCCCCCTCTCATATTGAGCTGTTCCTATGGGAAGCTTGGAGGGGGTATCGATTGACTAAAGTATAGCTCAAAATGCGCAATTTTAGTAATCATTTGCGCAAAATTTTGTTCTCGGGCCACACATTTGGAAAACGCTGCGGTTGTCAATTAACAAGGAGTGGCTACCGCTAAGAATCAAGGGCGTTTGTCCATAGTGGGTGTTAAACCTCTAAATCCAAAGCGCACAGAGAATCTGCAAAGCCCCCAAAGGCCACTCAGCAATTTGGGGCCTAGGATGGCGCAATGCTGGTGGCGAGAGGGGGCGTCGGACCTAGCGCAGGACACATTTGAACAACTCTTTGACCAGTACTGACGTATCCTCCTAGGTCAGCGTTTCCTCCGAAACCGCTTTAGCAATTCCCACGAATGCCTATCAGCCAAGTCTCCAAAGTACCTCTTGAAGGAACGTCTTCTAGGTCGTTCGGCAAGATGCCTGAGAGACTCTAGAGGGAGGGTGATCCAACTACCCTTCACCCATGCTTAGATATTGCACAAGGGAAATGTCGACTTCATCCAAGATACTGCGGGGGACAGTGCCGGTTTTGTCCTGTGTTGCAACGAGGATTTTGGGTAACGGTTGCATCGCTGGCACACGTATCCAACATTTCTTCGTTACCCCGCCTTGCCCCCTGGAGAGTTTTACGTCGAATCCAGTACGGAATGACGTAGAGGATGAAATTGGGCATCCCATGACCACCAGGAAATTAGGGTCAAGATTGCTGTTGTCGTTCGACAAAATTAGGAAAGGGCGACGTTCGAGGTGGGGTTCGCCCCGCAGGCTTTCTGGCGGCAGTGTCAAAACTTCATCGGGGATCATAAAAATGTCTCCCCGTGTAATGGCAACCATTAGGCAGTGTCCCTGCCTTCGCTTCCTAGTAACAATCTGTTTGCTTGTCGCCGAGCGCGGTCAAAACGAGAAGTCTCTTGCAGTATTTCTGTCGGATCGCCTTCGACAAAATGCGTGTACTTTCCGTTGTTTTTCGCGCGAAGCTCCTGGATGCGGGTTAGAGCGCTACTGCGCTGAACCGTACGTCGGTGACCATATTCCCCGAGGGACATGTCCAAAACGCAGCCACGTTCACCGTCATCGGATTGAGCCAGAGCCATTGGTGCTGTCTGGTAGCTATATTCGCGAACCTCAGAGGGTGAGGCATCTGCAAACTGAAGGGCTACCCCGCGCATGATCTCGAAGAATTTACGGTCGACGTCACTGGCATTTTCCATCACGTCACGGTATTGATCTGGGGAGACACTAAGCTTCGCGTACTCTGTTCCATAAATAGTTCGATTGTGTTCTCTCTGAAAGACACCGAGGGCAACTAATTGGTCTTCGCGGTTCATAAGTGCAGCATCGAATGGGCCAAAACTATCCCATGTCCATACCGCACCGGTGCGGACAGGTACCCCCTGGTCGACCGCCCTTAAGTCTGCGATGTAAAGAAGTTTTGCTAGCTTGGTTCGCGTTAATGGCTTGCCGAGGTGCTGGCTGTACACGGTAAGTGTGTACATGCACGTTTCCAGGAAGTCTCGAAACTGGTACATGTTCGCTTCCTCTCTGCACATCGACGACATCTAACTCAATATATAGCGTAGCGGAATAGTTGCGTTAATCAGGTGATGTCGGGCCGGTAAATACTAAGCGGGAAGAAGTATTTGGGATGCCCTGTAAGTATTCACCACTAACCCCATCATTTGTGATGTGTAATCTCGTACCTGGTCACGCCTACTAGTTTCCCGTCTGTAGCCCCCGAGTCGCCGGTGTACATGAGAAAGCAGCAATTTGAAGCGTCCTGGGTTTAGTTCCGCTTCTTTTACGGCCCTGTGTTGATGGGCTGGGTGAGATAGTACTCGGTTTCTA
>NZ_JASPIX010000027.1:0-1435 GCF_030229735.1 Corynebacterium sp. MSK074
GAGAGTGTCTGATGGTTTGTGTGTGGGTTTCCAACCTGCATAAGGAGATAAGCCAGAATGACTACTGTGGCACGACGAGATCCGGCTGATAAGGCCAAGATTGATGCGATTGAAAAGAAGCTGCTTGCTAACCCTGAAATCGCGAAGCTGATTGATGACCTAGGCACATCCACAACGGATGCCAATGACCTGGTTCGCGGCATGTTGCAAGCCTCGATTACCAGGGGACTCAACGCTGAAATGGATGCCCACCTGGGCTACGAGTCTGGCGACAGGAGCGCTAAAGCTGCTGCTGGAACAGACAATCACCGCAACGGGTCATATCCAAAGACCGTGGATTCTAACTACGGGCCAGTCACCGTTGATGTCCCACGCGATCGGGCTGGAACATTCTTGCCGACTATGGTTCCTAAAGGTTCTAGGCGCTTGACTGATGTCGATGACATGATAGTCAGCTTGTACGCCGGTGGGATGACAATTAGGGACATCCAGCACCATATGGCAACGGCGATGCGTGTTGATATTTCCCATGAGACGATTTCCGCGGTTACCGATGCCGTCCTCGATGAGGTCATGGTCTGGCAAAACCGCCAGCTAGACGAGTTCTACCCGGTCATTTTCCTGGATGCGCTGCGCATTAAAGTCCGCGATGGCGGCCGAGTGGTCAATAAGTCCGCGTACATGGCTATCGGCGTGGATCTCGACGGTATCAAGCACATTTTGGGATTGTGGATTGCCAAAGAAGAAGGCGCTTCATTTTGGGCGCAGGTATGTGCCAATCTTTCCAATCGTGGGGTCAAGGACGTCTTTATCGTCTGCTGTGACGGGCTTAAAGGTCTGCCTGAAGCAGTTGAGGCAACGTGGCCGAACTCTATGGTGCAAACCTGTATCGTGCACCTGATTCGTGCCGCTAACCGGTGGGTAGCCTACGGGGATCGCCGGGGCGTATCAGCCGCGTTGAAAAAGATTTACACCGCCACGGATGAAACCACAGCTAAGGCTGCCTTAGACGAATTTGAAGCCTCTGAATTGGGAGAAAAGTATCCACGCTCAGTCAAGGTCTGGCGAGATGCTTGGGCGCGTTTCGTACCGTTTCTGCAGTTCCCACCAGCGGCCAGAAAAGTAATCTATACGACGAACTCGATTGAATCATTCAACAATGAACTGCGTAAAGCTACCCGCAACAGGGTACAGTTCACCAACGATGAATCAGCGCTCAAGACGCTGTGGCTGATGATCTGCAATATCGAAGACAAACGAGCTGCAAAGAGAGCGAAGCAGGGCAAACGAGTCTCAGCGACAGCCGGCAGACTCATGGAAGGAGCCCGAGTTTCCGGCTGGAAACAAGCCATCAACCAAATGGCCGTGGCCTACCCCGACCGCTTCGACAAATACCTATAAACCCAGCCCCACACACAAACAACTTGACACGCTC
>NZ_JASPIX010000028.1:0-1323 GCF_030229735.1 Corynebacterium sp. MSK074
TGAGGTTACCCTCGTTTAGTGGACACCCTATTTGTACGGATCTTGTGTCCGTAGGAGAGGATGTTCATTGTGAGTCAACAGCGCAAGAAGTACACGCCGGAGTACCGGCGTGAAGCCGCGAACCTTGTAATCGAGTCAGAGCGCCCGATCGCTCATGTGGCTAAGGAGATTGGCGTCTCCGCCGGGCTTTTAGGCCGGTGGGTCAAACTCGAGCGTGAACGCCGAGGGGCCTCGGATGGGATGAGTGAGGCGGATCTTCGTGCTGAGAATGCCCGTCTGCGCCGTGAGTTGGCGGAAGCCAAGATGGATAATGAGTTCTTGTCAAAAGCGACAGCCTTCTTCGCCGCGAAGCAACGCGAGCAGAAAAGTTCGAATTGATGCAGCAGGAGAAGGCAAACTACAGCATCAAACGCATGGCACGGCTATTAAAAGTGTCTCGGTCTGGATACTACAAATGGGCTGATACGCAGCAGAAGCGACTATCTGGCGAAAATGATCGTGCTGCATTTTACGATGGCGTTGACCGAAAGATTCATCAGATTTGGAAAGACTCCGATGAGGTTTATGGTGCTCCGCGGATCACCGCAGAACTTACCGAGCGCTACCAGATCACCCTGAATCGCAAGACTGTGGCTAAGCGGATGCGCATGATGGGCATTGAAGGGATTTCACCGCGTGCCTTTGTCCCGGTGACAACGATTCAATCCAAGCGTAAGTCAGCTCTTCCTGACCTGGTCAAGCGCATGTTTGATACTGGTGAGCTCAACCGAGTGTGGATGTCGGATATTACCTACCTACGCACCAGCGAGGGATGGTTGTACTTGTGTGCGGTCCGCGACGGCCATTCCCGCAGGGTGCTGGGATGGGCAATGGATAGCGTTCAAGATACATGCCTGGTCGAACGGGCCCTGCGGATGGCACATACACTGCGCGGTGACGTTCCTAATGGGCTGGTGTTCCACGCTGACCGCGGAACGCAATTTACCAGCGAGAAGCTCTGGGAAGTCTGCCATAACCTGGGCATTGCTCAGTCTGTGGGGCGTACTGGTGTGTGCTTTGATAACGCGATGGCTGAGTCGTTCTGGTCGACGCTTAAAACCGAGTTCTACGACCGTAAGCGTTGGCCTACCCGCGATGCTGCGCGCAAGGCCGTTGCCTACTGGATGGAAGTCGTTTACAACCGTCGGCGCCGGCACTCTGCACTAGGAATGGTCAGCCCCGTCGACTTCGAAAACCACATTGGTCTAACCACCAGTAGAAAAGAAATAGCTGCCTAAGCACTAGGTAGCCCCACTACGTGTCCACGATTTGCGGGCAACCCCA
>NZ_JASPIX010000029.1:0-1306 GCF_030229735.1 Corynebacterium sp. MSK074
TTGAAGCGTCCTGGGTTTAGTTCCTACCTCAGCTAAGGAAGGATTGAACTATGCCTAGAAAGTATTCCGTCGAGTTCAAGGAGAAGGCGGTCCATCAGATCATCGAAATGGTCCGCCTGGAGTCTTGCTCACTGCAACGCGCCTACACGGAGGTCGGTGAGCTGCTTGGAGTATCTCACCACACGTTGCGGGCCTGGTACCGTGACAGCGCCTCAGTACGCGATAATTCTGACGCTTCAGGCGGCGAAACAATGGAAGAAGAACTCAGGCGTCTGCGCCGCGAAAACCGCGAACTGAAACGAGCAAACGGGATTCTTAAAACTGCTTCGGCTTTTTTCGCAGCGGAACTCGACCGACCCACGACCAAATGATCTCCTACATCGACGCGTACAAAGATCAATTTGGGGTCGAGGCCATCTGCCGAGTCCTTAAACAAGCAGATCGTGGATTCATTACTTCACGCGGCTACCGCAAAGCCACCACACGTGTTCCCAGCGCAAGAGCCTTAAGCGATAGCCTGCTCATCCCAGAGATACAGCGTGTGCATGCGGAGAATTTCTCGGTCTACGGCATCCGCAAAATGTGGCACGCGATGAACCGCGAAGGCTTTCATATTGGTCGCGACAAGACCGCACGTCTGATGAAACTTGCAGGTGTTTCTGGCCGCAGACGTGGGCGAACCCCAATAACAACGGTAAGCCCGAAGACACCGGATCATCGCCCGGACCTAGTGCGCCGAAACTTCCGTGCGCAGGCACCAGGCAGGCTTTGGGTTGCCGACATTACCTACGTTCGCACCCTGTCAGGATTCGCCTACACCGCGTTTGTCGTGGATGTCTTCAGCCGAAAAATTGTTGGTGTTGCTACACGCTCGACAATGCGCACCGATGCGCTGCCCATGGAGGCATTGGAACATGCGTTAACGACTGCAGGACGAATCCATGGAAACCAACTAATTCACCACAGCGATCGGGGCAGCCAGTACGTGTCACTGAAGTATTCCACCGCGCTAGCTGAGTCAGGAATCCGCCCGAGTGTGGGAACAATCGGCGATTCTTACGACAATGCACTAGCCGAAACAGTCAACGGTCTCTACAAGGCGGAACTGATTCATGCCCAGGGCCCGTGGACGTCGGTCGGAGAAGTCGAACTGGCCACCTTGCGGTGGGTGCATTGGTGGAACACTAAGCGACTTCACGAAGCATTGGACTACGCCACCCCACAGGAAGTAGAAACCGAGTACTATCTCACCCAGCCCATCAACACAGGGCCGTAAAAGAAGCGGAACTAAACCCAGGACGCTTCA
>NZ_JASPIX010000002.1:0-391788 GCF_030229735.1 Corynebacterium sp. MSK074
AATGGCCGTGGCCTACCCCGACCGCTTCGACAAATACCTATAAACCCAGCCCCACACACAAACAACTTGACACGCTCGTCTCGAGACATAGTTCCGCCATGCTGAAGAAGTGGAGAACAACTCGAAACCCGCCCCTAAAATCATCATTGAAACAATGCTTGCTACCGGCATGTCTCAAGCTGAAACAGCCGAGCACTTCAACATCAGCACCAGATGGATCCGAACCCTTCAGCGCCGCTACCAAAACGGCGGAATAGAAGCCTTAGAACCCCGGTCCAAGCGCCCACACACCAATCCCCGAGCCCTAGCCCCCACGGTGGTTGACCAAATTTTAAAGCTGCGACAAGAACTCATAGAACAAGGCACAAACGCAGGAGCACACACTATTGCGTGGCACTTGCAACGCGAAGGCATCAATCCTGCCCCTGCACCATCAACCATTCACCGAGTACTGGCCAACAACGGACGTATAACCCCACAACCACAAAAGCGTCCCCGCAGCTCATGGATACGGTTTCAAGCAGACCAGCCCAATGAAACCTGGCAAATGGACTACAGCGACTGGACAATAACTGGCCATAGAAAAGTCGCTATCTTAACCATCCTCGATGACCACTCAAGGTTCATCATTTCCTGCTACGCCTACGCACACGCCACAGTAGAAAATGTCCTAGAAAGCTTCATCCACGCAGGAAAACGTCACGGATATCCACAATCAACCCTCACCGACAATGGTAGAGCCTTCACCACCAACTGTGACCGCAATAAACCTACCCGCAACGGCTTCGAACAACTCCTAGTAGACCTAGGAATTATCCAAAAGAACGGAAAGCCGTACCATCCCCAAACCCAAGGGAAAGTAGAGCGCTTCCATCACACACTCAAAGTAGCCCTTGCAAACAAAGCCACAGCTAAAAGCATCGAAGAACTCAATAAACAGCTAACCGAAATCATCGAATACTACAACTACAAACGCCCACACAGAGCGCTACACCGCTACACCCCAGCCGAAGCCTACACCGCACTGCCTAAAGCTAGACCCGCATCTATCAAGCACGCACATGAATTTCGCTTACGTACAGACAAAGTAGGCAAAAACGGCAAAACTACACTGCGGTGGCGCGGAAAACTACGCCGCTTATACATCGGGCGCCGATGGACAGGACAACCCATCACCATGACATGCAAAGACGAACACGTCACCATCAAAATAGCTGCAACCGGGGAACAAATAGCCGCCTACACGATGGAAGCCGAAAAGGTCTACTACAACCAAAAAGACAACGAAATCACCGCCACCCAGGGCACAACAAAAACGAAAAATCTCGAGACACCATAGGAACGATGTCTCGAGACTTCACACAGTGCCCCAGAGTGGATTCGAACCACCGACACCGGCTTTAGGAGAGCCGTGCTCTATCCCCTGAGCTACTGGGGCGGGGTTGCGTGTGCAACTTGGCTAATCATAGCAGTGGGGCAGGAGTGCCCCGAAATGGCTGGGGCGTGGGTTAGCTTTCGGCCAATTCCTTCTGCTTATTGCGCACGGAGGAGGCTGGTGGGTTGGTCTCGTGGGTGCCGTCGGAGTAGAGGACGGTGGGGATGATGCGGTTGCCGTCGTTGACGGATTCGATCCAGGCGTTGATGTCTTCGGCGTTGTCACCCTCGACGTCGACAAGCGCGTAGGGGGTTTCGGTGCGGTCCAGGTTTTTAATGAGCTTGGCGCAGAATGGGCACCAGTCGGCGTAGAAGATGGTGACGTCGGAGTTGGTTTCTGGGGTAGCAACAGACATTAGGCTGCATCCTTTCGGTCGTAGGTTAAAAAGCGGTATTTGATGGGGAGATCGCTGGCTTCTTGGTCGGGTAGCTCCAGATGGCCCTTGTCGGAGGTGAGCCAGTCGGTGCTGTGGGCGAGGCCGAATTCCTCGGGGATTTCGGGGGCGTAGATGGAATTTTCGCCGTAGGTGCTTCCGATATTGACGCCCATGAGGGTGACCTCAATGCGGTCCACCTGGTCCAAGGTGGCGGAGTAGATTTGGCCGCCGCCGAGGACCCAGGCGTCGGAAAGCGGGGGCATAGCGGTGATGACCTGGGCGCCGGCGGACCATTGGCCAGGCGTGCGGGAGGAGAGCACGTAATTCTCCCGGCCGGGAAGGGGGCGGAATTTAGGATTGAGTGACTCCCAGGTCTTCCGGCCCATGATGACCGGCGCGCCCATGGTCACGTCCTTAAAGTGCTTGAGGTCTTCCGGCACGTGCCAGGGCATTTGCTCGCCATCGCCAATGATTCCATCGAGGGACTGTGCCCAGATTGCGCCCAACATTAGACGGACACCTGCGCCTTGATGGTGGGGTGGGGGTCGTAGCCTTCAATCTCAAAATCGGCGAAGTCATAGGAGAACATGTCTTCCGCCTTGTGCAGGTTGAGCTGCGGGTACGGGCGCGGCTCGCGGGAGAGCTGCTCTTTGACCTGCTCCACGTGGTCGTTATAGATATGGCAATCGCCACCGGTCCAGATGAGCTCGCCCACCTTGAGCCCAGCCTGCTGCGCAAACATATGGGTCAGCGCCGCGTAAGAAGCGATATTAAAGGGCACGCCGAGGAACATATCGGCCGAGCGTTGATAGACCTGCATGGACAAGGTGCCATCGGCCACGTAGAGCTGGAAGAGCAGGTGGCAGGGCATCAGCGCCATCTTGTCCAGCTCCGCGACGTTCCATGCAGAGACCAAGTTGCGGCGCGAGTCCGGATTGTTATTCAGGGTGTCGAGCGCCTGCTGGATTTGATCAATGTGCTGGCCGTCCGGGGTGGGCCAGGAGCGCCACTGCACGCCGTAGACTGGGCCCAGTTCACCATTGTCATCCGCCCACTCATTCCAGATGCGGACCTTATTGTCCTGCAGGAATTTAATATTGGATTCGCCCTTGAGGAACCATAAAAGCTCGCCCAATACCGCGTGGAAATAGACCTTCTTGGTGGTCAGCAGCGGGAAAGACTCGGCCAGGTTATAGCGCAGCTGCGCACCAAAGATGGAGCGCGTTCCGGTGCCGGTGCGATCGCCTTTGGGCGTGCCGGTCTCTAGGACCTTTTTCAGCAGATCCTCGTACGGGGTCTCAATCATGCGCACTAGTTTAGACTCCGCCGTGCTCCGCGGCAAAGGCCTGGGCATGCTCCAAGATCTCATCCTTGAGCTCTGGGCGGCAGATGAGGATATCCGGGATGAAGGTGTCCTCATTATTGAAGCGGATTTCGGAGCCATCCAGGCGGCAGCAGTGCAGGCCGGCCGCCTGGGCGACGCCCACCGGGGCAGCCTGATCCCACTCGTACTGGCCGCCGGCGTGGATATAACCGTCATAATCGCCCAGCAGCACGTGCATGGCCTTGGCACCCGCGGAGCCGACGCCCACGATTTCATAGCCCATTTTCTCCGCAATGTAGTCGGCTACCTTGGGCGGGCGATTGCGGGAGACAACGAACTTCTTAGACAGTGGGCCGGTGACCGCCCGGACATCCGAGGACTTAAAAGTAACGCCGAGATCCGGCAGACCCACCGCTGCGTGGATGGGGATACCGTTTTCTACTAGGGCAATGTGCACGGCCCAGTCCTGGCGGCCGGTGGCAAATTCTTTGGTGCCGTCGAGCGGGTCCACGATCCATACGCGGTCCTTCTTCAAGCGGGCAAGGTCATCGGAGGCTTCCTCAGAGAGCATGCCGTCCTGGGGACGGTGCTGCTCGAGGACGCGAGCGATCCATTCTTGGGCGGCCTCATCGCCGGCGTCGCCAAGCGAAAGGCCCCGCAGCAGGCCCCCGTTGCGCACACCCTTAAGGATCTCGCCGCAGCCCTGGGCGAGGGAATTGGTCAGGCGGGAATCAGAAATCTCGACGGTCATGGTGCCCACATTACAACGCGGACTAGAGTGTGGGCATGCCAGAAAACATCCTCGACCGCTTCCGGCCCCAAGTAGCGCAGTGGTTTAAGGATGTATTTGCTGCTCCTACCGCCGTGCAGGCGCAGGCCTGGGAGAAGATTTCCCGCGGTGAGCATGCCCTTGTGGTGGCTCCTACCGGCTCCGGTAAGACGCTCGCCGCGTTCTTGTGGGCGCTGAATAATTTGGTCGAGCGCGAGGGCCAGCTAGCTCTGCCGGTGGGCTCGGGGACTACCGGATCCGCTGCCGGGGTGAAGGTGCTGTATATCTCGCCGCTCAAGGCGCTGGGCGTGGACGTGGAAAATAACCTGCGCGCCCCGCTGACCGGCATTGCGCGCACCGCGGAGAACCTTGGGCTGGACGTACCGGATATTTCGGTAGGCGTGCGCTCGGGCGATACACCGTCTGCCGAGCGTGCACGCCAGGTGCGCAAGCCGCCGGATATCTTGATCACCACCCCGGAGTCGGCCTATTTGATGCTGACCTCCAAAGCGGCGGGGATTTTGAAGACGGTGGATACCGTCATCATCGATGAGATCCATGCCTTGGCCGGCACCAAGCGCGGCGTGCACCTAGCGCTGACCTTGGAGCGCCTGCAGCAGGTGGCAGGGGACTTCCAACGCATCGGGCTTTCTGCCACTGTGCGGCCGCTATCTGCGGTATCGAATTTCTTGGGTGGCAACCGGCCGGTAGAGATCGTGGCCCCAGCCGCAGAAAAGAAGTGGCAGCTGGACGTGCACGTGCCCGTGGAGGATATGTCCGATCTCCCCACGCCGGAGCAAGGCTCCACCATCGGGGAGGTGACAGTGGATGATGCCATCGGGATTAGCGCGCCCTCCGTGGATGAATCCGCGCTGCCCACGGCCAAGTCCATCTGGCCGTATATCGAAGATGACCTCTATGCGGAGATCATGGCGCACCGCTCCACGTTGGTATTCGTCAATTCCCGCCGCACCGCCGAGCGGCTGACCAGCCGGCTCAATGAGCTCTATGCGGCCGAGCACGATCCGGAATCGCTCTCGCCGGAGACTCGGCGCGACCCGGCCCAGCTGATGAAGCAGGTCGACGTCGCCGGCAAGGCCCCGGCGGTTATCGCGCGCGCCCACCACGGCTCGGTGTCCAAGGACGAGCGCGCGATGACCGAGACCATGCTGAAGGAGGGCACCCTTAAGGCCGTGGTGGCCACGAGCTCGCTGGAGCTGGGCATCGATATGGGTGCCGTGGAGCTGGTGGTGCAGGTGGAATCGCCGCCCTCTGTGGCCTCCGGCCTGCAGCGAGTGGGTCGCGCCGGGCACTTTGTGGGCGCGGTATCGCACGGCTCCTTTTATCCCAAGCATCGCGCGGATCTGGTGCAGTCCACGCTGACGGTAGCGCGCATGCGCGCCGGGCTCATTGAGAAGATGCATACCCCGCGCAACCCGCTGGACGTGCTGGCACAGCAGACGGTGGCGGCCGTGGCCGCGGCCGGGGACGATGGGCTCGATGCCGATGAGTGGTACGAGATGGTCCGCCGGGCCTGGCCCTACCGCGACCTGGCGCGCGAGGTCTATGACTCCGTGCTGGACCTGGTCAGTGGCGTGTACCCGTCCACAGACTTTGCGGAGCTGAAACCTCGCGTGGTCTATGACCGCGTGACGGGGGTGATGACCGCGCGGCCCGGCGCCCAGCGCGTGGCCGTGACCAGCGGCGGCACGATTCCGGATAGAGGCATGTTTGGCGTATTCCTCTATACCGGCGCCGGCGAGGGCTCCGGTGGCACGCCGCGCCGGGTAGGCGAGCTGGATGAAGAGATGGTCTACGAGTCCCGGGTGGGCGATGTTTTCACCCTGGGCGCGACCAGTTGGCGCATCGAGGACATCACGCGCGACCAGGTGCTGGTCACCCCCGCGCCGGGGCATACCGGCCGCCTGCCATTTTGGAATGGCGATGGTGCGGGTCGCCCCTATGAGTTGGGCAAGGCACTGGGTGAGTACCGCCGCGAGGTTTTTAGCTCGCCGGAGACAATTGCGGATGCCGACGATAATGCGCGCTCCAATATCGTGGCCTACCTACAGGAGCAGAACGAGGCCACCGGTGTTATCCCGGATGAAAAGACTTTGGTGCTTGAGCGCTTCCGCGATGAGCTAGGCGATTGGCGCGTGGTACTGCATACCCCGTTTGGCCGGCCGGTCAACTCTGCGTGGGCACTTGCGGTGGGGGCCAGGGTAGGCGAGCGCACCGGCATGGATCCGCAGGCTGTGGCTGGTGATGACGGCATTGTGCTGCGCCTACCGGAAGCCGAATCCGAGCCCGATGGAGCCATTTTTGCCTTCGACGCGGATGAGATTGCCGATATCGTGGCCGAGCAAGTGGGCAATTCTGCGCTCTTTGCCTCCCGCTTCCGCGAGTGCGCGGCCCGCGCGCTGCTTTTGCCCAGGCGCAATCCCGGCAAGCGCGCGCCGCTGTGGCAGCAGCGCCAGCGTGCCGAGCAGCTTTTGGACGTCGCTCGCAAGTACCCGTCCTTTCCCATCATCTTGGAGACGGTGCGCGAGTGTGTCCAGGACGTCTACGACGTTCCTGCGCTTACGGAAGTCATGCGGGAGCTCGGCCATCGCCGCATCCGCATCGCGGAGGTCACCACCGAGCAGCCTTCGCCCTTTGCCTCCTCGCTGCTGTTTAACTACACCGGCGCGTTTATGTACGAGGGCGATTCCCCGTTGGCGGAAAAGCGCGCGGCCGCCTTGGCCCTCGATCCAGCGCTTCTAGCCAAGCTCCTCGGTACGGTGGAGCTGCGCGAGCTGCTCGATCCGGAGATCATCGCCGAGGTCCACGCCCAGCTTCAGCGCACCGATCCCTCGCGCCGGGCTCGCACCACCGAGGAGGTGGCGGACGTGCTGCGCGTGCTGGGGCCGATTCCCGTCGACGAGCTGGGCGAGCACACCGACGTCCCGTTATCCGCCCTGGACCAGCTGGGCACTCGGATTATGCGCGTGCGCATTGGCGGGCGCGAGCACCTAGCCCAGGCCCAGGACGCACCCCTGCTTCGCGACGCCCTCGGCATCCCCATTCCTCCCGGCATCCCCGCCCAGGTGGCCACCATTTCCGATGCCTTACCGCAGCTGGTCTCGCGCTGGGCGCGCACCCGCGGACCGTTTGTGCTGCGCGATCTCACCGAAGCCTTCGGCATATCTGTTTCCGCCGCGCACACCGTCCTTGGCGCGCTCGATGGGGTAGTAGAAGGCCGCTACCGCCAGGGAGTGGAGGAGCAAGAGTACTGCGCCGCCGCGGTGCTGAAGACGATTCGCTCGCGCTCGCTCGCCGCAGCTAGGGCTGCTACCGAGCCGGTCTCGGGAGCTACCTTCGCCCGTTTCTTGCCGGAGTGGCATAGCATCGCACCGGCCGGAAAGCGCCCGGCCCTGCGCGGTGCCGATGGTGTCTTTTCCGTCATCGAGCAGCTCGCCGGGGTGCGCCTGCCCGCCTCCGCGTGGGAATCGCTCATCCTGCCCGCCCGCGTGGGCGATTATTCTCCCACCATGCTCGATGAGCTCACCTCCAATGGTGAGGTGCTCATCCTAGGCGCCGGCAAGGCCGGTGCGGCCGACCCCTGGATCATGTTGCTGCCCTCGGACTATGCCGCCCAGCTCGCCCCGGAAACCGATGCCGAGGGGGTCAGCATGCTGCAGCGCGCCATCCTCGATGTCCTCGGCCGCGGCGGTGGCTTCCTCTTTGCCGATATCGCCGCCGAGGCCCCCGGCACCACCGAGGAAATCCGCGAGGCCCTCTGGGGGTTAGTGGAGATGGGCTTGGTAAGCCCCGATTCCTTTGCGCCTATTCGCACCCGGCTGTCATCCGGTGGCTCGCGCTCAGGCCACACCGCGCACCGCTCGAAGCGCCGGCCAACCCGCTCCCGCCTGCGCATGGGGCGCACCTCCTTCGCCCAAGCGCAGAACGCCGCGGGCGCGGGGACCCCGCCCGATGTCATGGGCCGGTGGTCGCTTGCGGTCCCTGCCGCCACCGATGCCACCTCCCGGTCCGTCGCCCACGGCGAGGCCTGGCTCGATCGCTACGGCGTGCTCACCCGCGGCTCCGTCGTGGCCGAGGATGTGCTCGGCGGTTTCGCGCTGGCCTATAAGGTGCTCTCCGGCTTCGAGGAATCCGGCAAAGCCATGCGCGGCTACGTCATCGACGGGCTCGGCGCCGCCCAATTTTCCACGCCCGCTATTATCGACCGCCTGCGTGGGCTGGCCGATTCCCCGGACGTGACCGGTTGGCCTTCTGGCACCACCGAGCCCGAGACTTATGTCCTCGCCGCCTGCGACCCGGCCAACCCGTACGGTGCGGCCCTGCCCTGGCCGCAGCGCGACGACGCCGACGGCAAGGCCACAGGCGGCCCCACCCGCTCGGCCGGCGCTTTGGTAGTGCTTATCGACGGCCTACCCATCGCCCACCTCACCCGCGGCGGCAAAACCCTCACCACCTTCATTGAGTCGCTGCCCGACGGCATCGACTCGGCCGAGGTCTATCCCCGCTTAGTTTCGGCGCTCACGGACATGATGGCGAGGGGAGTGTTGTCCCCGTTGGTCGTCGAAAAGTGCAATGGTAGCCCCATCCATAAAACCGATGTGGCGGCTCACCTGCGCGAAGCCGGCGCCGGGATTACGCCGAAGGGCGTGCGCATCTCTGCTCGCGCCGCCGCTCCGCGCACCCCGCGCGCAGGCCGCCGGGCCACCGAGGCCATCGAAGAACTCAGCTTTGATGATCCACCGCCGGCTCCGCGCAATAATGGTGGTTTCCGCCCGCGCGGCGGGTACCGCCGCTAAAGATCCATAGGAGGTGTTATGCCCGAAGGCGATTCCGTCCTGCAGCTATCCAACCGACTGCAGTTTATGGCCGGCCGCGAGGTCACCGGCTGCTCCGTCCGCCTGCCGCGCTACGCCACCGTTCACCTCGATGGCATGGTGTGCGAGCGCGTCTGGCCCTATGGCAAGCACCTATTCATGCAATTCGACCAGACCATCGTGCACACCCACCTCAAGATGGAGGGCACCTGGGCCATTCACTACGCAGGCGATCGCTGGCGCAAGCCCGGACACACCGCCCGCATCGTGCTGCAGCTGGCCAATTCCCCGCGCGATATCGAGGTCGTCGGCCACCAACTTGGCTTCGTGGACATCTATCCCGCCGACCACTACCACCAGCGCATCGCGCACCTCGGTCCGGATATCCTCGACCCCGACTGGGATCGCGAGGAGGCCCTGCGCCGGCTCAACTCCCGGCCGCAGCGCGCCATCGGCGCGGCGCTGCTCGATCAGAAGGTCATCGCGGGCATCGGCAATGAATACCGCGCCGAGGCGTGTTTCTTGGCCGGCGTGCATCCCGCCACGCCGGTGGCCGAGGTCGATACCGCCCGCATCCTCGATATTTCCCGGCGCATCATGTGGGCCAATCGCACCTCCCCGGTGCGCGTGACCACCGGCGTGCGCCGCGCTGGGGAGACCACCTATGTCTTCGGGCGCAATCGCAAGCGCTGCCGCCGCTGTGGCACGTTCATTACCAAGGGCGCGCTCGGCGGCGTGGACCAAGGCGGCGACGAAGGCGAACTCGAGCGCATCATCTGGTGGTGCCCGCACTGCCAGCCGCTTCACCTCTCGGCGTAGGCCGCTAGGGTGGGGGCTATGCGTACCCTTCTCAATATCATTTGGTTCATCACCGGCGGGTTCCTCCTAGCCTTGGCCTACTTCCTCTTTGGCATTATCGCCTGTATCTTTATCGTCACCATTCCAGCGGGCGTGGCCTCGTTCCGCATGGCTAATTTCGCCCTGTGGCCATTCGGCCGCTCGGTGGTGCAGCCGGTAAAGGGCAGCGGCTCCATGTCCACCTTCTCCAACATCGTCTGGTTCGTGGTCGCCGGCCTATGGCTGGCCATTGGCCACGTCACCACCGCCGCGGCACAGGTAGTGACCATCGTTGGCATCCCGGCCGCGCTGGCCAACCTGAAGATGATTCCGGTGACCTGCTTCCCCTTCGGCCGCCGGATTGTGAGCTCGGAGGACATCCCCTTCGGCTGGGAGCCGATGGTCAAGCTCTAAACTCCGCGGACCACTGACAAAACAAGCACGTTTCGCCCAATGTCGCGCTGATTTTGGGCAGAACGTGCTTGTTTTGCATCGCGGGGGCCGAAAGAGGCCATAAAGCAGCCGCGTTATCCGCTCCGCCGAGTGGGTGGGAGGGGATAACGCGGCTAAAAGTGGGCCTTTAGCGGTTGGAGCGATACCAACCGATGAGCTCGTCGGTGGACTGGTCGCCGGAGTCGGCGGTGGCAGCGCCGGAGACGGCCGGAGCCAGATCATTAGCCTGCTGTTTGCCCAGCTCCACGCCCCACTGGTCAAAGGAGTTGATATCCCAGATAACGCCCTGGGTGAACACGATGTGCTCGTAGAGCGCGATGAGTGCGCCGAGGGTCTGCGGGGTGAGCTCCTCAGCCAGGATGGTGGTGGTCGGGCGGTTGCCCGGCATGACCTTGTGCGGCACGACGGCCTCGTCAACGCCTTCGGCTGCGATTTCTTCTGCGGTCTTGCCAAAGGCCAGCACCTTGGTTTGCGCAAAGAAGTTGCCCATGAGCAGGTCATGCATGGAGCCGGAGCCATCGGCGGTGGGGAAGTCCTGCTTCGGGCGGGCAAACCCAATAAAGTCCGCCGGGATGAGGCGGGTGCCTTGGTGCATGAGCTGGAAGAAGGCGTGTTGGCCATTGGTGCCTGGCTCGCCCCAGTAGATTTCTCCGGTGGACGGGACGGTGACCGCGGTGCCGTCGCGGCGCACGGACTTACCGTTGGATTCCATGGTCAGCTGCTGCAGGTAGGCCGGGAAACGGCCGAGGTCCTGCGAATAGGGCAGCACGGCGTGAGTCTGGGCGCCGAAGAAGTTGGAGTACCAGACCCCCAAGAGCCCCATGAGCGCCGGGACATTTTCTTCCAGTGGCGCGGTGCGGAAGTGCTCGTCCATGGCGTGGAAGCCCTCGAGGAAGCGCATGAAGTCCATTGGGCCGATGGTGCACATGAGGGACAAGCCGATGGCGCAATCCACGGAGTAGCGGCCGCCGACCCAGTTCCAGAACGGGAACATGTTCTCGGTGTCGATGCCGAACTCGGCTACCTTTTCCGCGTTGGTAGATACAGCGACAAAGTGCTTGGCCACGGCGGATTCATCGCCATCGAATTGCTCGATGAGCCAGCGGCGCGCGGCGTGTGCGTTGGTCAGCGTCTCCTGGGTGGTAAAGGTCTTGGAGGCGATGATAAATAGGGTGGATTCTGCATCCATGCCATCGAGGGTGGCGGCCATATCGGCGGGGTCCACGTTGGAAACGAACTCTGCGGAGATGCCAGCGACCTCGTAGGAACGCAATGCCTTGGCCGCCATGGCCGGGCCGAGGTCGGAGCCGCCGATGCCGATATTGACCACCTTTTTGATGGTGTGGCCGGTGTGCCCCAGCCAAGCGCCGGAGCGCAGCGCGGTGGCGAAGTCACGCATGCGGCCTAAGACCTCGTGGACATCGGCGGCAACATCCTGGCCGTCAACGCTCAAGTCATCTTCGACCGGGATGCGCAGTGCGGTATGCAGCACGGCGCGATCCTCGGTGTTATTGATGTGCTCGCCGGCGAACATGGCATCGCGGCGGGCCTCAAGGTCGGCGGCCTTGGCTACCTCAACCAGCTGCTTGACGATGTCCCCGTCGATCAGGTTCTTCGACAGATCGACGTGCAGCCCGGCGGCGTCGAAGGTGAAGTTGCGGGCGCGGTCTGCATCGGCGGCAAAAAGCTCGCGGAGGTTGAGGTCCTTCTTGTCCTCATATACCTTCGCGAGCTCGCTCCACTGGGCAGATGCGGTGATATCCATGGTGGTAGGCCTTTCTGGCAACTAGCGCATTGGCAACGTGTACCCCTCCCACCGTAGTCCAGAAAGCGCCACCGCGTCGGGCCGTCTTAGAGGATGAGTGCGCCTACCCAACCGGCGATAAGCAGTGGGATATTGAAGTGGATGAAGGTGGGAATGACCGAGTCGCGGATGTGGTCGTGCTGGCCATCCGCACCCAAGCCCGCGGTGGGGCCGAGGGTGGAATCGGAGGCGGGAGAGCCGGCGTCGCCAAGCGCGCCTGCCGTGCCAATGAGCGCAACGGTGGCCGCGGGGCTAAAGCCTAGCGACATGCACAGCGGCACGTAAATGACGGAAATGATGGGCAGGGTGGAAAAAGACGAGCCGATGCCCATGGTGACTACCAAGCCCACCACCAGCATGGCACCGGCGGAAAGGACCTTATTGGTGCCAAAGAGGTTAGCGGTGGCATCCACCAGTGGGCCGACCTCGTTGGTGGCCGTCATGACCGAGGCAAAGCCTTGGGCGGTGATCATGATGAAGCCGATGAGCGCCATCATCTTCATGCCATTGGTGAAAACGTCATCGGCGTGCTTCCAATCCACCGCGCCGGTAAGCAGCAAAATACCCAGGCCGGTAAGCGCACCCACCATGAGGCCATCGGATTCGAAATCGAGCGTCTGCATGACAATTTGCACCGCAAAGGTGGCAATGATGGCCACGACGGAAACCCAGACCTTATAGGTAGAAGGGGTCTCTTGGTGCTCCGCAGCGGCGATGGGTAGGTCCTTATAGTCACGCGGCTTGCGGTAACTAAAGAAGATGGCGATGAGTAGGCCTGCGAGCATGCCGAGCGCCGGCACACCCATAACCTGCATGATATTGATATCCGAGGTATCCAACCCTGCCTGCTGGATATTAAAAAGCAGGATGTCATTTAAGTAGATGGAGCCAAAGCCCACCGGAATGAACATGTAGGTGGTGATAAGGCCGAAGGTCAGGCAGGTAGTAATCAGCCGGCGGTCCAAGCGCAGCTTATTCATCACTGTAAGTAGCGGCGGGATGATGAGCGGAATGAAGGCGATGTGGACCGGGATGAGGTTCTGGCTCATCACGGACATGGCGATGAGCCCGAGGATGAGGATCCACTTGGTGGCCAGGGCGGTCTTAGGGTCTGCTTCGCCGCTGCCGCCGAGCTTGCGGATGAGGAAATTGGCCAGGACCTGTGGCAGCCCGGCCGAGGCTACGCCCATGGCGAAAGCGCCCAAGAGGGCATAGCTTAGGGCAATCTTGGCGCCGCCGCCCAGGCCGTCTTGGAAGGCGACCATGGTGGCATCAAGCCCCATGCCGGACAGGAGCCCGCCGACGATGGCTCCTAGGAAGAGCGCTACCACCACATGCACGCGCAGGAGGGCGAGCACGAGCATGACTATGACGGCGACGAGAACTGCATTCATGCTAATTCAGGGTACTGCATAGTATCGGCTGGGTCGTAATAATTCGGCTAACCCAGGCGGCCGCGGCCCATCCGCAGTAGCGCCGAGGCGATGGTGGGGCCTTCTTCCCCAAGTTCATCGCGGAACTGATTCAAAATGGCGATCTCGCGGGTGTGGACCAGGCGGGTACCGCCGGAGTTCATGCGGGTGCGGCCAATGGCCTGGGAGACTTCCGTGCGGCGTTTGGCAGCATCCAAGATGATGCGGTCCATGCGGTTGATTTCTTCGCGATACTGTTGGATCTCCGCATCAGAAAGGGGATCATCCGTTCCCGAAGGGGTGCGGATGTCCAAGCCGTTATCGACGATGTCTTTGTTTTCTTCTGCGGTCATAAGACCATATTGTGCCACCCGCCCGCGCAAAAGGAAATAGCAGCTCGCACGGCGGAAACGGGGCGTGTCCGGTGGGGCTAGTAGGTTGGAAGGCATTATGAACGAAAACTCTCCTTTTAGCCCTTCCCCGTCCACCGGCGGCGCACCCACGCCAAGCCCCTTTGGCGGCTTCGGTGCACCGCGCGCATCGAACCCGCAGCCCGAATCCCCCGATGCCTTGACCGAGGGCCTCAATCCACAGCAACTAGAGGCCGTTACCCACTCGGGCAGCCCGCTGCTCATCGTGGCCGGCGCTGGTTCCGGCAAGACTGCCGTGCTTACCCGCCGCATTGCCTATCTCATGCGCCATCGCGGGGTAAATCCGTGGGAGATCCTCGCCATTACCTTTACTAATAAGGCCGCCGCGGAAATGAAGGAGCGCGTGGGCGGGCTGGTAGGCCCCGTGGCCGAGCGCATGTGGGTATCTACCTTCCACTCCATCTGCGTGCGCATCCTGCGCCAAAACGCCCAGCTGGTGCCGGGTCTTAATACCAACTTCACCATTTATGATGGCGATGATGCCCGCCGGCTATTGTCCATGATTGCTAAGGACTTGCAGCTGGATCTGAAGAAGTACACCCCGCGCGTGCTGGCCAATCAGATTTCTAACCACAAAAACGAACTCATTGGGCCCGAATCCGCACTGGAAAAGGCGCAGCAGACCAAGAACCCGTTTGAGACCACCGTGGCCCAGGTCTATGCCGAATACCAGCGCCGCCTGCGCGCGGCCAATGCCGTGGACTTTGATGATCTCATCGGTGAGGTGGTGCGGATTTTCACCCAGCACCAGCAGGTGGTGGACTTTTATCGCCGGCGCTTCAAGCACGTACTTATCGACGAGTACCAGGACACCAACCACGCCCAATACGCCCTAGTTGCCGCGCTCGTGGGCAGGGGAGAGCTCGGCCCCGATGCCCCCGAGCTGTGCGTAGTGGGCGATTCGGACCAGTCCATTTATGCCTTCCGCGGGGCCACCATCCGCAATATTCAAGAATTCGAGCGCGACTACCCGCAGGCGCACACCATCTTGCTGGAACAGAACTATCGCTCCACGCAGACCATTCTCAATGCGGCCAATGCTGTTATTGCCAAGAATGAGAACCGCCGCGAGAAGAACCTGTGGACCGCCCACGGTGAGGGCGAGCAGATCGTAGGCTATGTTGCCGATAATGAGCATGATGAGGCGCGGTTCATCGCCTCTGAAATCGACTCCTTGGCGGATAAGGGCCGCAGCTATTCCGATATCGCGGTCATGTACCGCACCAATAACGCCTCTCGTGCGCTGGAAGATATCTTTATTCGTTCCGGTATTCCGTACAAGGTGGTCGGTGGCACGCGCTTTTATGAGCGGCGCGAGATCCGCGATATGGTGGCCTACCTGCGCATCTTGGATAACCCGGACGATACGGTAAGCCTGCGCCGCATTATCAACGTGCCTAAGCGTGCCATTGGTGACAAGGCGCAGGGGCATATTGCCCTCCATGCGGAAAACCACGGCATTAGCTTTGGCAAGGCGCTTGCCGATGTCCCCCGGGGCGACGTCCCTGGCCTGGGTACCCGGGCTATTAACGCAGTCACCAAATTCAACGACATGATGGAGGGTATCCGCAATCAGATCCCGTCCATGCGCGATGAGGTTACCGGCCAACCGGATTTGGGCGAGCTGCTTTCCGCCATTTTGGATGCCACGGGATACAAGGCGGAATTGGAAAATTCGAATGACCCGCAGGACGGTGCGCGCCTAGATAACCTCAACGAGTTGGTATCGGTGGCGCGCGAATTCACCTCGGAGGCGGCCAACCAGCTTGCTGCATCCGGTGCGGATGCAGTGGACCCCTCCGAGCTAGTAGAGGAGGGCGAAGCTGCGCCCGGTTCGCTGCAGGCATTCTTGGAAAAGGTGTCGCTGGTGGCCGATGCTGACCAGATTCCAGATTCCGAGACCGGTGTGGTCACCATGATGACTCTGCACACCGCCAAGGGCCTTGAGTTCCCCGTAGTCTTTTTGACCGGCTGGGAGGATGGCCAATTCCCGCATATGCGCTCACTGGGTGACCCGAAGGAACTAAGCGAGGAGCGCCGCCTCGCCTATGTGGGCATTACCCGCGCTCGCGAGCAGTTGTATCTTACCCGCGCCATTTTGCGCTCGGCGTGGGGCAATCCGGTGACTAATCCCGCCAGCCGCTTCCTCGGCGAGGTCCCAGAAGACCTCATCAACTGGCGGCGCGAAGACTCCGATAGTTCCTTAACCGGCGCGTGGGGCGAGGACGACTACCAATATGGTCGTTCCTACGGCCGCGACTGGTCCGGGTGGGGCAGAGGCGGGTCCCGCGGTGGCCAGCGCGCTGCGTCTTCCCCATCGCAGCGCACCAGCAAGCCGGCGGCGACCTCGATGCCTAAGAACAATAACCTCAACCTAGCCGTGGGTGACCGTGTCAATCACGCCAAATACGGGCTCGGTACCGTCATCGAAACGTCCGGCTCCGGTAAGCGTGCCACGGTCACCGTGGACTTTGGTTCTTCCGGTAAGGTCCGGCTGATGCTCATCGGCGGGGTGCCGATGGAAAAGCTCTAGACCGAAATGCCGCGCTCGTTGAACCAGGAAACTGGGTCAACGGGTGCTCCTCCACCTGGGTGAATCTCAAAGTGGAGGTGCGGGCCAGTGGAGTGGCCCTCGTTGCCAATGCCGGCGATTTCCTGACCCGCGGTCACGCGCTCGCCCACATTTACCTTGAGCTGGTCTGCCGGCATGTGGCCGTAGACGGAGATGGTGCCGTCATCGTGCTGGATGCGGATCCAATTGCCAAAGCCCTGTGCTGGGCCGGAGTTGATGACGGTGCCGTCCATGACCGCCAGAATCGGGGTACCCACGGAGTTCGCAACGTCGATGCCGTTGTGCATCGTGCCCCAGCGCGGGCCGAAGCCAGAAGTAAGCGTGCCGGAGGTAGGAAAGACCACGGTATTGCCCGCGGAGTCCTTGCCGCGCTTCGTGGTGAGTCCGGAGTGATTCCCCTGCGGTGCGAAAGCTTCCTTCAGGCCCGGTACAGTGCCCGGGTCTAGGACGATATTGACGCCGCCGGATTCGTTTCCATCTACCTGCGGAGTAGCCTCGCCGTTCAATACGCCTACGGTGGTGGTGGCCAGGCCAACAAGGGCGTCGACCACGCCGGCGTTATCTACATTGGTAGCGGTGGGCTCGGAGGAGCCGTCCGATACGTCCACGCTAGCCACTGGCTCTGCAGCAAAAGCGGTGGTGCCGGTAGCAAGTACGGTGCCAAGCGTAACGATGCTCAGCGCCACGTTCTTGCGTGCGCGGTTCATGCGCTTCATAGTTAAAGTCCTTTTCATGGCTGTGCATGGTCTTGGGGCGCCCAAATCCTAGAGAGGATGGCGTCTTTGAACTGCCAACCGCGACACGCCGAAAGCCGAAATGCTTGCGCTCGTAATCGCTCGTGGCAACGAGTTAAAAGGTAGCCCGCTCGAATGGCCCGCGCAATCTTAAAAAACGCTGGTAGCGGCGGAAATATTTCGAAATCTTTCGAACATGCCAGCTTGTTGCGCGTGTTACGCATGTGATTAGAGTGGCGTCTGTAAAGTACTGGTTTAGGGTCTGGGGGTGGACCTTGGGGGTGGCGCTCATGGCTTGGGGCCGCAGTCTCGTGCGGTATCGGCGGCTGAAAGCTGAAAATATTCACTCACCTGCGACAAGTCTGCGCGCTGGACTTGCCTGAATATGCTTCTGGCGCCCTTGTGGGGCCGTGGCGAGGGTCTAGCTGGCGACTAATGGCAGCGGAGTCCTCAGGCGGCGCCAAGGGCAGTGTAGTGCGCCCTTGGGGCGGTTTGGGGCGCAGTTGATGTAATCCCATCTTCCGGGCGAGTGTACTAGGTGAGGGGAGAGTATCTGTGGGCATGACAAAGCGCTGCAGAGAAGTTCTCTGCAGCGCTCAACAAGAAGGTATTGGGGTGTGCGGCTCTTTAGATATCGATGCCGCGCTCAGCCAGCCAAGGCTGCGGATCGATTGCCTCTCCACCGTTCGGGTGAACTTCGAAGTGGAGGTGGGAGCCGGTGGAAAAGCCCATCGAGCCCATGCCGGCAATCTTCTGGCCGGCATGCACATGTTCGCCAACGGCAACGTCAAGAGTTTGCATGTGACCATAAACGGTCATGGTGCCGTCGTCGTGCATGATGCGGATCCACTGGCCAAAGCCGGAAGCTGGACCGGAGTCGATGACCGTACCATCCATGACGGCAAGGATTGGGGTGCCGGGAGAGTTGGCGATGTCGACGCCCTTGTGGAAGGTGCCCCAGCGCATAGCGAATGGGGATGTGAATGCGCCTTCGGCAGGGCGAGCTACGGACGGGGCGCGAGCAGCCTCGTCGGCAGCGGCGCGCTCTTCAGAGGCCTGAATGGCCTTGTTGAGTTGATCGGTCAGATCAGTAACTGGCTTAGCCTCAGCCACGTTGAGGATCTGTGGGGTGGTATCAACCGGAGCCGCAGCAGCATCCTCAACTTGGGTGGAGTCAGAGGCGAGCTCGAAGTCAACGGACTGCGTCTTGGTGGTGGCCGCGTCATCGGACTGAATGTTTGCGGCGGCTGCGCCACCAACGCCGGCCGTGGAAACTGCACCTGCCGCAACCGTCATTACGGCAATGCGGCCCTTCGCGGTCTGCGAGGTGACAATCTTGCGATGGCGGCCGGCGCCACGCTGAACTTTGCTTCGCATTAGGTCTTCTTTCGTCATTTTCACAATCTGCGCAGAACGGGTGTTACATCCCCACCGAGTTAGTTACGAGATTGTGACCTTCTTGTTACCAACGAGATGTAACAGTAGCGTCTCGAAAAGATAACAGCAACCCAAATTAAGAAACTTTCAGGCCCCTCTCGGGGAAATTGTCCACGAGCAGGCAACATATGGCACTCAGAATAATGTTAGTGCGATAAAGATCCCACGCGAGCTCCGCGTGCGTCACGCAAAACTAGCGGCCTTTGCCTTCAATAGTATTACCGCCAGAGTTAAGGGTGTGAAACCAGGGTAGATTTTATACTCCTTATATATTTGTATAGCCCAGGTACAGGGGTTTCCGCCGGTGATTTTGCGAGCGTCTCGTCGCGCCACCCCGATTTCACTTCCGGAAGGTGGCAAAGTGGACGCCGATGAACAAAAACACCAGCCCCCAATCTCGGTCAACGCCCCGCCCGCGTAGCCAGGCGCGGGGCCGTACGGTGCGCGCGCAGCGCACCCCACGCGCGCCTCATCCCAGTGGGTCACGCCAGTCCTCTGGATCGGCGCAGCGCGTCGCTCGCAAGGCCGGCTCCAAGGCCAAGGCACGCCGTACTCCCGCGCCGTTGACCAAAGCCGGGCGCATTCGCCGCATGCTCATTACGGCGGCAGTGCCCAACGTGGTTATTGTCCTTATCATTATGGCCATCGCGCTTGGCGGTCTCATGCTCACCGGCTCTCCCATGGCGTGGTGGTACACCATCGTGGCGGAGGCCTGGATGGTCTTTAACCTCGCCCCGGTCTCTGCGGCTGATGTGCATATTTCCTTCTTGCCGGCCTTGCCAGCGCTCATCCTTGCCGCGGTGGTGGCGGTTCGGGTGCGCAGCGCGGTAAAACACAAGGTTAGCGTCAAGGACTTGCTTACTCTTTTGGCCTGCGTGCTTGGCGTGCCGGTGGTATTTACCATCATCGCCTGGCTGATGCTGTGGGATGCGGGCAAGGTCTATGACGTTTCCCCGCCTAATCTGGCGCAGGCGTTGCTGCGCGTTATTGTTCTGCACCTGGCCGCCATGGCGGCCGGTATGGGGTGGCGCTTGTGGCGGGCGTTGGCCAAGCGTTATGGAGTGCCGCGCCCGCTTGTCGACGCCACTCAGATCGCCCTTCGCTACCTCGCCTACCTTGCCATTGGCGCAGCCGCAGTCTTTGCGGTGGTATTCCTGGTCAACATCTCCCGCCAGGGCGAGATGATGAATGACTATCCTACGATCTCCGGCTTAGGCATTGCCGGACTCGTGCTGCTGAGCGTGCTCTACATTCCCAATGCCATCGTGAGCACCGCGGCGGTATTGGTGGGCTCGGAGTTCTCCGTAGGCGAAGGCTCGGTAAGCCTCTTTAGCGCCCACCTCGTGCCGCTGCCACCGCTGCCCATTACCGGCGGCATTCCTGCCTCCGCGCCCAGCTGGGCTGTGGTGCTATTGATCGTCCCCCTCGGCGCTGCAATCTACTCTTTGTACAAGAAACATCCGAGCTTTCAAGACGTCCTCGTAGCTACGGTGGCCTCCGCAGTACTCATGCTGGTTGCCTGCTACCTTGTCAGCGGTGACCTTGGCTACTACGGCGCGACCGGCCCGCAGCTGTGGACTGCCGCAGGCCTTACCGCCCTGTGGATGGCTGTCGTTGGTTGTGCCGTTGCCGCAGGCTTCGCCTTCGTGGCCTGGCGCGCGGCCCGCACAGTACCTGGTGTGGACACCGCCGATGAGTATGCCGATGAGCCCGCTGCTGATGCCACCACTACCGAGGTGACCGATGCAGACACCGCCGAAACTGACGACGCCCCCGCCGAACCGGAGCGCGAGCCCATCACCGATCCGGAAATCGTTGATGCCGAGGTAGTCGAGGACGAGCCCCAGGATTCCGCACCTGGCGAGGCCGCAGAGGAACCGGAAGAAGAGCAGAAAGAAGAGGACACTCCAGCCGAAGAAACAGCAGAGCAGCAGGATGAGGCTGAGGAGGGCAATGAAAGGGGCGTCGCCAAGCCGCTGAGCCAACAGTTCAAGGACCAAATGGGGGAGAGTGAGCAGGACTCTGCGGGCGAAGATTCCCCCGAGGAGGGGGAGAGGGGCTAGGCTATAGCGCGTGACTTCACCGATGCCTCCGCGCTATACCGCTGACCCTGAACGCCTCCGAGTGGTGGTGCTCGTTTCTGGAACGGGTTCCCTGCTACAAGCCATTGTGGATGCCCAGGCCGGGCATTACCAGGTAGTGAAGGTGGTGGCGGATAAGGAATGCCACGGTATTGCGCGCGCACAGGGCCACGGGATTGAAACCGAGGTCGTGGCGCTGGGTACGGATCGCGCCGAATGGAATCAACGTCTGGTTGACGCAGTAGATGCTGCGCAGCCAGACGTTGTTGTTTCTGCGGGCTTTATGAAGATCCTGGGCCAGGAATTCTTGGACCGCTTCGAAGGCCGCACTATCAATACCCACCCGGCGCTGCTGCCTGCCTTCAAGGGAGCGCACGCGGTGCGCGACGCCCTAGATTATGGCGTGAAGATCACTGGCTCTACCGTCCACTTTGTGGACGCGGGCGTGGATACCGGCTCCATTATCGCGCAGCGCCCCGTTGTCATTGACGCGGACGATGACGAGTCCACCCTCCATGAACGCATTAAACAAGTAGAGCGCGATCTCATCGTGGAGGTGCTGCGTGCAGCTAACGTCCACGACGAGAAACTAACTATTCAACTCGCAGACTAAGACTTTTCGAAAGGCTTAATCCTCCTCATGAGCGAAGACCGCAAGCAGGTAAAGCGCGCCCTTATCAGCGTGTACGACAAGACCGGGCTGGAGGATCTAGCCCGCGCCCTCGATAAGGCAGGCGTGGAAATCGTCTCCACCGGCTCCACCGCGAAGAAGATCGCGGACCTAGGCATCGAGGTCACCCCGGTAGAAAAGCTCACCGGCTTCCCGGAGTGCTTGGAAGGCCGCGTCAAGACGCTGCACCCGCGCGTGCACGCCGGAATCCTGGCCGATACCCGCAAGGACGACCACCTCAACCAGCTCTCCGAGCTCGAGGTAGAGCCTTTCCAGCTCGTCGTGGTCAACCTGTATCCCTTCCGCGAGACCGTGGCCTCGGGCGCGGACTTTGATGGCTGCGTGGAACAGATTGATATCGGCGGCCCATCCATGGTGCGTGCGGCCGCCAAGAACCACCCGTCCGTCGCCGTTGTGGTAGACCCTTCCCGCTACGGTGAGGCAGTGGAGGCCGTGAACAACGGTGGCTTTACCCTGGAGCAGCGCCGCGGCTTGGCGCGCGACGCCTTCCTGCACACCGCGGATTATGATGCGGCCGTCTCCGCGTGGTTCGTGGATCAGCTCAGCGAGGAGGGCCAAACCACCCCGCTGCGCTACGGCGAGAACTCTCACCAGGCGGCGACTGTCACCCGCATCGGTTCCAAGGGCCTTGCCAATGCCACCCAGTTCAATGGCAAGGAGATGAGCTACAACAACTACCAGGATGCGGATGCCGCGTGGCGCGCCGCCTGGGACCACGAGCGCCCCTGCGTTGCGATTATCAAGCACACCAACCCATGCGGCATTGCCGTGTCCGAGGAGTCCATCGCCGCCGCCCACCGTGCGGCGCACGCGTGCGACCCAATGTCCGCCTTCGGTGGCGTGATTGCCGTCAACCGTGAGGTCACCGTAGAGATGGCCGAGCAGGTCAAGGAGATCTTTACCGAGGTCATCGTCGCTCCTTCCTATGAGGACGGCGCCATCGAGGTGCTCAAGGCCAAGAAGAACCTGCGCGTGCTGCAGGCAGAGCACGAAGACCAGCACGAGGAGCGCAAGTACATCTCCGGCGGCGTGCTCACCCAAGAGCCAGACACCTACCAGGCCGAGGGCGATAACCCGGCCAACTGGACCCTGGCTGCGGGCGAGGCCCTCAACGAGTCCGACTTGGCTGAGCTCGAATTCGCATGGCGCGCCGTGCGCGCGGTGAAGTCCAATGCCATCTTGCTGGCCAAGGACAATGCCACCGTGGGCGTAGGCATGGGCCAGGTCAACCGCGTTGACTCCGCCAAGCTGGCTGTCGAGCGCGCTAACACCTTGGCCGATGGTGCCAACCGCACCGAGGGCTCCTTCGCCGCTTCCGACGCCTTTTTCCCGTTTGCCGATGGTTTGCAGGTGCTTCTCGACGCCGGCGTTAAGGCCGTTGTTCAGCCCGGCGGCTCCATCCGCGACGAAGAAGTCATCGCGGCAGCGAAGGAAGCCGGCGTTACTTTGTACCTGACCGGTACCCGCCACTTCGCGCACTAGCCTAAGCTAAATGCCATGACATTCCCTATCCGCCGGGCCTGGGGCCCGGCAGCTGCCCTTATCGCCTGCGCGCTCACCCTCAGCGCTTGCGGCGACGAGGACGCGGCGAATAATTCTCCTACCTTCGTCAATACCGAGGCACGCGGCACGGCAGATCCCCTCTACGGAAAAGAGACCACGTCCGCAGCACCCGCGGCCTCATCCGCGGCACCGCCTGCCTCTTCCTCGGAGCCATCGGCCGCGGCACCCGCCGGTGACGTTCAAGCCGTGCTTGACCGCATCGTGGCAGAACATGGAAACGTGGGCATTGCGGTCTCCGATGGCACCACCACCATTGAAGCGGGGCGCACCGCTCCCGAAGCCGCGTGGTCAACCTCCAAGGTGCCGGTGCTCATCGCGGCGAATCGAGTGGGTGCTGCCGATAGCCAGCTAGTGTCCTCTGCAATCACCTACTCCGATAACGAGGCTGCCAAGACCGCGTGGGCGGGGCTAGGGGAGGGGACCGCAGCCGCGCAGGCCACGCAAAGCGTCATCGCGGAGGCGGGCGATGTCGCCACCCAAGTCCAATCCCAGGTCACCCGCCCGGAATTTACGGCCTTTGGCCAAACCATGTGGAGCGTGGGTAACCAAGCAAAGTTCATGGCCGGGGTGCGCTGCGTTGAGGGAGCCCAGCCGATTATCAACGCCATGGGTGTCGCCGATCCCGCCCAAGCCTACGGCCTGCGCACCCTGCCGGGCACCTTTATGAAGGGCGGCTGGGGCCCGAGCCCGGCCGGTTCCTACGATGTGCGGCAGATGGGCATCGTGCAGCTGGGCGGGCACGACGTCGCCGTGGCACTGATTGCCTCATCTCCTGATGGCCAGTACGCCTCCACCCAAACGGTGCTTACCTCCATGGCCGAAGCCCTAGCGCAGGCCGATACCCAGTGGTCCAGCCCTGCCTGCTAAGCCCGTCAGTAGAAAGGAAAACTCATGACTTCTCGCTTAAGCCTCCGTTCGCTCATTGCCGCAGGCTTCGTCCCGCTCGTGGCCGCCAGCCTCGCGCTGAGCGGTTGCAGTGACTCCACGGACGACGCTGCCCCGAGCTTCAAAGGGAAGGGCAGCGGAATGACCACGGTCAATAACTCCGACAGAGAAGAGGAAAACGCCGAGGAATCCACGGCCGCGCAAGAGACTGTAACCAAGCAAGAGGAAGCCCCTGAGGAACCGCCGGTAGTTACGGTCACGCAGACGGAAAAGCAGGAGGCCCCGTCTTCCACCGGTGGGGGTCAGAAGACGGGTGTGGGAAACTACATTTCTGATTTTAACGAGTACGGATGGCTCGACGGCGGCTACGCCAACTGTCAGCGCTTTGAGCGTGCCTTGTTCGCTGGGGCTGGTCCCGACGGCAGGGTCATCATTTGCGAGACCGGAGGTGGCGACAAGATCTATCGCTCGTCGATGTTTGATGGCCAGTTCCAGACGAGCGACGTTACCCAAGACGGCAATAACTACTACGTCAATGCGGATCCGTCGATCATAGTGGTGACCCCGAGCGCAGTGAGCGTGCGCGAGGGCGGTGGATTGGCCGCCACGGGCGAATTCACGGAGTCGTGGCAGCGCTAACGCGGAAAACGAGGGCCTAGCGCGACTTCTTTTTGCGGTCGGCCGCTGCGGCAGCGGCCGCAGAGATGGAGTCGTTGCGATTTTTCAGTAGCTCGAGGGTAGTTTCCTCGGCATTGTCGGGGACGGAGGCACCGAGGACGGCCAAGGCGGCGTCGGCAAGCATGGCGGCAGTCTCCGGAACCGACTGGGAAGCGTCGAACGGAGGGGTGCCGTTATTGGGGCGCATTTCAATAACGGACAGCGCGATGTGGAAGGGCAGCTCCACGCGGGGGTCATCCTCGCCCACAATGGCGGCGGCGGTGGAGCGGAAATGATTCTGCAGGCGGTCGCGGGACTCGTGATACTCGGAGAACTCCGAAGAATTAGCCACCGGCAGCTGATACAGGCGGCCTACGTTCCAGCCACTGGTGAGCAGCAGACGCGATTCTGCGGCGACCAAAGACCACAGGCGCTGTGCTGGGGCCGCGTCGGTACCTGCCAACTCATCGGCCAACTCCAAGGAGGGCTCGATGGTGGAATTGAGCAGCGTCAGGAAAATCTCCGTCTTGGACGGGAAGTGGTAGTACAGCGACGCCTGACGGATGCCCACCGCGTCTGCGATCTGGTGCGTGGACGTGGTAGCAAAACCCTGAGTAGTGAAAAGCTCGGAGGAGGCGTCCAGGATCTCCTCTCGGGCGCTATTGCCCCTGCGCCGCGGGCTATGTTTACGCGGCCTACCGACATTGCCTGCCATGCGGTGGGACGCCTCCTTTCGCAAAAGAGAAATCACTTCTAATAATCAACTGTACAATCTTATGCCCGACTAGGTACTGCTTCCGAATCCGCACCGTAGAGACTATTTATATTCTTCCGTCCGACGGGCAATAGACTCAAACGCCGCCGAGACAATGCGGCACGCGGAGCCATAAGCAGTGCGGTCTAACGGCGGGAGATCGCGCAATGTTGCCGAGTGATCACTAACGCCCTCGTACCAACGGCGCAACTCTAACGCATAGCCAGTGCGCCACGCTAGGTCCAAAGCCTCTGCATCAGCAGCGCTAAGCAGATCGCGTTCCACGCCGATCGCTAAGCGATCCACCGTGGGGCGCGGCCCCGGCGCTGCCCAGCGTGCGATTGCCGCGATGGGGGAGAGCAGTGTGACTTTAATATCCACCGCTGTATCGCGGTCCGGCAGGCCATCGACCATCTTTAGGGCAGGAGGGCGCTGGCCCAAGGCTTCTGCCAGTAGCGATTGTTCCCCGCCGTTTCCAAGGGGCAGGCCGGCGTCGACTCGCGCGGCGATGGAATCGGCGGCTACGTGAGCCTGGAGACCGACATCAGCGAAGACCTCTTGCAGATCGGCATCTTCACCCATCCACACCACGGGCATGGAGGGCAACTGGTCGCCACGGGCGGCAGCGCCGCTAAGGCGGACCGGGGAGTTGACCCCCGGGGAGCGAACAATATCCGTAATCAGCCGGGAATACCAGTGGGCCAATTCAATCTCATTGTCCTGGTGGGCGACCGCGTTGCGCAAGATATCTTGGGCCTCTGCGAGCAGTCCGCGGGCCGTAGCGCGAGATTGGCAGTGCGGGGCGAGCTCGGAGAGATCGAGTAGGGATTGGTGCAGGGCCATTGCTCACTGCCTTTCACTAGTGCGGGGCCAGTGTACCCCGCCGGCTGCGGGGTACACGAATGTTTTCAATCTAACACCTCAGCCTGGTAAGCCGTGCATGTGGGCCACGAGGAGGGATAGGGGGCTAAAACGACTTTCGCCGCCTGCCCTCGAGGAGGGAGGCGGCGAAAGCTTATGGTTCTTTTACCGTGTCACACTTGCCAGCGGCAAAAGTGCGCTGTTGATACCCAGCTACTGTTTAGCGGGTGGTGAACGGCAGGAGAGCCATTTCGCGTGCGTTCTTGACGGCGGTAGCAACCTGACGCTGCTGCTGCGGGGTCAGACCGGTGACGCGACGGGAACGGATCTTGTGACGATCCGAGATGAACAGACGCAGAGTCTTGGTGTCCTTGTAGTCCACCTTCTCGATGCCCTCAGCCTTCAAAGGGTTCTTCTTTGGGCGACGGCTCTGCTCCATACGGAACTTCTTTTGGTTATTGCGCTTATTAGCCATTGTGCAATTACCCCTTTACCAGCTGGACTTACGAACGCCCGGCAGCTCACCACGGTGAGCCATGCCGCGCATACGGACACGGGACAGGCCGAACTTGCGGAGGTAACCGCGTGGGCGGCCATCGGCAGCGTCACGGTTACGTACGCGGGCTGGGGAAGCGTCACGAGGCTGGCGGTTCAGCTCGAACTGAGCCTCCAGGCGCTCCTCATCCGGGGTGTTCGGGTTCTTGATGATCTTCTTGAGCTCAGCGCGACGCTCCGCGTAGCGGGCGACGATTTCCTTGCGCTGCTCGTTCTTAGCGATCTTGGACTTCTTAGCCATTGATTATCGCTCCTCGCGGAATTCGACGTGCTTGCGGGCAATCGGATCGAACTTCTTCAAGGTGATGCGATCCGGGTTGTTGCGCTTGTTCTTACGGGTCACGTAGGTGTAACCGGTGCCCGCAGTGGACTTAAGCTTGATGATTGGGCGGATATCGTTACGTGCCATACTTAAATCTTCTCCCCACGTGCGCGAATCTTAGCCACAACGGACTCGATGCCATCGCGGTCGATGATCTTCATGCCCTTCGTGGAAACATTCAGGGTGATGGTACGGCCCTCAGAGGGCAGGTAGTAGCGACGACGCTGCACGTTGGGGTTCCAACGGCGCGAAGTGCGGCGGTGCGAGTGCGAGACCTGCTTGCCGAATTCCGGCTTGCGGCCCGTTACCTGGCAAATAGCCGACATGGGTCTTCTTTCTCCTAGCCGCCCACATCATGGCTATAGACAATGAAGCGCCGACTGCCGTGTGAGGGTGGCAGTGCTCAAAAGTGAGGTGTGAGCGGGTGCGGCGCCATCGTCAAACACCAGTAGACGGGGCGTAAAACGTATATTTTGACAACAGCAAGGGAAAATCTTACAGCCTCGGACGCGAATTACCTAATCGCTATCTTGCTGTGGCAGGTGGGACGTTTGCCGTGCTGGGGTGGTGTTTGCCTGTGGGGCACCGTTAAGCGTGGCGCAAGAAACGGGAGTGAAATGAGTGGTTGCCGCTGGTTTGGGATTTCGTATATGGGTTAGTTGACTGTAGGATAATTCAGGTTGTTGACCCGTGCCGCGCGGCGCGCGGTTAACAGAGTGAAATTTGTACGTCCCAACTCGGGCACGATCCACGCTAAGGGTGTGGAACCGACCCGTAGTCCAACCCTGAGGGAATATATATGAAGAAAGATATTCACCCGGATTACCACCCGGTAGTCTTCCGTGATGCTGGTACCGGTCACTCCTTTTTGACCAAGTCCACCGCTTCCTCCGACCGCACCGTTGAGTGGGAAGACGGCAACGAGTACCCACTGATCGTCGTTGACGTTACCGCTGAGTCCCACCCGTTCTGGACTGGTGCACAGCGCGTTATGGATACCGCCGGCCGCGTCGAGCGCTTCAACCAGCGCTTCGGTGGCATGGCACGCCGCAAGAAGAAGAACGCGTAAGGAGGAGAGTAGAAAATGGCAACTCCTAAGTTTAAGAAGTCCCGTGCGAACACCCACGCACGCCGTTCCCAGTGGAAGGCTGACAATGTAGCCCTCCAGGAAGTCACCATCGACGGCCAGACCGTCCGTATCCCGCGCCGCCTGGTTAAGGCTGCCAAGCTGGGCTTGGTTGACGTAGAGCAGTTCTAAGCTCGCTCTTTAATCTCCCCGTCCGCTCTCGATTAGAGGGCTGGGCGGGGATTTTTAGCTTTAGAAGCGTTCTATAAGCATGTTTTAGCCGTATTTGGGGGACTGTGGGGGTAAATATTTCCCTTAACTTCATGAAGTTGACTGCCATAAGTAATAATTAGGACTATGAAAATCCTTGTGGTGGATGATGAACAAGCCGTCCGCGAATCGCTACGCCGTTCCTTACGCTTTAACGGCTACGAAGTGCTGACCGCTAACGACGGCTTGGAGGCCGTGGAGACGGTACGCGCTGAGAATCCCGAATTGCTTATTCTGGACGTCATGATGCCCAACATGGATGGCCTTGAGGTGTGCCGCAGCCTGCGCAGTGAGGGTTGGGACCGTCCGATCCTCGTTCTAACTGCGCGCGATGGTGTTTCGGACCGAGTGGCTGGCCTCGATGCCGGCGCTGATGACTACCTGCCAAAGCCGTTCGCTTTGGAGGAGCTCTTGGCCCGTGTGCGCTCCTTGGTGCGCCGCGCCTCCGCAGATTCCATCGCGGCTGAAACCCCAGTGGAAAGCAAGCTGAGCTTCGAGGACCTTGAACTCGACGCTGATACTCGCGAAGTCAGCCGCGGGGGCCGCGCCATTTCCTTGACCCGTACCGAGTTCGCGCTGCTGCAATTGCTGATGGAAAATCCCCGCAAGGTTCTCTCTCGCAGCAAGATCTTGGAAGAAGTTTGGGGTTATGATTTCCCTACCTCCGGCAATGCTCTCGAGGTCTATATCGGCTACCTGCGTAAGAAGACCGAGGGCGAGGGCGATGCTCGCCTCATCCACACCGTCCGTGGCGTGGGTTATGTCTTGAGGGAGTCTAATCCGTGATTTTAAGGAAGCCCGCTTCCCCTGCGGTGGCTTCCGGGAAAGTACAGGCCACCCCTCTTACCGAGTTCTCTGATCGTCAGGGGAGTTGGGCTTCACGGGCGCCACTGCGGTGGCGCCTTGCTACTGTTACTGGCCTTGTGGTGGCCGTAGCCGTTGCCTTGATGACGTTGGCAACGTATTGGGTTGTTTCTATGTCCCTTACTGCCTCCGTCGATGACCGCTTGGAGGCCAAGGCCGATGTCTTGTTGCGGCAAAGCCAAGACCCGCGGTTCATGGATAACGTGGATCAGGAAATCGAGGACTTTAAGTCCTATAACCCCGGCACCCGCGTAGCCCTATCGCCGCCCTCCATGAGCTTTTCCTACGGCGACACCATTCCTGTGGGCGGGGACTTCCACCGGACGGAGGATTACACGGAAACTTCCGTGCGTACCGTCGGTGGCGAGCGGGTGTTGGCCAAGCGCCATGATCTCGGTTCTACCGTGGTCGTCGCTCAGTCTCTCGCTCCTACGCAAGGGCTCATAGCCATCTTGGGCACGGTGCTTCTGATTATCGTTGGCCTTGGCATCTTGCTCGCCATTTTTGCAGGCCTCATCGTGTCCAAAACCGGTATGCAACCCATCGCCCGGTTGAAGCGAGCGGTGGATTACGTGACGCAGACCAACGACCTGCGTCCTATTGAGGTCTCTAATAACGACGAGATGGCGCAGTTGACCACCTCCTTTAACCAGATGCTGGAGGCACTGCAGGAATCCCGTTCGCAGCAGTCTCAATTCGTAGCCGATGCCGGACACGAGCTGAAGACCCCGCTGACCTCTATGCGTACCAATATTGAGCTTTTGATGATGCTCAACCGCGCCGGTGGTGGCTTTGGTATGAGCGATGAGGACCGCAAGGACCTCGAAGATGACGTCATGTCCCAGATGAATGAGCTCTCCACCTTGATTGGAGACCTCGTTGATTTGGCGCGTGAGGACGGCAATGAGCGCGAACCGGAGCCGGTGGACCTTTGTGAAGTCATGATGGCTTCGCTGGAGCGTGCGCGCCGCCGCCGTCCCGATGTGGAGTTCTTGGTGCGCTTTATCCCGTGGGAGCTGGACGGCGACCCCTTCGCATTGGGCCGTGCCACGCTTAATCTTATGGATAATGCGGCTAAGTGGTCGCCGGCTACTGGCACGGTGCGCGTGTCTATGGAGCAGCTATCCACCCACGAGGTGCGCCTGCGCTTTGATGACTCCGGGCCTGGCATTGCACCGGAGGAGAGGGAGAAGGTCTTTGAGCGCTTCTACCGTTCGGCAGAAGCGCGCTCCATGCCGGGCTCAGGCTTGGGCCTGGCCATTGTGAAATCGGTGATTGAACGTCACGATGGCACCATCAAGATCCGCGAGTCTAATGATGGTGGTACCCGCATGGAAGTCATCTTGCCGGGCAAGCCTGTGTCGGGTGAGGTTTTCGTGGACGGTTTGGCAGATCCGCATGAGGGGCTGTCGGGTGGTAAGGAAGACCCGAGCGACCGCGGTGAAATCTTTGCGCAGCGCTGGTTCAATCAGGGCTAGCGTATAAGCGTTTATACTGGTGAGGTAATACAGCAACCTTTCAGGAATTCCTAGTAGGTTGGCAGATCAGTATCAGTCTTGACCAAGCGAAGTGAGGCATAGTTTTCTCATGAACATGAGGAATGACGATTACCGCGGCTTTGATGGAAACTCCCCGGAGGGAGCGTCCCAGGAAGGTCCGGGTAGGGCCGAGCCGGTTCAGGGTGGTCCGAACTTTGGAGAAACCAACCAGCAAGATGCCGTGGCTGGCAACGCTGGCCCCTACAGTGACGGATTTGGTCTTCACAGCGGCGCTGGCGCGCAGGCACAAGAGACCGGCTCCTATTCGCAAGGCTGGAACCAACCGCGCGGCGGTGCTGAAGGCACTGACCCGCGAACGCTAGGTTCGCTGGGGCCCTATCCGGATGCCCCACAAACACAAAGCTTTAGCGGTCAGTGGCAGGAAGGCCCGATGGTCACTCCGCTGCCTCCGCAGCCGGAGCAAAAGAAGAAAATTGGCTTGGGCGCCGCCACCGCTCTGGCGGCCGTTGCCGCCATCGCCGCAGGCTCGATTGCCGGTGCTGTGGTCGGCATGAGTTCCGGGGGAGGCAATAACGATACCTCTGTAGTCAATGAAGCCCTCAAGGCTGAGCCGGCCAACAATAGCACCGGTAAGGAACCGGAGCAGGGTTCCGTTGAAGAAGTTGCCTCTAAGGTTTTGCCGGCGGTGGTTTCTATCCAGACGATGACTCGAACTGGTGGGGCTGAAGGCTCCGGTTCTGTCATCTCCCCAGATGGTTATGTACTGACCAACCACCACGTGGTTGCCGGTGCTGAGCAGGGTGGCATGATGCAGGTGACCATGAATGACGGCAGCAAGCATGAAGCTGACGTGGTGGCCTCGGATGCGAATACGGACGTGGCCATCGTGAAAATCAAGGACGTCAAGGACTTGCCCTTCTTGCAGTTCGGCGACTCCGATTCCGTTGCCGTGGGTCAAGAGGTGGTGGCCGTGGGTTCTCCTTTGGGCCTGAACGCTACCGTGACCTCCGGCATCGTATCGGCAAAGAACCGTCCCGTGCGCGCATCCCAGGAGGGTGGCGAGTCCTCATTGATTGACGCCATTCAGACCGATGCTGCAGTTAACCCTGGCAACTCCGGCGGCCCGTTGGTGGATCGAGACGGCAATATCGTGGGCATGAACTCCATGATTGCTTCGCTGTCTAATAACTCCTCCGGCGAGGGCGGCTCCATTGGCTTGGGCTTTGCAATTCCATCCAACTTTGCCAAGCGCATGGCAGATGAGCTCATCAATGACGGCAAAGTTTCCCACCCAACCCTTGGAGTGAAGGTGCTAGCGCGCGACGACGGCAATGGTGCCCGCATCGCCGAGGTAGAGCCGGGCGGTCCAGCAGATAAGGCGGGCTTGAAGGATGGCGACATTGTCACCCGCGTCAACGACCGCCTGATTGAAAACGCTGATGCGCTCATCGCGGCGGCGCGATCCCAAGATTTTGGCGCGACGGTGACCTTGGAAGTTACCCGCGAAGACTCGGATGAATCTCGTCAGGTAGAGGTAACCCTCTCGGGCGAGTAAATTACTGTGCAAGACCTCATTAGGTGCTGAATGCGCCGTACCTCACCCCGCCACAAGGCTGTATTGCCTTAACTTAAGGAGAAAAATGCCAGATTCGCAGCACGATGTGACCGACTCCGCGCAGCCTGACGGCGCGAATAAGCGCGATTCCTTGATGGATGTTGCCGAACCCGATGATGCCTTCCTGTTGGCGAGCGAGCAGGAGGATAGCCTTGCCGCCCCGCGCCGTGGGCTCATCGTTATTGTCACCGATCATCCCGGTGAGCAATCCGATAGCACTTCGCAGCTGGTAAGTGAGCTGCTCGCGGAGGCCAATTTCCGCGTTGATGGCGCCATCGTGGTGCGTTCCAAGAAATCCAAGATCCGCCAGGCCATTGAGACCGCTGTGGTCGGTGGCGTGGACGTGGTCCTCACCGTCGGCGGCACCGGCGTGGGCCCGCGCGATAAGACTCCGGAGGCTACTCGGTCTGTCATCGACAAGATGGTTCCGGGTGTGGCGCAGGCGCTGCGTTCTTCTGGCCAAGCCTGTGGCGCGGTGGATGCCTGTACGTCCCGCGGTCTATCGGGTGTTTCGGGCTCGACCGTAGTGGTCAACCTTGCCTCCTCCCGCGCTGCCGTCCGCGATGGTATGGCTACCTTGGCGCCTCTGGTGCACCACCTGATTGACCAGCTGCAGCAATCGAGCGTCCAGTAGGCGCAGGGTATTTTCTATGACGTCGCGGAGAAATCGCCGGCGAGTATTTCGCCAATCTGCTGCTGCCGACTATGACCGTAGTGCTGATAAGCCCGGCGCACACGCTGTCGATGGTGCCGATGAGGAGAGAATCGTTACCGTCGATGACGCGGATTCGGTGGCGGTAGAGGGGGAGTCCGGCCAGCGCGATGAACAGTTCTACCGAGAGAATCAGCCCCCACACTACGGCGGCTAGTGCCTAAGGCAGGATGCAGGTCTGGAGCCATAGCGGTACATAAAAGCCCGCGGTTTCGCTTCCGAAGAAGTGAAACCGCGGGCTCTGCGCTGTATATGCAGCGAAGGGAACTAGGCCTGGTGACGGCCGCCGCCGGTGGAACCGTTATCGGCGTCGGTAGCGCCGTGGGCGGAACCGTCAATGCCGGTTCCTGCGATGTCCTTATCGGAGACGTTTTGGGCCTCGAGCAGGTCGCGGATTTCCGCAAGCAGTTCCTCGGAGGTTGGTGCCGGAGCCTCAGGGTCTACGCCTTGGCGGCGCTTCGCAGCCTCGGTGAGCTTGTTGATCGGCATGACGATGAGGAAGTAGACCACGGCGGCGATGATGAGGAAGTTAATCGCTGCAGTGATTACTGCGCCGAAGTCAACAAGGGTGTTTTTGTTGTCGGTGATTTGGAAGCCCAATCCGTCCACCTCAGCGGAGCCAAGGGAATTGATGATCGGCTGGATGATCGAGTCAGTAACGGCGGTGACGATTGCGGTGAAGGCGGAGCCGATGATGACCGCGGTGGCAAGTTCGATGACGTTGCCACGCATAATGAAGTCTTTGAAACCCTTGAGCATGGTGATATGCACAAACCTTTCTGGGAATAACTAAGGGTAGTTAGAAACCATGGACATGGCGAAACTTTAGTGCAGCTGTTAACCAACCACAACTGTTGTGGCTGAAGTGGTCTAGCGTTGTTGCGGGTGAGCGCGGTCACCAACAATGACCACCGTGAGTGGTTGGCTTAGCGACGCCGCGGCTACATCATTGGCGTGGTCATGGGGCAGTGCGAGCAAAACAGTAGAGGAAGAGGCCTCGCCCTCGGCGCTGGAGGTCGATACCACTCGCCCGCCGGTGGCGATAACGCGCGCGGTGGGCGTTGCAGAGACCGACCCCTCTTCGGCCGGGGCGGATGCAGCATCGACGGCGGTCACCACGTCCACGGTATCGCCATGGTGTAGGTGGGGGATGATATCTGGCTCGGCGAGCTTCACCGGGATCATCCGTGCAGCCGCGGCGTCGGAGCCGCTAACCAAGCTGGAGACGAGGTCTTCTCCCAAAAGGCGAGCATCGGTAATCACTTCGCCCTTGCCGGCTGCGGCGGTTATCACGCGGCCAGTAAGTTCTTCTGGCTCAACAGCTACCGCCGAATCGGGGATGGAGGAGGCAGGAAGGCGGGCTAGGTCGACGTCGGCAAGCGCCAGCTCCGCCCCTGCCGGCAGATCGCGGCTAAAGACGGGCACGCGCGGTAACTCCTTGGCCGCCGAAAGAGCCGAAGCCAGTGCGGCAATAAGAAGGGCCACCGCAATGGCGCGGCGCACTACAACGCCGCGGCGGTGGCCAGGAGTACGAAGGGTGGAAAAGAGACGGGGTATACGCGAAGTGGGCATACTCTTTTAGACTGGCCGAAACCGCGCATGGTTCCCGCACCCTGAAAACTAGAAGCGGGTAATGCCCTCTGCGGTGACGGCGGCATCAACCTTGCGGTCATGATCCTCGGTAGGCAGCTCGTCTACAAACTCGGAGGGGTAGACCATGGCGAAAACCGGCGGCTTGCCGTGGGGAAGCGGCTCTAGCGCGCGGTCATAGTAGCCGCCGCCCTTGCCCATGCGGTTGCCCTTGGCATCCACCGCCATGGCGGGGGCGAGCACTAGATCACACTCAGCCAGCACGCTGCTATCAAAGCTTGGGCCCTGGGGCTCATTCAACCCCAGTGGGCTGGTGTGCATAGCTTCCTTGCCGCGGTATTCGGCAAAAGTCAACGTGCCATTTTCGCCGGAGATTGGCAGGAGGACGCGGGAGACATGCTCCTTGAGCCACGGCACAAAGTCCGCACCACCGGGCTCAGAGCCCAAGGGCCAGTAGGCGGCCACGGTCATGGACTCGGTGAGCTCGGATTCGAGATGCTTGCGCACGGCGGCGGTAAAAGCATCGTGGTCCTCGGAGGAAAGTTGGCGGCGGGCCTGGACCAAGCGGGCGCGCAGCTCGTTTTTGGCGGTGATGGAAGAGGTCATAAATAAATCATAACCCCACGGCGTAGCGGTGCACGGGAAAATAATGTGGCGTTGTACGCTATTGTGCATGGCTATAGAACGCGAAGATTCCGCCCGCGGAATCACCACGGTTGTAGTTCCAGCGGCAGGTATGGGCACCCGATTTTTGCCCGCCACCAAGACGGTTCCAAAGGAACTGCTGCCCGTTGTTGATACTCCCGGCATCGAACTCATTGCAGAGGAGGCAGCGTCTGTCGGCGCGCGCCGCCTTGCGGTGATTACCGCGCCCGATAAGCAAGAAGTCATGCGCCACTTCGAGGCTTTCCCCGAGCTGGTAGAGACCCTCGAATCTCGCGGCAAGGACGAACAGGTGGCCAAGGTCAAGCGCGCCAACCAGATCATTCACCCCGTTGCGGTGGAGCAGGAAAAGCCGCTGGGATTGGGCCACGCGGTGGGCCTTGCCGAAGAGGTGCTTGAGGAAGACGAGGATTCCTTCGCCGTCATGCTCCCTGATGACATTGTCTTGCCCGCCACCGTCATGGCGGATATGGCGCGTGTGCGCGCGGCATTGGGCGGCAGCGTGCTGTGCGCCTTCGAGGTCCCGCGCGAGCAGACCTACAACTACGGCGTCTTCGACGTGGAGGATACCGATGCCCCTGGCGTGAAGAAGGTCGTGGGCATGGTGGAAAAGCCGGCAGTAGAGGATGCTCCTTCTAACCTCGTGGCCACCGGCCGCTACCTTTTGGACCGCAAGATCTTTGATGCCCTGCGCCGCATTAAGCCGGGCAAGGGCGGCGAGCTGCAGCTTACTGACGCCATCGAGCTCCTCATTGAGGAAGGCGAGCCCGTCCACGTGGTAGTCCACCAAGGAAAGCGCCATGATTTGGGCAATCCCGGCGGCTATATCCCCGCCAACGTGGACTTTGGCCTGCGCGATGAAAAGTATGGTCCCACGCTGTATAAAGCGATTAAGCAAATCATGGCCGAGTATGAGGACGAGCACGGCCTAGCCTAGGGATTTTCCCGGTGGCCAAGGACGTGGAAGCGAAGAAAGGGCGGGCATAGACCTTATGCGTTCAGTTGATGACCAGTTGGCGCTGGTAACGGATGCGGCGACGACGCCGGAGCCGGTGCGCATCGGTATTTCCAACGCGCTGGGTTTGATGTGCGCCGAGCAGGTACAGGCTAACCAGCCCCTGCCAGGCTTCCCGCAGGCGGCGATCGATGGTTACGCGGTGCGCGCCGTGGATATTGGAGGCGAGCGGGGCCTGCGGGTGCGCCGCCACAAGGACCAGGACGAACAGTCCGCAGAGGGTGAAGAGGATGCGGATTCCCCGCAGCCGGAGGTAGAGCGTTCCTTGCCCGTGGTGGGCGAGGTTCCGGCCGGCTCCAAGCAGCCGCTGCGCCTGCAACCTAAGCAAGCGGTGCGCGTATATACGGGTGCGCCTTTGCCCACGCTTGCCGACGCCGTCCTTCCCCTCGAGTGGACTGACCGCGGCCGCAAGCGCGTTACCGCCCACCGCCCGGTGCGTTCTGGTGACTTTGTGCGCCGAGTGGGCGACGATATTCAGCCTGGCGATGTCGCCGTATCTTCCGGCACCGTCTTGGGGCCTGCCCAGATTGGCCTTCTAGCCGCGGTGGGCCGCTCAAAGGTGCTGGTGTATCCGCGGCCGCGTATTACCATCATTTCCTTTGGCCGCGAGTTGGTTGACTTGGATCAAGAACCGGCACTGGGCCAGGTTTTTGACGTGAACTCTTATTCCTTAGCTGCCGCGGCCCGTGAAGCCGGGGCGGAGGTGCACCGTGTAGGCATTGCCGAGGGCGAGCCGCGCCGCATCCGCGAAGCCTTGGAAAAGCACATTGCCCGCAGCGAGGTGCTGGTAATCTCCGGCGCAGTGGGCGGCGCTGGTGCCGAGGCTATCCGCGAGATCCTCGACGACCTTGGTGATGTCGATACCTCCCGCGTGGCCATGCATCCCGGCTCCGTTCAGGGCTTTGGACTGGTGGGCGAGGAGCGCATTCCTACCTTCTTGCTGCCGTCCAATCCGGTGTCCGCGCTTGTGGTCTTTGAGGTGTATATCCGCCCGCTCATCCGCTTGGCGCTGGGCAAGCGCAATGCGCACCGTCGCGTGGTGCGTGCCCGCGCGTTAAACCACATCGATTCTCGTCCTGGCCGGCGCGGCTTCATCCGTGCTCGTCTGATGCGCGATGCCGAAACCGCGGACTACTTGGTGGAAGGCCTCGGCGGTGCCGCAGGGGCCCCGGCACACCTCTTGGCCGGCCTTTCAGAGGCCAACGCCATGATTCGCGTGCCGGAAGAGGTCACGGAAATCCGCCCAGGCGATGTGGTTGATGTGTTGTTTTTGACCCAGCGCAGCTAATGCTCGATCCTTTCGGCAACGCGGCGGATAGGTTCCGCCATCCTGCTACCGGCCCCACCGATGACATGCATCCGGGGTGGCCGGAATCTACTCCTTTTGTCCAGCTTCCCTCCTCGTCTGTCTTTCCCTCGGGGGCGCGGATGCGCTTGCGCCCCCTGCTGCGTTCCGACGGCCATGAGTGGCGGCGTCAGCGCATCGACGATGAAAGTTTCCTCCGCCCGGTTGAGCCGACCCAAGCCGCACCGTGGGCGGAGGCGCATAGCCAGCAGGCGTGGTGGAATCACCTGATGTACCTGCGCACCGCCGCGCGTGAGGCGCTGGTGGTCCCGCTCGTCATTGAGGTGGAGGGGAAATTCGCAGGGCAGGTAACCCTGGGAAATATTCAGCATGGCAGCATTCGCGATTGCTGGATTGGCTACTGGGTCTATTCCGCGGTTCACGGCGCCGGGGTGGCTACGGCCGCCACCGCTTTGGGGGTGGACCATGCCTTTGGGCGGGTGGGTTTGCACCGCGTGACCGCTACCTATCTGGAGCACAACCCGGCCTCGGGTCGCGTCTTGGCCGTCAACGGGTTCCGGCATGAAGGGTATTTGCGGCGCAATCTGCATATCGACGGCGCGTGGCAGGACCACCACTACGTGGCGTTGGTGAAAGAAGACTTTGCCTCTACGGCGGTGGAGCGCCTGCGTCAAGCTGGACGACTGGCGTGAAATAGCGTCCCAATCGCTGGGAATCCGACCTCAATTTTCACATAAGTCACAACATTGTAATTTGTGCGAATTTGGGGTGCTACGGTGCGGTTTCACCGTTTAAGGTGGAGTAATCATCTGTATTCAAGGGGAAGGTCCTTTTCGTGTCGACAGCTGTGCCGATTATCGCGATCATCGTGGTGTGGCTCTTCGTGCTCGCACCGTGGCTATTGGGTAGGAATAATCGCCCAATGAGCCATACCGGTGAGGCCTTTGAAGATACCCGGGTCCTCTTTGAAGGAGATTCCGGCAAGGTCGCCGGCCGGCGTCGTCCGCGCCTGCGCGCCGGCGACGTCCACCGTCGTGACGATGAGAACGAGGCGGACTACGAAGTCGTCGAGGCCGCAGACGCTGCCGACAGTGAATCCGATAGTAAGGCCACCAAGTCCTCGTCGCGCTCCGTAACTATTGCCGGTGCCGCACGCCGGGCCAAGTCCCAGCCCTTCGGTAGCGGTAGCCGTGCGTTTACTGCAGCATCCGCCTCCACCGCTGGTGAAGAATCCACGCAACAGGCAGAAACCATCGATGGTGAATTGGTGGAAGAAGCGATTGCAGAAGAAGACGAGACTGCAGTCGAGCCACAGGCAGCTGCGGTTCCTGTCTCCCAGCAGGCTGATGCGGACAAGGAAGCCAGCACCGCAGAGGCGGACGATGTCGATGACGTGCTCCTGGAGGACGAGGACGACGCCGCGGACGAGTCCACTAAGGACAAAGCCTCCGATGTTGCCGCCGCCGAGGCTGAGGTCTTTAGCGCCCCAGCTGTCTCTAGCGTGGCGAGCGATGCTTATGCCTATGACGAAACCTATACCTCGCCGGTAGACCTCATGTATCCGGGAGCCGTAGACAAGGCCGAGGACAGTGAAAGCGACTCCGCAAATTCTGCCAGCGCGGATGATGCCGAGCCTGCATCTGCAGAAACGGTGGATACCGAGGGAGCTGAAGAACTCGCTGAGACCGCCGAAGCAGACGATGCCGGCATGGATACCGACCTGTCCGAGGACGAGGTCGAGTTTGCCCAGCGTCGTTTGGGCCGCGGTGGCTGGGATCCGGTAGCGGAAAAGGAAAAGTCTGCAACGCGCTACCAGCGCCGTCAGCGCACTCTGCTGGGGCTGGCCGTGGCTGTGGTACTCACGGTAGCCCTCGGCATCGTGGTCGGTGGCTGGACTTGGTGGTTGGCTGCCGTCGCTGGCGTGCTCACCGTGGCCTACTTGATCGCCCTTCGCTCCCAGGTACGCCAGGAACAGGCACTAATGCGCCGCCGCGTGCGCCACCTGCGCCGCGCCCGCTTGGGCGTGCGCAACGCCGAGGATGAAGAGCTGAAGATTCCGCGTAATCTGCGCCGCCCAGGTGCCGTGGTTGTGGAAATCGACGATGAAAGCCCGGACTTCGTGCACCTTCCGCTGAGCTATAGCGATGGTGAGGACGGCGACTTTGACGGCCCGCACGCCGGGCCCGATGGTTATGGCCGTCGCGATGACCTAGCGGCCCGCCGCGCTGGATAAGCGCGCGTAGCGGACTAGCTAGCAGCGCCGTGAAGCTCGTCAGCGCTCGTTGTCTGCGAGTTCGCGAGCGCGTTGTATTCCTGCGCTAGGCCATAATTCGGCACGCCGCTCTCCAGCCACACCCCGGAGGTACCGCGGCGATGGGAGCCGATAAGGTGCGTGTCAATCATGCCGATGGCCTCCATGAGGGCGAAACAGGTAACCGGTCCAACGAAGCGAAAGCCCTTCTTCTTAAGCTCGCGGGACATGAGCTTGGACTCGTAGCTCTTTTTCGGAATATCTTCCATCACTGTGGGGTAGAGGTTCTCCGGAGGTTGGTAGGCCCAAATGAACTCTGCCAGCCCGCCTTCCTCGCGCAGAGCGATGGTCGCCTTGGCGTTATTAATCGCGGCGCGGATTTTGGTTTCGTTGCGGATAATGGAGGCGTCGCCAAGCAAACGCTCCACGTCTGCCTCGCCGAATTGGGCGACCTTGTCCGGATCGAAGTTACAAAAGGCCGCGCGAAACGCCTCGCGCTTCTTGAGCACCACAGCCCAGGACAGGCCGGACTGGAAAGACTCGAGGCTCAAGCGCTCGTAGAGTCCAGCTTCATCGAAAATGGGCAGGCCCCATTCGGTGTCGTAATACTCCTTCAGCATTGGCGAGGACATCGCCCAAGGCGGGCGGCCCAGGCCATCATCGTCATAGACCAAGGTGGTGCGCTCTTCGGACTGCGTAGTTGGTTCGCTCATGGTGTTCTCCTTTTATCTTTTGTGCGTGGTTCCCATTGAAACAGCCCGCGCGGCCGTGGTCTTTTCCTTCCCCCCGCCAAAGGGCGAATTTCCCAGGAGTATAGGTGTAGTCCATTGCCTTCGCATCGGGCGAGGGGTTCAGGGTAATCTGTTCAGCATGAATAGACCTGCCGTACGCGATGCCGCACTGCTTATTTTTCGAGCGGTCCTCGGATTAATCTTTATCGCACACGGCGTGGACAAGATGTTTATGACCGGCATGGATGAAACCGTGGGGCAGTTTTCCGCCTTAGGGGTGCCACAGCCACAGCTTTCCGGCTATATCGCCGCCATAGGAGAGATGGCCGGCGGTGCATTCCTCGTCGTTGGTCTGCTCACCACCTTTGTCGCCGGGGCACTCGCATTGCTTATGGGGTGTGCCCTGTATTTCGTGCACCTGGGCCATGGGCTTTTTGCTGCCGACGGCGGAATCGAATACCCACTGGTATTGCTGTTATCCCTGCTGATGATCGTAATTTTTGGCTCCGGTAGAGCCAGCATGGATGGGGTGCTCAGCAATGTTGACGCATAGCCAGGTTCAGGCGGCAATCTCCGCGCACATGGATGGAGAGCACTCCGATCTGCCCCAGGACGTTATTGATACTCACCTGGAAAGCTGCGCCGAATGCCGCGCTTTCCGCGATAAGGCGGCCGCGCTATCGCGTTCATTGAGCTTTGTGGAGCCCGTGGATTCCGGCATGGCTCCGCCCACGGATCTTTCTGATGTCATCTTGGCCGGCGTGGAGCCGGAATGGCGACGTACCTCGAGCGCGCGCCAAGCTAACCTGACGGTCGCGCGCGCCGCCATGGTTCTTATGGGGGCCATCTTTGCAATCTGGGCAGTGGTGCTCATCGTGCACGCCTCCGGGCTCGTACCGTTGGGTGCGGAAGGAAGAGTTCTAGATCCCACTGCGGATCCGGAGCGAGCCAACCTGCTGATGGAGGGCGCGGCAGTGCGCTTTGGCATGGCCTGTGGTCTTTTCTTCAGCGCCTGGCGCCCCGCGGCGGTCACCGGACTGCTTCCGGTATCGGCCACGATGTTTGCCTTCCTCTTCGGCTTTGGCATGCGCGATATAGCGCTGGGTACCGTAACCATTGAGCAGGTGTATTTCCTTATCGCCACTGCGCTTGCGACTCTTAGCCTGGCGTGGGCCTGGGCGGCGGAAAAGGGCTACCTGGTGCGCGCGTGGTGGAAGTCCCTCAACGCGCAGCCGCAATAAACTCCGCTCTGGCCAGGTTAGGTCCAGCTCGGCAGCCACATCATGGAGTGGTACCAGGAATCTGGAATCTTGTAGCCGTACAAAATGGGGGAGAAGTAGAAGAACATTGCCACTACCAGGGCTAGGTAGAACACGGCGGCGATGGTACCCCAACGTACGGGGCCGCCGGCCAAGTTCTTCAGCCATCCCCACCGCACAGGCCTGCCATGCCCGATGAGCTGGCCTAAAGCTAACGCAATAAGCACGATGACAAAGGGGATAAAAGCCGTGGCGTAGAAGAAGTACATTTGGCGGTCAAAGGCCGCGAGCCAGGGCAAGAAGCCTGCCGCAAAGCCCACCAAGGGGATAAGGAAAGCGCGGTTGCGGCGAATAATGAGCGACCACAGGCCCCACAATACGGCCGGGATGACCAGCCACCAGATGGCTGGGGTGCCAAAGAGGTAGAGCATCTTGCGACATTCGTTACTGCCATCACCGCACTGCAGGTCGGTGGAGGAGTAGTACAAGATGGGGCGGGCGGCCACGAGCCAAGCCCAGGGCTTGGAATCCCACGGGTGATGGTGGCCGCCGGAAGAGGTTAGGCTGGCATGGAATTCCAAGACAGAGGAGTGATAGTAGAACCAGCCGGCCAAGGAATCAGGCAGGTTCAGCAGCCACGATCCATCCTCGATGGTGCCATCCACCTTGGCATGGCGGTACACGGCGGTTTCGGAGGCAAACCAAGCCCGCCAGGTCCAGGCGTAGAGCAGTACCGGCACGAGCACGAGGGAGGCCAAGGCAGCAGGGGTATCGCGCACCAGGGTGCCGAGGATATAGCGGCGTACCCCATAGCGCTTGCGCAAGGCAAGGTCGCTAAAGACGGACATCAGACCAAAGAACATGATGAAGTACAGGCCGGACCACTTCACGCCCAGGGAAAGACCAAGGCAGACACCTGCGAGGAGGCGCCACCAGCGGAATCCAAAGCGCGGGCCAAAGGCGGAAGAGCCCATCCCGCCCTTCAAAAACGCGTTGTGGAGGCGCTCACGCATCTGATTATGATCGCGGGCGAGCGCCCAGGCGGCGGCTACAACGAAAAAGACTTGGAAGATATCCAGCATGCCGAACTTGGAGGAGACCAAGAGCACGCCATCAAATACGGCGATGAGGCCAGCTAGGGTTGCCACCTGCCAGGATAAAGAGACTCGGCGGGCCAGGGACATCGTCAAGAGCACGGTGGCTGCACCGAAGAGGGCCGTCATAAAACGCCAGCCCAGAGGGGAATAACCAAAGATCCATTCGGCAAGTGCCACGATCTGCTTGCCCAGCGGTGGGTGAACCACCAGCCCGTAGCCGGGGTTGGTTTCAATGCCGCCGATAAAAAGGTTATCCCAGCTTCGCACCATGTCCCAGGCTTGGGGAACATAGTGCTTTTCATCAAAGACGGGCGTGCCCTTGGAAACGGGCGCAGTAAGTCCGACAAAACGGGTAATGAGCGCAAGGACGCCGACGACGCTAGTGCTTATCCAGTCAGCCTTGCCCCACTGATAGGCGCGGGGTGCTGGCGGGGCCACGGTGTCGTGCGTGGTGCGCGATGGGGCAGCGGTAGCAATAGTCACTTGGTTGAGTCTAGGCGACAACGTAGCGCGACCGCGCATTAGAGAGTATGGAATGCTAGAGGTATGTCTGTTTTAGGTCTGGATCCACTACCGCGCGGGGTAATTCTCGCCGCCACGCCGCTGGGAAACGTAGGAGATGCCTCCGCGCGTTTAATGCATGCCTTGCAGCATGCGGACGTCATCGCGGCCGAAGATACGCGGCGCGTGCGTAATCTGGCCCAGGCCTTAGGGATCGAGATTTCCGGGCGGGTGGTGTCCAATTTTGATCACAATGAAAAGGACCGAGCTCAGCAGCTTATCGACGCCGCCGCGTCAGGCACCGTTCTCGTCGTCACCGATGCCGGCATGCCGATTATTTCTGATCCAGGCCTGTCTCTTGTGGCCGCGGCGGCCGAGCGCGATATTCCTGTGACCTGTTTTCCCGGCCCGTCCGCAGTGCCGACGGCCCTGGCGCTTTCGGGCCTGGGCGTGGGGCACTTCCTTTTCGACGCCTTTCCTCCTCGCAAGCCCGGTCCCCGCAAGGCCTGGCTGGAATCACTGCGCAACGAAAAGCGAGCCATTGTATTCTTCGAATCTCCTCACCGCGTGGCCGAAACCCTGGCCGAAGCAGCGGAAATTCTCGGCGCCGACCGCCCGGCCGCGGTGTGCAGGGAACTGACCAAGACCTATGAGGAAATCCGCCGCGGGAATTTGGGCGAGCTTGCCGAGTGGGCAGTAGACGGCGCTCGGGGAGAGATCACCGTGGTGATCGAGGGCGGTACGGCCGCTGCCGCTACCGCCGCGGACTTGGTGCCCAAGGCGCTCGAGCTAGCGGAGGCAGGGATGCGGCTGAAGGACGCGTGCAAGCAGGTCGCCAAAGGCACCGAGGTCTCTAATCGCGAGCTTTATGATGCCGCTTTAGCAGCCCGCAAGGACTAGTCCCTACCGCCTATTCGATTACGTCACACCCCGTAGCGCGCGTAGATGGCTTCACTAACGGGGGCTTTGTAATTGAATTGTTATAGTGCTCGGGCGTGTGGGCGACTTAAAGCGGTATTTACATGGGGAAACGAAGCGTAAAATCCTTTCAAATTATCGTGGAAAATCCCTGGGAAACGGTGTTGAGCAGCGAAGTTTCTACGTGCTTCGTTTGATAATTGAGTAGTTCCGCACCACTGTATAGCTCATGACAAACTCGGAAAACATGGGCACAGGCGCGCCAGAAGAAGGAAAGGAACCGGTCGGCGCCCAGGCGCAGCCGGCCTCTGCTTCTTCGAGCGGGCAGCCTATTGAGAATTATCAGACTGTAGACGAACAGCTGGACGCACAATCTGCCACCGGCCAGCTTCAGGATATGATTCACTCCGATGGTTTCCACCCGGAGCGCTATGACGATCCTGAGGTGGAAATCGCAGCCGATCGTGACAATATGCCAATCGATTGGTCCATCGTCGGCATTGCCGGCGTACTGATTGCCGCGATCGTCGTGTGGGGCCTGGCCGCCCCGGATAACTTTGCCAACTTCTCCTCTTCGGCCCTGACCTGGGTCGTGGATAACTTCGGTTGGGCCTATATCCTCTTCGGCACCGTCTTCGTGGTGTTCGTTGTCTTTATTGCCGCCTCCAAGTTCGGCTCCATCAAGTTGGGCCACATTAATGAGGAGCCGGAATTTTCCACCCCATCGTGGATTGCCATGATGTTCGCCGCCGGCATGGGCATTGGCCTGATGTTCTACGGCGCTTCCGAGCCGTTGGCCAACTACCGTGACGGCACCCCGGGCGAGGGCACTGGCAACGTGGGTTCGTCCATGGCCTATGCCATGTTCCACTGGACGCTGCATCCCTGGGCGGTCTACGCCATCGTTGGCTTGGCCATCGCGTACTCCACCTTCCGCATTGGCCGCAAGCAGCTATTAAGCCAGGCCTTCGTGCCGCTCATCGGCGAGCGTAACGCTAACGGTGCGGTGGGCAAGTTCATCGATGTCCTGTCCATCTTCGCCACCGTCTTCGGTACCGCCTGCTCCCTGGGCCTGGGTGCCCTGCAGATTCAGGCCGGCCTGAAGGCATCCGGAATCATCGATAACCCCACCAATTCCGTGGTTATCGGCATCGTGCTGGTCCTTACCCTCGCATTCCTTCTGTCCGCGATGTCCGGTGTGGGCAAGGGCATTCAGTACATTTCCAATGCGAATATGGTCCTTGCCGCAGTGTTGGCGATCTTCGTGTTCATTTTGGGCCCGACCGTTACCATCCTGAACCAGATTCCTGGCTCCATTGGTAATTACCTCAACTACTTCACCGAGATGATCGGCCGCACCGCCGAGTCCGAAAACGGCACCGCCGGTGAGTGGCTGTCCGGCTACACCATCTTCTACTGGGCATGGTGGGTTTCCTGGTCCCCATTCGTGGGCATGTTCCTGGCGCGCATCTCCCGTGGCCGTTCCGTCCGCGAGTTCTGCCTGGGCGTCCTGCTCATCCCAGCCGGCGTATCCACCCTGTGGTTCGCTATCTTCGGCGGCACTGCTATCCACATGGAGCAAAACGGTGAATCCATTACCGGCGAGTCGGCTGAGGAAGAGCTGTTTAATCTCCTGCAGTCCATGCCCGGCGGCTTCGTTGCCGGTATTGTTGCAGCGGTCCTTCTGGCTACCTTCTTCGTCACCTCTGCAGACTCCGCGTCCACGGTTATGGGCTCTATGTCCCAAAATGGTGCTTCTACCGCTAAGCCGTGGCTATCCGCGGCATGGGGCGCACTGACTGCCTTGGTAGGCCTGACCCTGCTCTTGGCTAATGAAGACGCGCTGTCTAACCTGCAAAACGTCACCATCGTCGCTGCACTGCCGTTCCTGTTCATTGTCGTTGGCCTGATGTTCGCCATCTACAAGGCTCTGAGCGAGGATGTCATTTACCTCGAGTACCGCGAGGCACAGCAGTTCCAGCGCAAGATGGCCCGCGAGCGCCGCCTGCACCGCGAATACCAGCGCACGCAGGTACTTAAGAAGCGCCGCAACGAGCGTCTCAAGCACCCGATGAAGCGCAAGTAATTCGCGTCCTTTGCGGTTGCTTTCATAGCGCCCATCGTTTCCTCAGCAGTGGGGAAGCGGTGGGCGCTTTGTTCTGAAAATGCGGTTCACCTGCGGAGTAAATGTCTGCCCTAATCGTGTGGGCACGAGCTGGCTTCGATACAGTAGAACCCATGACTGAGTCTGTAGTAGTAAATGTTGCCTGGCCCTATGCCAACGGCCCGCGCCACATCGGCCATGTGGCCGGCTTTGGTGTTCCTTCTGACGTCTTTGCACGTTTCCAGCGAATGCGTGGCCGCAACGTACTCATGGTCTCCGGTACGGACGAGCACGGCACTCCGCTATTGGTTCAAGCGGACAAAGAAGGCGTGTCCGTTCGCGAGCTGGCAGACCGCTACAACCGCCAGATCGTCACTGACCTAGCCAACCTCGGCCTGTCCTACGATCTCTTTACTCGGACCACCACCCGTAACCACTACTCCGTGGTACAGGAACTCTTCAAGGGCCTGTATGCCAATGGCTACATGCTCAAAGAGACCACCCAGGGTGCTATTTCGCCGTCTACCGGGCGCACCCTGCCGGACCGCTATATTGAGGGCACCTGCCCCATCTGCGGCGCGGATGGCGCCCGCGGTGACCAGTGCGATGAGTGTGGAAACCAGCTCGACCCGGTGGACCTGATCAACCCCGTATCCAAGATCAACGGCGAGACCCCAAAGTTCATTGAAACCGAGCACTTTCTACTGGATCTGCCCTCCATCAAGGATGAGCTGCAAAAGTGGCTGTCCACCCGTGAGGACTGGCGCCCGAACGTCCTGAAGTTCTCCCTAAACCTGTTGGAGGATATGCGCCCGCGCACCATGACGCGCGATATTGACTGGGGCATTCCGATCCCCGTTGAGGGCTGGCAGGACAATAACGCCAAGAAGCTCTACGTGTGGTTCGATGCGGTCATCGGTTACCTGTCTTCCTCTATCGAGTGGGCATACCGCACTGGTCAGCCTGAAGCCTGGAAGGACTTCTGGCAGAACCCGGAGGCCCGCCACTATTACTTCCAGGGCAAGGACAACATCACCTTCCACTCCCAGATCTGGCCGGCCGAGCTTTTGGGCTATGCAGGCAAGGGCAACAAGGGCGGTGAGCTTCACCAGTACGGCGAGCTGAATTTGCCAACGGAAATTGTCTCCTCTGAGTACTTGACCATGTCTGGTTCCAAGTTCTCCTCGTCCAAGGGCGTTGTCATCTATGTCAAGGATTTCTTGGCGGAGTTTGGCCCAGATGCCCTGCGTTACTTCATCGCCGTGGCCGGTCCGGAAAACAATGACACGGACTTTACCTGGGATGAATTCGTCCGCCGTATCAATAATGAGCTGGCCAATGGCTGGGGCAACCTGGTCAACCGCACCGTTTCTATGGCGTTTAAGAATTTCGGTGAGGTTCCAGCACCAGCAGCGCTGGAAGAAAAGGATAAGAAAATCCTGCAGCTGGCGGAAGAGACTTTCGAGACCGCCGGTTCTTTGCTGGAACAGTCCAAGTTCAAGCAGGCGATTACCGCTATCATGCACGTCGTCGGCGAAGCCAACGCTTATATTGCAGACCAAGAGCCATGGAAGTTGGCTAAGGATGAGACCCAGCGCGAGCGCCTAGCTACCGTGCTGTGGACTGCCCTCCAGGTGGTTTCTGACTGCAATGTCATGCTCACGCCGTACCTGCCGTTTACCGCGCAGAAGGTCCATGAAACCTTGGGCCGCAGCGGTGTGTGGGCAGCCCAGCCGGAGGTCCATGATGTCAAGGACGATATCCCGGTAGAGCTCGTTGGTGCTGGCTTGCCGCCAGAGGGCCACGAGTATCCGGTCATCATGGGTGACTACACCCAGCAGCAGGCAAAGTGGGAGCGCATCCAGGTAGAGCCGGGCACCGCCTTGGCCAAGCCGAAGCCGCTCATCTCAAAGCTCGACCCAGAGTTGGGCGAGACAGGCCCAGAGTGGGCGCCTGTTACTAAGTAACAGCACCTAAAACGGCCGCGTTATTGTCTCTTTTCAACAAAGAAAAGGGCATAACGCGGCCATTTTTGCATTCCGGTCAAGAAAAGGAGCACGAAATACCCGAATCCTTGCTGGGAAGGGTGGTTTAGCGCTCGAAATCGCGCTGGAGGTGCACCAAGCCAAGGCGGACGCCATCCTTGGTATGGATATTTGGCATGCGGCCGGTCTCGGTGAAGCCGAACTTCTTGTGCAGGGCAATAGAACCCTCGTTGGTATCAACGATATAGGTGATCATCGTCTGCACATAGGCATCGTCGGCGGCGAAGTCCATGAGGGCGTCGAGAAGCTCGGAGCCCACGCCCTTGCCCTGAGCGGAGGGGGCAATGTAGACGGAGTCTTCCACGGTGCCGTAATAGATGGCGGGGGTCACGAACTGGAAGTAGGCCGCCCAGCCAATGACTTCATCATCGTGCACGGCTACGAAGACCGGCGAGCCGGCCTGAAACATCTCCTTGAGCCACTCTTCGCGGTCAGAGACATCTTCTTGCCACGTGACCAAGTTAGCGGCGGGTTTCGCTGCGGAGCCGGCGTTGTAGATTGCGGTGAGTGCGGGGGCGTCGGCAAGCTCAGCAGGACGGATATGCATAGAAATTCCTTTACACCAGAAGTTGTAGGTGGGTGAGGCTCAACCAGTGATCGAACTTGTAGCAAACCTCTTTAAGAGTACCCACGTTTTCAAACCCGAACTTTTCATGCAACTTAAGCGATGCAACATTGGTGGAAACGATGAGGGCGAGCAAGGAATGGACCTTATCATCGGCGCGGGCCGCATCTACCAAGGCGCCAAGCAACGCAGTGCCCACTCCCTGGCCCTGAGCGGCGGGGGAGAGATAAACGGTGGTCTCATAACAGCCCGTCCACACCTGCGGATCGCGGTAAGGATGGTAGAGCGCCCACCCCAGGTAGGTGCCAGTATCGGACTCCGCGATGAGACACGGGCAGCCCTCTTCCCAGATGTGGCGCAGGTAGGCCTCGCGCTCTGCAATGCTGGCGGGGCTCGCGCGGAAAATGACGTCGGTGTGTTCGATGGCCCAGTTGAGGGTCTCGGTCATAGCGGGCACATCCGCAAGGCCAGCAGGTCTGATCAGCATGGCAGCCAATATTACAATTGCCTACATGGCTAAAAAGAAGCGACGTCCCACTCCCGTTCCAGCACCGGGCCTAAGCGGCCTCATCGATGCGCATACGCATCTGTTTTCTCACAAGGACACCGATGAGGTGCTGGTCAATCGCGCGCGTACCGCCGGTATTAGCCGCATGGTGACGGTGGGCGATGACCGCCGCGAATCGGCAGCGGCGCTGGCTACTGCACATTCCTTTCCGGATGTCTATGCCGCCTGTGCCATCCACCCGGTGCGCGCCAATGAGTTGGATGCGCCCACCAAGGTGGCGCTGGAGGAGATGGTGGCGGATCCGCGCTGCGTCGCAGTGGGAGAGACCGGCCTCGATGCCTATTGGGTCCACCACGAGCCGGAGACCACCGCGACCATGGCCCAGCAGGAGGAATCCCTGCGCTGGCATATTGACCTTGCGGTGCGCCATGGCAAGACGCTGATGATTCACAACCGCGAGGCGGATGCGGACTTGCTGCGCATTCTTGCCGACGCCCCCTCACCCGACACCGTTATGCTGCACTGCTTTTCCTCGCCGCTGAAGGTGGCCGAGGAAGCCTTGGAGCGCGGCTACGTATTGTCCTTTGCCGGAAACGTCACCTTCAAGCGCAATGCCGAGCTGCGGCAGGCGGCAGCGAAGGCGCCGGCCGGCCAGCTTCTGGTGGAAACCGATGCGCCATATATGACGCCAGAGCCCTACCGGGGCCAGCGCAATGAACCGGCTCTTATTGGGCACGCATATGAATGCATCGCTCGCGTTCGCCACCAGACGGTGCAGGCGCTAGCGGCGGAGGTAAACGATACTTTTGATCGCGTTTACAGCCTGCGCTAACGCCTAGGTGACGGTTTTCACAAAAATAAAACCCGCAGGTCAACGGTGGCGGGGGTGCTTGGTGTGGCGGTTGTGTGCCCAGTGAGGCGTGTGGTGGATTAGTCCTCGACTTTATCTTGCTGTTATCGTATCGTTATTAATCGTTCGTTTAGGTTCTAAGGTCGTGCAGCGCCACCCTCGGTGCGGCAGCAGCGGATCTCAGCAAGGGAATTGCCTGCGTGGACTTCTTTGCTGACCTAAACTCTTGTAATTGTTGAAACCTGCACTACCGGAGATTCATTCAGCATGTCACCTCATCAGATCAAGCGCCTCAATAACTCCCGCTCGCTGCCACTGCGTCTGGCAACGGGTGGCGTATTGGGCACCCTGGCCGTCGGCGGCGTGGTAGCCGTTGCGGCACAAAAGGACGTCACCGTGGACATCAACGGTGACAAGGTGGAGTTGGCTACCTTTGCCAAGGATGTCGACGGCGCGCTGGAGGCAGCCGGCGTGCAGGTGAGCGAGGAGGACATCGTCTCCCCAGCCCCGTCCGAGTCCGTGGGCGATGGCGATGAGATCTCCGTGCGCACCGCTAAGCCAGTAGCCGTGACCATCGATGGTGTGCAGCAGCAGTTGTCCACCACCGACCTCACCGTTTCTGACCTGCTGGGTAACCTCAACGGCGTGGTCAAGGGTGCTTCTGTGAAGTCTGGCGATGCCGACGTGGACGAGGACGCCCAGCTGGAAGAGGGTATGGACCTGGAGGTTGTGTCCCCGAAGATCGTCAAGATTAATGATGGCGGCAAGGTAACCTACACCAAGATTGCCGCTAAGACCGTTGAGGACGTTCTCAAGGCCCGCAATATCGACGTTGATGACGATGACCGCGTCTTCCCGTCCAAGGAGACCAAGGTTACCGAGGGCATGTCCATCAAGGTGGACCAGGTTTCTACCACCGTTTATGACTCGGAAGAAGAGTTTGACGCCGAGCCCAACTTCGTCGATGACCCGGAGCTGGAAGAGGGCACCGAAGAGGTCCGCGAGGAAGGCGTTAAGGGCAAGCGCGTTATTACCCACAAGCTGGTAATGAAGGATGGCGCTAAGGAATCCAATGACGTCATCAAGGAAAAGGTGACCGTCGAGCCTAAGGCTGCCACCATCGCCCGCGGCACCAAGAAGGCCGAGGAGGAAAAGCCGGAGGAGGGTGGCAACTCCGGTGCTGCTGCTCCGGCGGTGGCCGATGGCTCCGTATGGGATTCCATTGCACAGTGTGAGGCCACCGGTAACTGGGCTATTAATACCGGCAACGGCTTCTCCGGTGGCCTGCAGTTCACCCCATCCACCTGGGCAGCATTCGGCGGTACTGAGTACGCACCGGAGGCATGGCAGGCTTCCCGCGAGCAGCAGATTGCCGTGGCAGAAAAGGTGCAGGCAGCGCAAGGCTGGGGCGCATGGCCGGCATGTACTTCCAAGCTGGGCCTGCGCTAAACCGCAGCGCTTCTTGGCCGCACACCCACTGTGGTGTGCGGCTTTTTTGTCTCTTCTACTAAGTTAGAAGGCATGACTAATTCCACCGGCGCCGCGCTTTTGGGTCCCGTTGAGATCCGCGCCCTCGCGGAGAAGCTCGACATCGTGCCCACCAAGAAGCTGGGGCAGAATTTCCTGCATGACCCGAATACCATCCGGCGCATCGTCGCTGCGGCGGAGCTGGAGCCTACAGATCGCGTCCTCGAGGTGGGCCCCGGATTGGGTTCGCTGACCCTTGGCTTGGTTGAGGCCGTGGGGGACGTGACCGCGGTGGAGATTGATTCCCGCCTGGCGGCGCAGCTGCCCGATACCGTGGTAGAGCGCGCCCCTGGGTATGCGCAGCGCCTGCGCGTAGTGGAAAAGGACGCACTGCGCGTGACGGATTCTGATGTCACGGAGCCGACTGCCCTCGTGGCCAACCTCCCGTATAACGTCGCTGTGCCGGTTCTGCTGCATTTGTTGGAGACATTTCCCTCCATTCGTCGCGTGCTGGTGATGGTCCAGCTGGAGGTGGCGGACCGTCTCGCCGCCCAGCCGGGCAGCAAGGTTTATGGCGTGCCCTCGGTCAAGGCGGGCTTTTATGGCAAGGTCTCCAAGGCAGGCACGATTGGCAAGAACGTCTTTTGGCCCGCGCCCAATATTGAATCCGGGCTGGTGCGCATCGATGTCTTTGAAGATGCTCCCTGGCCGATCACCGATGAGTCGCGGGCTAATGTCTGGCCGGTTATCGACGCCGCCTTTACCCAACGCCGCAAGACCCTCCGCGCGGCATTGTCTGGCCACTTTGGTTCGGGTGCCGCGGCCGAGGAAGCGCTGCGAGCGGCGGATATCGATCCGAAGCAGCGCGGTGAAAAGCTTGCCGTAGAGGACTTCGTACGATTGGCAGGAATCTAAATGAGTGCACCGTTAGATAACGAACCATTCGTCTATACCGCGCGCGCTCACTCCAAGGTCAATATTCACCTCGGCGTGGAGGAACCGCGCGAGGATGGGTTCCATGAGCTTGCCAGTGTCTTTCAGTCTTTGGAGCTGCATGACACCGTGACGCTCACGGACTTGGGAAATCCCGAGGTGGATAAGCCGCGCATTCAAGGCTTAAAGGTTACGGGCCCTCATGCACAGGGTGTGCCAGAGGACTATACAAACTTGGCGTGGACCGCGGTTAACCGCATCATGCAGTACCTATACACCACCCATGGGCCGAAGGCGCTGCCGGAGGTAGCGCTGGAAATCCACAAAGCCATCCCTACCGCCGGAGGCATGGCGGGCGGCTCTGCTGATGCGGCCGCCGCGCTGCGCTTAGCCGAGCGCTGCTATGGCGGCTACTACAACATCGACTCGGTAGGTGAGCCGATTCTGGACGCGCTAGGCGCGGCGTTGGGCTCGGATGTTCCCTTTACCCTGTTGGGTGGCACCGCGCTCGGTACGGGGCGCGGCGAGCAGCTTACCCCGATGATGGCGCGCGGTACCTACCATTGGGCGCTCATCGCCTCGGACCGCGGGTTATCTACCCCGCAGGTCTTTCACAAGCTGGATGAAATGCGAGAAAAGGGTCGCGGCGGCGCGCCGCACATGGATACCGCGGCGGTATCGCAGGCGCTCATCTCAGGCGACCCGCACCGGGTGGCAGAGCACTTGCATAATGACCTGCAGCCGGCGGCGCTTTCCCTGCGCCCGGATCTGCGTAAGACGCTGGAGGCGGGTGTGGCCGCCGGAGCCCTCGCGGGCATTGTCTCCGGCAGTGGTCCGACCTGTGCCTTCCTCTGTGCTGGGGCAGAGGAGGCTAGGGAAGTGGTCTCCCAAGTGACGGTAGAGATTCCCGGAACCAAGGGTGTGGCTACCCATGGACCCGCCAGCGGCGCCGTGGTGCTGTAGCTAGAGCACCGTCATCTCGGTGGGCTCAATGTCGAGGTCGAAACGGTTGACTTCCTTTTCTTGGAGGAGGTCGATGACCACGAGCTGCTTCTTTTGGGCGTCGGTAATAAAGGCGTAGCCATCGGCAGCCTGCAGGATGGGCCCTGGCTGCTGCCATTCCTTATTTTCCTTCCACTTGGAGATGGCATCGATCTGCGAGGTGATTTCCCCGGATTCGGGGTCGATGATGTTGAGTTTGCCGTCGGTAGTGAGCACCAGTGCCTCGCCCAGCGGGCCGCGGGCCAGGGAGCGGAACCAATAGGAAGCATCGAGGTCAACCTTCTTCGCGGAAAAGTCCTTAGTATCCACCAGGGTCACGGAGGTGGGGCGCTCGAGTTCTGCATCCTCGTCGGTCTTATTATCGGCCAGAATGACATCGGATTCCTCCGAACCGGCAGCATTGCCCGAGCGCTGGTAGCCGCCTGCGCCGGCATAGGCGGAGGCGTCCACCTTGTGGAACTTTGTGCCATCGAAGATTACAGGGCCGTCCTCGCAGCCGAAGAAGATATTGCCGTTTCCAGCGGCGGCCTCGCCGTGCACGCCAGGGCACTCGGTGGTTTCAGTAAGGACCTTGCCCTCCTTATCCAGATGCTGGATAGTGTGGCGCTCGTCCTCGGTTCCCTTGGTGATAACTACCGAGCCATCCTTCAGCGGTACAGCCACGCCGTGGTGTGCGGCGCCGGTGTCTACGGTATTGACCGGCTGGGCATCGTCATTGCCAATGTCTTCGGTCTTGTAAATCCGTGCTACGCCATCGCCATCTGAAAACAGTGCGGTAAAGCCGTCGTGGTGGACCACGTGGCCGGCATGGGGTGCGTTAATAGTGGCGTCGCCAAGCGAAGGCTCAGCGGTGTAGTAGTGGTTGTGATCGCCGTGGCCCTTGGTGATGCGCCCGGTGTCGTAGGTGAGGAAGCTATCGCCTTTGGTGACCATGACGTGGCGGTCGTCGCCGGCATCGCTCAGGCGCAGGAAGGCATTCATTTTGTCCTCGCCGATTACCTTGCCGGTCTTGGCGTCATAAGCTCGCAGACCCTCCGCGTGGGAAATGACAATGCGGGGGGGGCAGCTGGGCTACCTCGGTCTCGCCCTCCTCGGCTTCGAAACCTTCGTGCGAGTGCCCGGCGTGGTCATGGCCGTGCTCATGCTCATGGTCGTGCTCGTGAGCGTGGTCCTCCTCGCTATGCGCGTGGTCGTGGGAGTGCAGGGAGTCCTTTTCCTCTTCGGTGGGGGCGGAACAGGAGGTAATGGCTACTGCCGCGGCAGAGAGCACCGCGCAGAGGGAAAGTGTGTAATGCTTCATACATAGGCACACTATTGGACGTGAAAATCAATAGCAATAGGTTGGAGAAATGCGGGGGTATGTGCAGGGAGGTATTAAGATGGACACTCGTTATGGCAAACCTGATTAACCTCGAGCAAGTCAGCAAAACTTATGGATTAAAAACCCTCCTAGACGGGGTATCCCTAGGTGTGCAAAGCGGCGATCGCATCGGCATCGTCGGCGTTAATGGCGGTGGCAAAACCACCCTGCTGGAGGTGCTCACCGGCATCGAGCCGCCCGACGCCGGCCGCGTATCCCATACCTCTGATTTGCGCATGGCTGTGGTTACCCAGCGCTTTGACTTGCCCGATGAGCTGACCATCGCGCAAGTGATTATTGAGCCGCTGGAATTGGAGACCTATGAGTGGGCCTCCAATGCCAAGGTGCGCGATGTCTTAGGCGGGCTGGGCATTGTAGATCTTGGGCTCGATACTCCGGTGGGTTCGCTCTCCGGTGGCGAGCGCCGCCGCGTGAACCTGGCCGCCGCGCTGGTGCAGGATTTGGACCTCGTGGTGCTCGATGAGCCGACCAACCACCTCGACGTGGAAGGCGTGCAATGGCTCGCGGACCACCTGCTCAAGCGCAATCTGGCCGTGGTCGTGGTTACTCACGATCGCTGGTTCCTCGATACCGTGGCCACGTGGACCTGGGAGGTACACGATGGCGTGGTCGATACTTACGAGGGCGGCTACAACGATTGGACCTTTGCCCGCGCCGAGCGTGCCCGCCAGGCCGATGCCATGGAACAGCGCCGCAAGAACCTCGCCCGCAAGGAGCTGGCCTGGCTGCGCCGCGGCGCACCGGCGCGGACCTCCAAGCCGCGCTACCGCATTGAAGCTGCCGAGGCGCTGATCGCGGACGTGCCGGAGCCGCGCAATAAGGTCGAGCTCATGGCCTTTTCCAAGCAGCGCCAAGGCCGCGTGGTTATCGAGCTAGAGGATGCCACCGTGCAGTCCCCGGACGGTCGCACCTTGGTGGACCACCTCACCTGGCGCCTAGCCCCCGGCGAACGCATTGGTTTGGTGGGCGTTAATGGCTCTGGCAAGACCACTTTGCTGCGCACCTTGGCCGGCGAGTACGAGCTGGCAGCAGGCAAGCGCATCGAGGGCCAAACCGTGCGCCTCGGTTGGCTGCGCCAGGAACTCGATGACTTAGACCCGCAGCGCCGGCTTATCGACGCCGTCGAGGACGTCGCCACCTATGTCCAGCTCGGTAAAAAGGAGCTTTCCGCCTCCCAGCTGGCCGAGCGCCTGGGATTTTCCGCCAAGCGTCAGCGCACCCCGGTAGGTGACCTTTCTGGTGGCGAGCGCCGCCGCTTGCAGCTGACCCGCGTACTGATGGCCGAGCCCAATGTGTTGTTGCTGGACGAGCCCACCAACGATCTCGATATCGATACCCTGCAGGAACTGGAGTCCCTCCTGGACTCCTGGCCAGGCACCATGGTGGTCATTTCGCACGATCGCTACCTCATTGAGCGCATCGCGGATAACACCTACGCGCTCTTTGGCGATGGCAAGCTCACCAACCTTCCCGGCGGCATCGACGAGTACCTGCGCAAGCGCGCCGCACTTGAGGCGCAGCAGAGCTCCGGTGTGCTCAACCTGGGAGAAAAGAAGGCAGACAACGCTGCACCGAAACCAGAAAAGAAGCTCTCGTCCCAGCAAGAGCGCGAAATCACCAAGAAGATGAACGCCCTCGAGCGCAAGATGCACAAGCTGGAAAAGGCGTCCGCGCAGATTAATGAGAAGATGGCCACCGCCGCGGAAAAGGTTGATACCCAGGCCTTGACCGAATTGGACGGAGACTTAAAGGAAAACCGCAGCGCCTACGAGGAACTGGAGATAGAATGGCTGGAGTTGGGGGAGAAGCTCGAAGGGTAGAAGCCCGCATCGCCGATATTGTCAGCTACCTCGACCTGTGGGGCATTATCGGCGCCGCAGCGCTTTTTACCCTGGGGCTTACCCCATCCATTCTGCCGCGCGATTGGCTCTACCAAGGGCTCGTCTCCGGCATCGCCGCAGGACTCGGCTATACGCTGGGCATCGCCCTCAAGCTCGTGTGGTACCGGCTGGTGGTGCGCTATGTGGCGCCTCGGCATGCCTGGCTCGATGCCGCCACGTGGCCAGCTCGGCGCTACCGCCTAGCCTCCCGCATCGCCACCGCCGCTTTTGTGGTCTGGATGATAGGCTTTGCGGTCTTTGCCGTGCGGTGGCAACGCCAACTCGCAGACGCCCTGTCCGCACCGGCGCCCACCATTGCCAGCTATGTGCTGGTGGTTCCGCTGGCACTGGCGGTATTTACCGCCTTTCTTTTCCTCCTGCGCCTGCTGCGCTTTTGCGTGCGCTGGCTTTCCAGCCACTTTCCCCAGCGCTTCCGCGCCGCCTACCGCGTTGTGGGTGCGGTAATCATCGTGGCACTGGTGGGCACGTATACCGTGGAAAACCTTATCCCCGGCGCCATTGTGGGTGTGGGGGAGAGAATCTTTACCGCCCAAAATGCCGAGCCCGATCCTGCAACGCAGCGTCCCACGTCTGCTGAGCGCAGTGGATCCCCAGACTCCCGCGTGGACTGGAATGGGGTGGGACTACAAGGCTCGCGTTTCCTCTCCTCCGGTGCGCACCGCGCGGAATTGGAAGAGGTTACCGGAAAGCCGGCTAAAGAACCCATTCGCGCCTATGCCGGCCTGGGCAATCGCGCCTCCAATGAGGAGCGAGCGCAGCTGCTTATCGACGAACTCGAGCGCACCCACGCCCAAGACCGCAAGGCGCTGCTGCTTATTATGACTACCGGAACCGGGTGGGTGTCTTCCTATTCCGCCCAAGCCTTCGAGCTGCTCTACGGCGGCGACACCGCCATCGCGGCCGCCCAATACTCCGCCATGCCCTCGGCGCTGCATTTCCTGTCCGGCGGTGGTCAGGTAGAACGCGCCGGGCAGGAGTTCATCAACCCTATCGTGGACTGGTGGAACGGGCTGCCAGAGGACAAGCGCCCGAAGCTCTACCTGTACGGCGAATCCTTAGGAACCACGGGCATTGAGGCGGCCTTTTCCGGGGTGCGTGATATCGCCAATTCCGTCGACGGCATCCTATTGACGGGGCCGCCGCACTTTAATCGCCTGCGCACCCAGTTTGTGGAGCGCCGCGACCCTGGCTCTTCTGAGATAACTCCCGAATACGCCGGCGGCCTCGTCGTGCGCTTTGCCAACGATGACGCGCAGGTGCGCCAATGGGGCACGGTGCCAGAAGAGGAGTGGGGACGCACCCGCATGCTCTATATCCAACACCCCTCGGACCCGGTGGCCTGGTGGTCGCCACAGATGGCCTTTAAGGAGCCGGATTGGATGCGCGAGCGGACACCGTATTCTGCCGAGCGCGTAATGCAGTGGATGCCCCTCATCTCTTCCCTCCAAGTTGCCGCCGATCTGCCCGGCGCAAAGGACGTACCCGATGGGCACGGTCATAACTACGGTGCATCGGTGCTCGACGGCTTTGCCGCCATCGCTGGTCCAGACGTGGCAGGAGCCATTGACCCCGATGAGCTGCAACGCCAATTTGCCGCGCTCGACGTCGGCATATACTAAGTGCGCTTTAGCCAAACCTCATAGGTGGCGGCATTGTTATACACATTCTGTGCCGTAGGCAAGGCAGCCAGAATCAATGCCGCATATAACTCCACGCCGTTTAGCCCCAGCGCTGCGCCCACGGCCAGCGTGAAAGCGGGCATGCCCACCAACTTCAATACCGTCGCGGTAAGGGTGGGCAGACGGTCCTCCTCCAGCAGCCCGTCGCCCTTTAACGAGGCACCAAAGCTCATCAGGATCATAGGAATAGAAGCGCCACCCAATATCTCCAGCGGTTTCATCACCACATCCGGTACCTGCCACTGCGCCGCGGAGACAATAAATCCCGCCACCGCAGCCAACACCACAGGCGCGGTAATCCCTGCGAGCACGGAGTTCCATATCGATCGCAGGCTCGTGCCCTGCGCATTGAGACCCGCGATGATAAACGGGGAGAGCACCGCCATCTGGAGAACCAATGCTGGGATGACGTAGGTGGCATCACCAATGGCATAGGTGGCAATGGGCAGGCCAATATTGACCGAGCTGTAGGAGCTCGCCGCCGCAGCGATCACGGCCACCACTGGGGATGCAAACGCGGAGGTATTGGATGTTGCCACGCTGGAAAAGATGAGTGCCGGAGTAGCCGCCCAGAAGGCCGTGCGATTGAATTGCAAGCACGCCTCGCCCTGCCGATAACACCCCTGTGAGCCAGCACAAACCCGACGTCGATGACTACGAAAATAATCGCGAACGCGGTCAATACGTCCAGCAGCAGTCAATAACCTTTCGCAGTACTCCAAAAGCGCGGTGAGGATATAGTCTCACCATCCGTATTCCCTCAAAACCACAGGGAGCATAACAAAGTTGTATCGAATTACCTGCGCAGCACGGAAACTCCTTCCAGACTGCCGGCCACCTATGGCACGGTGGAGGGCATGAAGCTTTCTCACCGTGCAACCGTAGCCGTCCTGTCCACCGCTCTTGTCCTTACTGGTACTTCCACCGTGGCCTCTGCTCAGCCGGCCTTGCCGCCGCAGATTCAGCAGGCTTCTTCGCAAGCTCAGCAGCTTTCTTCTGATCCTTTCGCCGCTGTGAAGGATTTCCGCCTCACCTTGCCTCCGCAGGCCTATGAGCTGGCCGAGAAGTACAATATCTCGCTGCCAGAATTCCTGGCCAAACCAGCGGGCCACGCGCCCAAGGTCGCTGGTGAGTTGGGGGCCGCCACCACCGCCCACCTCGAGAAGGCTGGGCACCGCAAGGACGCCCACGCGGCCGCCATCGCCCAGGAATGGGCCAACCAGGGTGCCGCCGGCAAGCTTGACTACAAGGGCGGGGTAGCCCACGGCCTGAATCACAAGGACGAAGGCCAGGGTTCTGTTCACCGTCTCACCGAGCAGCAGGCACAAGACCGTCTGAACTGGTTTAACCGCGATGTACCAGTCAATGCTGGTTCCCCACACGGCTTTGGTGTAGCAACTGCTTATGACGGAACCTACATCTACGTTGCGGAGTTCTTCCTCAACTAAACTGCATTCCACTAGTCCCGATTTCACCGCATTCGTGGCCTCTATCTGCAGCGATGACGAGGCTGCAAGGTGCCGGTAGGATCGGGGCATGATTTTGATCAACGTACAGTTCCACGTTAAGCCCGAATACGCAGAAACCTTCCTCGATGAAATCAATTGGTACACCGAGGCCTGCAATGCAGAGCCGGGCTGCATCGACTTCAAGTGGTTCCGCGATCCAGAAGACCGCCAGCGCTTCCTGCTGCTGGAGTCTTACGCAGACGGCAAGGACGTAGAGCACGTCCAGAGCGAGCACTTCCAGCGCTCCTGCGAGGAATTCCCGAAGTACCTCGTGGAAACCCCGGACATCATTAACGTTCATATCGAAGGCCGCACCGGTTGGGACAAGATGGGTGAATTCTCCGTCGATTAATCCCAACGAATAAAGCTCGCCCTCTACCGTGATGTAGGGGGCGAGCTTTATCTATGCCTAGGCGCACCAGCGTCCTTCGCGCTCACAGCGGATGCTGCTGCTAGCGGAGCACACCTTCCGGTGAGCGCGAAGGGCGGGAGGGGAGGGAACTAGGCGTTTTCCGACGCCCCGCCCCGCGCCGGCCTGTGCTTTACTGCGGCACGCACTGAGAGGACACAGTCTTGTCGCCATTCGAGTACTGCTTTAGAGCATCGTAGAAGGCATCCGAGTACTCGCCGGTGCGTTCCGGCATCGGGTGGACGCCATCGGAGTAGAGGATCTCCGGGTTGCTCTGTGCATGTCCGCACCAGTCAGCGATATATACGTTGTCGTATTCCTTGGCGGCGTCGAGGACATCCTGTTGGGATTGGGCCATCCATTCGCGGTCACCATAGGGAACAGCCATGACAACGGTGTGGTCCTCGCCGATGATGTCCAGCGCTTCCTTAATTTGGTCCGGGAAGGCAGGGCCGTTAGTACCAAACCCGAGGAAAACGGTATCGCGCAGCTGACCAGAATCCTTGAGCTGCTGCAGAACCTGGATACCCGCAGTGTAGTGGCGGGATACCTCTGCATCGACGTAAATCTGCGGGAAGCGCTGCTTGAGGGCGCCACTAGAAGCCAGCATCACTGAGTCTCCGACAGCGGTGATGTCTTTGCCCTGCGGCATCGGGCGGGTCTTCTTATCTTTCGTGGCAGCCTTATCGTCGTTGTCCGCAGCAGGCGGCTGTGGGGCAGTGTTGTTCGGCTGCGCCGGGGCATTGTTGCTGCTCAGGTTCTGCTGCTGGAGCTGCTCGAGCTGCTGTTCCAACTCGGTCTTATCGCTGGAATTGACAACGCCGTAGACTACGCCGGCTACAGAGGCAATGACCAGGAATGGGACTACCGGCCACATGGTCTTGCCAAAGCCATCGCGCAATTCGCTAAATCCTGGGCGGGAGGACCAGTAGGTCTTCCATGTCTTCTTATAGCCGCCGCGGCGGAACGGATTCTCAATGAACTGATAGGAAATCTCGGACAGGAGCAGCGAAATAGGCACGGCTACAAGGCCCAGGATCCACGATTTATCGGAGTTCTGGTTGCCCTCGAAAAGCGCCTTGAGCATCATGATGACCGGCCAGTGCCAGAGATACAGCGAGAAGGATCGCTGGCCAAACCAGCGCATGACCTTGGTCCTAAAGAGCGGGGTCATCGGGCCGTATTCGCGAACCACGCCCCACACCATCAGGACGCCAAGCACGCTAGTGAGGAAGAGCCCACCCCGGTAGGTGATCTCCGCGTCATCCGGCATGAGGAATAGCTGGACACCGTAGCCGATGAGCGCCACAGTGCCGATGATTCCGGCGATGCGTGATTCGGCTTTGCCTGCCGCTGCCCACGAATCCGCCTGCGGGTCGGACTTGGTAGAGGTCATCAGCAAAGACAGCACGGCGCCTGTGAGCAGGCCAAAAGCATGGGTATCGGTGCCGTAGTAGACTCGCGTCGGGTCTTCACCCGGCACGTAGATGAGCGCCATGGCCACGGCGGAACCGATAGCTAAGACTGCGGCTACGAGGATAGGAAGCCGGCGCGGCTTGCGGCGAGAAATCAGGAAAACGCCGGTAATAAGAAGCGGCCAGAAGACATAGAACTGCTCCTCCACGGCCAACGACCAATAGTGGGCAAAGACCTGAATCTCATTGTCCGCAAAGTAGGACTGGGAGGTGGCGATCTGGGTCCAGTTATTGACAAAGAATAGAGTACCCAAGAACTGCTGGCGCAAGCCGACCGCTAGGTCCCCGCCTATCCATGCCACCAAAGCGGTACACATGACCAGGACGGATACAGCTGCTGGGAGGATGCGCCGGAATCGACGCACCCAGAAGTCCTTCAAGCTGATTGTGCCGGAGGTACGGAATTCGCGCACCAGCAACGAGGTGATGAGGAATCCGGAGAGGACGAAGAAGAGGTCAACGCCCAAGTAACCACCGGGAAGCAGGGAAGGGAAGAAGTGGTACAGCACCACGGCAATAACTGCGAGGCCGCGCAGTCCATCCAGCCCCTTGACCTGGCGCAGGCGGGCGTGGCGCTTCTTCTTAACTACCTTGCTCTCTGGCGGCGTAGCCAGCGCTTCAGGGTCCTTGGCCTGCTTTTGTAGCGGATACTTAGACTTAGTATCTACCTGCGTGATCGAGGCTTTCTGTGATGCTGGCTTTTGCGCAGCTTGTTGTGGCTGGCGCGGTGCCGCCTTTGCCTGTGGCTTTTCAGGGGCTGGATGTTGCTCCTTCGACGGCTGTGCCTTCTCCCGCTTTTTCTCAGCGGCGGCAGCGGCGGCGGCCGTACCCGCTCCAGCGGCTACGGCGCCTGTCGCAGCGGACTTGTCTGCCTTTGCAGGCTTCGTCTTCGGAGCGGCTTGAGGCTCGGCCTTCTTCGGCTGGGGCGAACCAGGCTGTTGCTTTGCCTTGGGCTTTTGAGCGGCTCGCGACGGCTTTTGCTGGGCCGGGGTTGGAGTGCCCACCTGCTGCGATTTACGCGCCAATCCGCGACTGATATCGGAGGGCTTAACCTGCGGGCGGCGCTTGGTTACCTCCTTGGCATTGTCTTGAGGCGTCGCCTCCTTTGCCTTCGGCTGTGGCTGTTGTTTCTGTGCCTGTTGCTTGGGCAGTTTGCCCTTAGCGGGTGCGCCTTGCTGCGATTTCGGCTGGACTACCTTGTTTCCATTGTAAGCAGTCTGGCTTTGCGCCGCCCCAGCTTTCTCCTGGGAAGGTTTAGATGCAGTCTTTGGCGCAGCCACCTTCGGCTTGGGGGCAGAGGTGCCCTTCTTTGGCGCTGGAGCGCTAGGAGTCGAGACCTGTGGGGCAGCCTTCTGCTTTGCAGAGCCGGGAGTACGTGCTGATCCTTGGCCCTTGGACGGTTGCGAGGGCTTCGACGGCTGCGCGTTCTTCTTCGGCGTAGGTTGCGGCTGCGGTTGCTGCTTTGCCGATTTTGCCGGCACGCGCTTGGGGGAACGTGGGTTCTGCGCTTGCTGCTGGCCGGTGGCCGGCTTGGATTTAGCCGGCTGGGATTTCTGCGGCTTTGCCGGTTGCGGGGAAGCCTTCTTCGCGCTGGAAGAAGAGGACGGCTTGGGCGTCTGCTTCGGCTTCTGGGTAGTGGGTTGAGTCTGAGGTGCGGGCTTTACCGCGCCTTTCTGAGAGGGTTGGGTGTCAGGCTTCGCGGCCGGCTTCGGGGAAGTACTGCGGGTAGACGGAGTCTTTGGGGAGGACTTAGGCGGCGTGGTGCTAAAGCTTGCGCCGCGGCGTGGTCGCTGAACCGGTTCGTGTGCTTTGCGCTGTGGCTTCTTGTCCTGAGCAGGCGAGTCTTGTTGCTTTTTAACAGCTGTTTTGGGGGAGGATTCTGCCTTGCTTTGCTGTGTGGTGGATGGCTTGGTGGCAGAACCTTGGGCTGCAGGCTTGGTCATTGGCGCCTTGGCTGCAGGCGATGGCGAGGCGGACTTAGCCTGCTGCGGTTTTGCGGAAGTGGCCTTGCTTGCCTGGGATTTTTCAGTGCTGGGCTGAGTAGTGTCCTTAGCCGCGGGCTTGGCGGCAGGCTTCGCACTTTTCGGCTTCGCAGCAGCAGGCTTGGATTCGGAAGCCTGTGCAGCCTTTGCCGGGGTGGGCTTGCGCGCAGGTGCCTGTTTAGCTTGGTTCTTGGACTCGCCGTCCTTAGCGGTGCGGTCCTGGGGCTTGCCCTTCGGCTCGGTGGATTGGGCACCCGTGGTGGATTCGGTGTTGGTCGAGTTCTGGCGCGCGGAATCCTTGTTTTTAGGGGTCTGGGGCGCACTGGTAGAGCCAGCTTTGGGCGGTACTGGCTGATAGACCGGTGTGCGTGGTTCGTTCGAACGCCCAGGTTTCTTCTTCCCCAGCAGTGAGCGCAAAATTTGCTTCACAAAAACTCCCAAAGCACTACGTATATTTTCTAAACGGACTATTTTAGCCTGCGCACCAGCACTTCTCCTCATGCAGGGGAGTAGCGGTGCGGCGCGCGGGGCGGAGGCGAAAATTCGAGTCTAAGACTCTTCGCTGTCAAAAAGCTGACGCAGAACTGTCATGACCCCATATTCGGTATTGGGTGGGGCGATGTGATCGGCGATTTCCTTCAACTTTGGGTGCGCATTTTCCATTGCGATGGCGGTGCCTGCCTCGCGGAGGAGCTCGTAGTCATTGAGGAAATCGCCAAAAGCTGCGGTACGAGGCATAGGAACCGAGAGGAGCTCGGCCATGGTTTGTAGTGCTACGCCCTTATTGACGCCAGCGGCCATGACATCGAGCCATACGGCGCCAGAAATGGCGATATTGTGTTCCGGTACGGCCGCAAGAAGGGGCTGGTGTAGGTGCTTTTCGCTGCCGTCGGCGCAGTAAGCGGCGATTTTGATGATGTCCGCATCCAGTAGTGCATCGAGGTCATCTACCCATTCCACTGACCTGTAGTACTTGGCAATCTCAGCACGGGCCTGTGCATCGGCGCCTTTGTGTACATAGGCGGTATCCGGCGTGCACAGCACTACGGTATGCGGGGTTTCGACAGACTGGAGTGCGGCCATGGCGGCCCGCACGGCTGCGCTGGGCAGGGTAGTGGCGCTAATGACGCGATTATCGTGGACGACCACGGATCCGTTTTCGGCGATGAAGGTGTCCTCGTGCGGAAACATCTCTTGCAGGGTGGCGAGCTGGCGGCCCGAGGCGGGTACTAGGGTGACGCCGAGCTGGTGGGCACGGGTGCTGATCGCGGCGAAATCTGGTGGAAGCTGGCCGTTGTCGTCCAGTAGGGTGCCGTCCATATCCAGGGCGATGAGCTGTGGGAGCAAAATTCCGAACCTATCTGTGAATTGGCTTATGGTGGATAGGTGCATGCGTTCTGTGTCACACTAGGGGCTATGACTACTGCTGCACCTATCGTTTCCTCAATCCGTAACCATACCGGAGTCATTGAACTCAACCGCCCCAAGGCTCTCAATTCCCTCACCCCGGAAATGATCCACCTCATTGCGGAGTCGCTGGCGCAGTGGCGCGCCAACGATGAGGTGGAACAGGTGCTGTTTACCTCGACTAGCCCCAAGGCATATTGCGCCGGCGGCGATGTTCGCTATGCCCGCGATGCGGTCAAGGAAGGCAAAGTGGATGAGGTGGATGCCTTCTTCGCCACCGAATACACGTTGAACGGTGATATCGCGGAGTATCCCAAGCCCATCGTGGCGCTCATCGATGGCATCGCTATGGGAGGAGGTCTGGGCATTTCCGCCCATGGGTCCCACCGCGTGGTTACGGAGAAAACCTTTGCCTCCATGCCAGAGATGAATATTGGCTATGTCACGGACGTAGGCATGGCCTATGCCGCCCAGCGTGCGGTGGGAACGCGCGGGAAGGCCTCGGCCGAGTTGGCGAAGTTCTGGGGGATTACCGGCTACCGCATGTATGCCGCAGACCTTGTGTGGAGCGGGCTGGCCACCCACTATGTGGCGGACGGCGAAGCCTTTGCTAGTGCGGTTATCGAGCATGGACTAGCCACGGCGCTAGCCCAGCATGCCACCGCACCTAGCGGCGAGGCTGCCTTGGCCGAGCTTATCGACGCCATCGAGGACGCCTTTTCCCACAACACCTGGCAAGACATTTCTGCGGCCCTGGAAAAGTACCCAGAACTGAAACAACAGGTAGAAAAGCTGACCGCGCACGCGTGCCCCACCTCCATCGTGGCGGCCATGGAGCTCTTCCGCGCCGAGCAGGAGTGCAGCAGCATCCGCGAGGCCCTAGATATGGAGACCAACCTGGGCGCCTATATGTATCGGCGTGGGGACTTTGCCGAGGGCGTGCGAGCGGTTTTGGTGGATAAAACCAACGATGCGGCATTTGAGCCTGCCGCGCTTGCCGACGTCGACGTGGACGCCCTCCGCAGCGCCCTACACCTCCACCCCGCGAAATGATCCATAGGCGGCGCGGGCGCGATCGGCGTTGATCCATGTGGGAGGGGGCACCGCCAACGTCGCTTTGGTGGCGGCTGGGGTCGGCTCAGGGAGGTGGAGCTGTGGGGCATCGAGGAGGACGAGGCCCACGCGGGCGTCGGCAAGCGTAGTGCCCGCCAGCGTCCAGATCCCCAAAATGGGCAAAGCTAGGTGCGGTAGCTGGTGCTCGCGCGCCAGCGGAAGCGGAAGGTGCGGGCGCACCAGTTCGGGCACGGCCTCGTCGATGCCAAAGCGCGCTAGGTTTCTTGCCAACCGCGCCGCCGCGGTGTCTTTAAACACCGGATCTGCCCAGGCCCACGTGAACTCCTCGTCCGAAATGGTCGCGATAAGCACCGCGTTGGCCGCAATCTGCCCGCCGCAATAAGACACCGTGGCGGTGGCCTTATCCACATCGAGTTCTACCGTGGCATCTGGGAAGTTGCCCTGGAAAAACATCTGGTTTTCGGTGCTTAAGTAAAAGGCGTCCTCCAAGACGCGCGCGGCCGCCAAGCCCGGGGTGATGCTGGAAATCTTGTGTACCTCGGGGCTTGGCTGTTCAAAACGCACCGTGGTGCCATCAGAAAAATGCAGGTAAGGCTCTTCCGCGGTGGAATCCATGTCTAGGTAGCGGGCGAGTGCGAGGACCGGCCCTTTCTCATCCATGTCCGCGTTGCTGTGTTGGAGACCGCGCAGCAAGGTCTGGCGAAAGTCCAGGTAGGGATGGAAATCTACCGCAACGATGGCCACGTGCTCGCCCTGCTGGGCGCGCAGCACCGGCATATTTCCCACGATGAGGGAGGCATAAGCAACCATGCGGTCAATGTCTGCGGTGGCCGAGCCTGTCTGTGGCAGGTCAGCAAAGTGCTCGGTCGCAGCGGTAGTCCAGTGCCAGGTGTCTGCGGCGATGACGGCGAGGCGCACGCCACGAAAATCTGCCACGTGTTGCGCGGAGCTTACCCGTACCTCCACGAGCTGGTCGGTGGCATAGCTTCCTTCGCTATCGCCAGCCGAGGGGCCGAGGAAATTGAATTCCACGTCGGTCGCCTTCCCGATGCGTTCACGAAAGGCAGCGTTAATTCCGGCACGGATAAAGCGGGCGTCGGCCGCGGCACGTTCAATGGAGTGGTAAGCATTCATGGTTGCTCACGATGATACGGGTGCCGGCAGGCATACTCATAGGCGGCTACCAAAGCCTTGGTTGATTCCCGCCAAGAGTAGCGCTCCGCTTCTTCGCGCGCGGCGCGCCCCATGCGTTGGCGCGCCTGCGGATCCTCCAACAAAGAGCACAGGGCGCTAGCCCACTGCTCATTCGTGGCTTCCTCATCTACCAGCAGCCCGGTCTTTCCATGCTCGATAACAAAGGGGATCCCGCCGGCATTGGTGCCGACCACCGGCACCCCGGAAGCAAAGGACTCTAAAGCAACCAAACCCAGCGTTTCCGTGGCGGAGGGGAAGGCGAATACATCGCCGACCGCGAAGGCTGCCTGCAGCTCTGCTCCAGAAAGATAGCCGGTAAACACAGTGGTGGCCGAATCAAACTGGGCACGCAACTCCTCTAGCGCGGGACCGGCGCCGATGAGGGCGAGGCGCGCGGCCGGCACGCGCGTGCGCACCTGGCGCATGACCTCGTTGAGCCGCGCCACATCCTTTTCGTGCGAAATACGGCCGATATACGTAACCAACGGGGCCTCTGGGCGCCCGCCGGTTAAGCGCGAGCGCATCTGGACGTCATAGTTGTCAGGGCGATAGGACTGCGTATCAACGGCCTTAGGCCACAGCCGCACGGTATGGATGCCCATGTTGCGTGCCTTATCCACCATGGGGCCGGAGGTGCAGAGATTGATAGCAGCCCGATTATGGAGAAACGTAATGGCCTTCTGCGTAATCGGACGCAGCCAACCAATGCCAAGGGCCTCGGTGTATTCCGGCACATTGGTGTGAAAGCTAGCAACCAGCGGTACGGCATCGCGCTCGGCGGCAAAAACTCCGAGTGCCGCGGTCCAAATGGGATTGACGGCATGAATGACATCCGGATCAAAGTCGCGGATGGCGCGGAAGAACCGGAGGCTTGGTAATCCAAAGTGAATTTCCGGATAGACCCACAGTGAGTGGCTGGGGATGCGGGTAACCGGGAAACCCGCATAAGTTTCTGGCGGAGTGCCGGTGGCAAAGATATGTACCTCATGCCCGAGCTCCGCGAGCTGGTCCAGCGTATTGGTCAGGCGGGTGACCACCCCATCAATTTTGGGCAAGAAAACTTCGGTAACAATGGCAATGCGCATAGTAGGCAAATCACTGTCTATTTCTGCTGCGTGGTGACAGGAACGCCCGCTGCCTGTTGTGCGGTCCACACAGACTGAGCCGGAATCTTGCTGCGGTCAACGCGGTCCGCGTACTTCTTAGCAACCTCTTCGACCTCGTGGAGTAGGCCTTCAGACAGCATGGTGGGATTAAGGCCGAGCCCCAGAAAGGTGTCATTGGATACGTGCAACTCGTTCTCAGCCGACTCTTTGCGTGGATTGGGAACATAGGCTACTTCGGCGCCAGAGATATCAGCGATGAGTTCCGCCAAGTCACGCACACGGTGGGTTTGGGTCATTTGGTTAAGGATCTTTACGCGGTCACCGCGCGATGGTGGATTTTCCAGGGCGAGCTCGACGCAGCGCACCATGTCTTGAATGTGGATGAAGGCGCGGGTTTGGCCACCGGTTCCATGTACCGTCAGCGGATAGCCGATGCCGGCCTGCACGAGGAAGCGATTCAGAACCGTTCCGTAGTCGCCGTCATAATCAAAGCGATTAATCAGGCGATCATCCCTCTGGGTCTGGGCGGTGTGGGTGCCCCAGACAATGCCCTGATGCAGGTCGGTGATGCGCAGCTCATCATTTTTGGCGTAGTAGGCAAAAAGATGCTGATCCAGAACCTTGGTCATGTGGTAAATCGAGCCCGGATTGGAAGGGTAGAGGATGGACTCTTCTACCTCACCTTTCTCCGGTACGGCTACCTTGATGTCCAGGTAACCCTCAGGGATCTGCATACCGGCAGTGCCGTAACCGTAGACTCCCATGGTTCCTAGGTGAACGACGTGAATATCGAGGCCGGTTTCTACAACTGCAGCTAAAAGGTTATGGGTGGCATTGATGTTGTTATCCACCGTGTAGAGCTTGGTGGTGGGACTTTTCATGGAGTAGGGTGCGGCGCGCTGCTCCGCGAAATGCACGACGGCATCCGGAGCGAAGGAACGGAGGAACTCCACGAGCCCGGCGTAATCCTGGGCGATATCGATGTTGGCGAAGGAAATGTCTTTCCCACTGACCTCTTTCCACGCCGCCAGGCGTTCCTCAATGGAAGCGATAGGGGTGAGGGATTCGGCGCCTAGTTCCGCATCAATGGCGCGCCGGGAGAGGTTATCAACGATGGCGACCTCATGGCCTTGATCCGAAAGGAATAGGCAAGCGGGCCATCCACAAAAGCCATCGCCACCAAGAATCGCTATCTTCACTGTGTCATTCTCCAGAGCTAGTAGTCGTGCTGAGGCTAAGGGAAAATTTTACCCTGCATAGCCCGTATATTTGGGCCATGCAGGGTTAACAGTGAATGAACCTATGGTGTAGCGCGCTAGCGCCTAGTCGAGGGCGCGCAGGACGGAAAAAGTGGTCTTAGCCAGCTTCTTCTTATCAGCCAGGCTGATGCTTTCTCCCGCCGCTTGGCGACGATCGAGTTCCTGCCGGAAGGCGAGGCTGCCGCCGGCGCACGCATTGAGGACGACGCTTAGCTCATAGTCTGAGTAGTCAGTACCGCGCTGCTGGAACGCGGAAATGATGGTGTCAGATACGCGCTCGAAACGCCGCCTTTCTTCGGGGGTGTGGCTGAGGCTATCCAGGGCCTCACCAATGCGGTAGAGCGTATGGAGGGACCGCAGTTCCTCTTCTTCGTCTTCCAAGGATTCGAGCAGCGCTGCCTCTAAGACGGCGGTAACGCTCTTGCCAGGGCACACGGAGGGGATATCCGCAGCGAAAGATTCCAGTACGTCAGCCGTGAAGTACAGCAGCGCATCGGCCACCGAGGAAAAGTAGTTGTGAAAGGTGCGCGGGGAGACCCCGACGGTCGCGGTGATGCCTGATACCGTGGCGGCTTCGGCACCGCCGTCGAGGACGAGGCGCGCTGCCGCATCGGCCATGGCCTGACGCGTAGCTCGCTTCTTTTCTTCGCGCAGACTAGTCACGGTGTGCTTCGCCTACCTTCTCTCGTTGGGTGCGCAGGAGTTCCTCGCGGTCGGAGTGCAGGGCTTCGCCTTCAATGTCCATATTAGGGGTGATCTTATCCAACCAGCGCGGGAACCACCATGCCTTTTTATCCAGCACAAACATGGTAGCGGGGATGATCATCATGCGGACTACGAAGGCGTCGATAAGCACGCCCGCAGCCAGGGCAAAGCCCATGGTCTTAATGAACGGCTCGTCCATCAAGATGAAGGCGGCAAAGACGGAAACCATAATGAGGGCCGCGGCGGTGACCACGCGCGCGCCGTGCTTAAAGCCATTCGAGGTGGCGTTGCCGGCCGTCTTGCCATTGACAAATCCCTCACGCATGCGGGTCACCAAGAAGACTTGGTAGTCCATGGCCAGGCCGAAGGTAAGGCCGATGAGCATGATGGGCAGGAAGGAAAGCAGCGGCTGTGGGTCGTCGACGATGCCGAACATGCCTTCTTGCCAAATGGCCACGGTGATGCCGAAGGTGGCAGCCATCGAAAGCGCGAATCCAGCAGCAGCGATGAGCGGTACCCAAATGGAGCGGAAGACCAGCATCAAGACGATGAAGGCCAGGCCCAGCACGATGGCTACGTATGGGATAAGCACGTTATTGAGGCGCTCAGAAATGTCATCGAAGATCGGGGTGATACCGGTAATGCCGTAGGAACCGCCGGTCTTTTCAAACTCACCCTGGTAATCGCGCAAGTGGTTAAGGGTTTCGGTGGTTTCCTCATCGGTTGCGCCGGTGGTAGGCGTGATCATGATCTGCGCAGCATCACCGTTGTCAGTGGTCTGCACGATCTGGGCGTTTTCTACGCCGTCGTTGTCATTGAATTCTTGCAGCAGTTCCTGAAAGGCCGGCATGCGGTCCTGCTCAGGGACGTCGGCCACATCAACGAACGCGATCATCGGCGCATTGCGGCCAGGGCCAAAGGCGTCTGCCGTGATCTCATAGGCCTCGCGCTGCGGGGTGCCGGGCTTTGCGGTGCCATCGGTGGGCATGGCCAGGCGCAGCTGGGCAAATGGTACGGCCAGGATGCCCAGCACAACGACGCCCGCGATAAGGTGCAGCCACGGGTGGGCACGCACGCGGCGAACCCAGCGCAGACCCATGGTGGGCTTTTCGTCTTCTGGGTCTGGAACCTTGGGGCCAGGCACGCGGCCGGCGAAGATCTTGGTGCCCAAGAGTCCCAGCAGGGCGGGGATGAAGGTATTGGCAACCAATACGGCGATGATGACCGTAGCCGCAGCAGCGATGGCCATGGTGCCCAGGAACGGGATGCCGATAATGGTCAGCGCGGCCAAGGCGATGACCACGGTGGTGCCGGCGAAGACAACGGAACCACCCGCGGTGCCAAGCGCCATGCCCATGGCGTGGGCACGGGTGGCCTTATCCATCTTCTTGAGCTCTTGGGCCAGTTCCTTTGGCGAAAGATCGTTGAGGCCAGAGGAGGTGATGAGCTCGTTGCGGAAGCGGTTGACAATAAACAGCGCGTAATCGATGCCGACGGCCAGGCCAATCATGGAGGCCAACGTCGGGGTCATATCGGAGACGGTATCCGTAAAGACTGTGGATACCTGCACGCCGAGGATGCCGATGCCCACGCCGATAATGGCGGAGATGAGCGGCATGCCAGCGGCTACGAAGGATCCAAAGGTAATGAGCAGCACGATTGCGGCGACGATGAGGCCGATAATCTCGGCGCTGCCACCCATCTCTTGGCCGGCGGAGCTAAAGGCGTTGCCTTGGTACTTCACCGTGAGGTCGCCCTCGTCGTACTTATTGAGTACGTCCGTGACCCTGGTCATGTCCTCTTCTGGGATGTCCATGACGGTTTCCGCATCAAAGGTGATGGTGACGGTACCGGTGGACTTATCCTCGCTCAGAGGGGAGAGCTGCTGCAGGTTCTTTTGAATCTGCTCGTCTGGCATGTGCTGGGCCTTCATCTTTTCGCCCATTTGCTTTTCCATACCGGCTGCAGCCATCACCGGGCTGACCAGTTTGTCCTGGTCCTTGAGAGCGCCGGTGTCCTTGAGCTCGCCAAGGAGGTCATCTACCTCGCCGGCTACCTGCTTATCGGCGAGGTTCTTTCCCTCTGGAGCTTGGATGACCACGGTGCCTTCGGGTGCACTCATGGCATCGGTATCTTGGCCGAAGCGCTCCATCATCTTGTCTTGGGTGGTGGTGGAGTCCATCTCCGGCATGGAGAAATTAGGGTTGGGGGCCTTGGCAAAGCCGGCGGTAAGTCCTGCCATGGCCACCAAGACGATGAGCCAAAAGGCGAGGAAGGGCCACACCTTGCGGTAGGACCAGCTACCTAGCCGGTAGAGGATTTTAGACATAAATATGCTTTCTTGTGCAGTATGCGTGCAATGGCCTGCGCGCGGGTGACAGTGACTATGGAATCCGCGGGGAGAAATTTGCACCCCGTGCGAAACATTGCATAGTGTACGCAAAATTGCGGAATGTGTGCAAAGACATGTGCGGTGGACCATAGGAAGCTGCTCGTGAGATATAGGTCTTGTTCCCTCGGGCGTATCGGCGATGGCGGCATGGGGCGGTAGACTGACCGGCATGCTCCACGCCGTTAGTTTTGCCCTCTTGGATTCCGTCAATGCGTTACTCATTGGGATCCTCGTGGCCATTGGCATCATCTTGCCCCGCGGCAAGTATCGACGCATTGCCACATTAGTGGTGGTAGGAGACTGGATTGGAGTCCTCGCCGCGGCGGCCGTGGTGATGTTTGTTTTGTTAGGAGTAAAAGACCAGATTGAGGCCATTTTGAGCTCGCCTATTGCCGGCTGGGTACTTGTCGCAGTCGGCATCGCGGTGGGGTTCGGCTCGTGGCGCTCTCAAGGCCAGCCCAATGCCTTAGTAAATCGACTACTTGAGCCGTTGCGTACTCCATCGCTGCTTACCGCGATCATCGGTTTCATTATGGGCGTGGTGCAATCGCTGACCTCGGTGCCGTTTTATTACGGGCTCATGCACCTGGCTACCGAAGATATCGCTCCGGCCGCTCAGTACGGGGGCTTGGTGTGGTACGCCAGCCTGGCTTTGTCCCTGCCCACTATCTGTGGCCTTTTTATTGCGGTGGTGCGCGCCCATCCCGAATCGGCCGCCGGCCGTCTTTTTGCCGCGGCGCGCGCCAATAGCACCCAGGTGGCGCTCTTCGGCGGCTACCTCGTGGCGGTCTTCCTCATCCTTATGGGCGTGCTTTCCCTTTAATCAAAGGTGACCTCATCCAGGCTCAAAGCCACATCGGATTGGCTGCGCGCGCAGTCCACGTAGCGGGCAGCATGCGCAATGAAGGCCTGTGACTCTTCCGGGCTGAGCTCGCGACGTACCTTCGCTGGCACGCCGGCGGCAAGGCTCCGCGGCGCAATGGTGGTTCCTTCCAGCACCACGGCGCCTGCCGCGATGAGCGAGCCGGCACCAATAGTGCAGCGCGAGAGCAGCGAAGAGGACATTCCCACCAGGGAACCGGCCTCCACATGCGCGGCATGGACCATCGCCATGTGTCCCACCGTTACATCATCTTCTAGTACGCACGGCGTGTCCTCTTCTACGTGGAAGACGCAATTGTCCTGGATATTGCACCTAGCGCCAATGCGAATTGCGCCCACGTCGCCGCGCAGCACACTGCCATAAAAAACGGAGGAGTCCGGGCCGATTTCTACATTGCCAATGATGGTGGCATTAGGGGCAATCCACGCACTGCGATGGATGCGCGGCTTCTTTCCAGCACAGGGCAAAAGCAGCATGTCAGTCCTTTCAAGGCAACTATTCGACCACCACGGCTAGGGCGGGGGAGAGTTCATAGTCGCCGGGGTAGGGGAGGTGGTCTACGAGGGCTTCGGCAAGCGCGGGCGTAAGCGGAATGACCCAGCCTCGCCGGGGATCTTTGATGGGCAAGGCTTCCTTTTTCGCGGCGGGAAAATGCACCGTCGTGGTGGGAGAGGCCAATGTAGCTGACTCGCGGGCGCGGGCTAACTCGCAGAGCACTTCCGCGCCGGGCTGATTAGTGACCACAATGATAAGCGAGCCAGCGGTGTGGATTTCCAGTTTTTCTACCCGTGCGGTGGGGGCGGTGAAATCGGGGTGAGCTAAGCGCGGGGGCTGCGCGCCGGTAAGTCGGGCGAGGGCGTCTTTTAATCCCATAAGCCCTTAGTCTAACCTGACTTAGGTCATGGGCGGGTGAGTAACGTCACTCTTGACACTGTTACCTGGTGGTTTTGTTTGTGGGGTGGGATTTTTCTGCACTAAGTGGGTAGTTCCGGGGTGTTCAGTAGTCTGATTTTGGTGAGTCCTTATATTCGCACCGTCAAGACTGCCTCAGGAGCGATAGCGGTGCAGGTGGTTTTCTCTGAACGCAAAGGTGCGAAAAGGATAAAGCATATCGGCTCAGCGCATTCAGGGTATGAGCTTGCGCTTTTGCGGGCTGAGGCTCAACGCATCGTCGATGGTGACCAACACGCAGTGGACTTCGGCGAGGTTACACACACCACCGGCTACCGGCAGCGTTTCCAGCCAGCTGTCGGTAGCTGGTCAGCGGGCTGGATACTTGCTGGACTGTATTGATGCGTGTTTCAACGAGTTAGGCCTTGCTGCAGCAAGCGGCGAAGATCCGGTGCTTCGTGTTCTGGTGCGTGCCCGGATCATCCATCCCAGATCAAAGCTGGATTTCATCGAGACTCTTGCTGAGGTTGGCATCACCAGCGCAAGCTACCGCACCATCCAGAGGCGTCTTTCCTCCTTCGCCACCGAATCGTTCGGGGAGATACAAACCCAAGCGTTGGCCCATCATGCAGGTATTGAGCCAGGCGCATTTATCTTGTACGACGTGACCATCTTGTACTTTGAAGCCGATACTCCTGATGAGCTTCGCAAACCCCTATTTTCCAAAGAACGCCGTGTGGAGCCACAAAACCTTGTCGGGCTGCTTACTGATGCCACCGGGTTTCCACTGCATGTGGGCGCGTTTGCTGGCAACTCGGTATAAACCCACACGATGCTACCGATGATCACACGGTTCTAAGATGCCTACCAGCTCGACGAGGTTACCGTCGTTGCTGATGCGGGCATGGTTTCAGCGGCGAACAAGCAAGCACTCATCGATGCAGGTCTGCACTACATTTTGTCGGTGAAACCTCCACCGTTCCTGAGGTGATTGAAACCTGGCGGCGGGAAGACCCCGGTGAAGACTACGCCCACGGCGAGATCTGGACACAAGCCTCGGCTGGGACAACGGCGCCCATGATTGGCAGCCAGCCCCCGTTGGCGCGGCCAGCCTGGCTGAGGCCGTAACGGATCTCGTGGCTGCCGGTGCTAGCCTGCTGGGGGTGCTGCCGCGTGGGGTCCACTGAGATACGCCAGCTGCGCGCTTCCATCCTTCGCGCAATAAGCGGTTCCTCTGGACAATAGCGAAGGAATACCAGGACAACCCCAATGCACGGGGGATACAATATTGCTATGAAAAAGTCTTCTTTCCTCGCAGCAAGCGCTGCGCTCCTCGTTGCATCTTTGTCCGTACCCGCCGCCAACGCCGAGTTGACCCAGACTGAGCGGGACCAATTCCGTACCGACCCCGTTGGCGCGATTGCCTGGCAGGCCATCAAGGGCTCTTCCGAGTATGTGCGTGCCGATGGTGACACCATGATGGCCGCGTCCTTCTTCTCTATGACTTCGCCGGGCGACGACATCGGCCTGCCGGCCCTGCAGAACTGCGCCGAGCGGGTCGGCTCCTCTGCTCCGGAGGGTGGCGTGCGCTACGTGGCGGCTGCCCTGTGCGCCACCTTTGACCCGACCACACGCGGCGAGGTGCAGCGCGCGAACCTCATGTACGCACCGCTGGGTTAAACCGCGCTTTATCGAGCCGCACGGTGGTTGCGTCATGTTGCGTTGAATCGCGCTGCGTCAGGCATACGATTTGGTGGGATGCTGCAAGGAGGGATGATGCGCAAGCATGTGGTGATCAAGGGAGTCTCGAGCTGCGGTAAGTCCACGGTCGGGGAGTTGCTGGCGCAGCGCACCGGCCTGCCTTTTCGGGATGAGGACGATATGCATCCGGCGGCGAACATCTAGAAGATGGCCTCGGTGCAGGCCCTTGACGACGCCGACCGCAAGCCCTGGCTCGAGTCCTTAGGTCGCTTTCTCGCGGACCAGGACGCCGGTGCCATTGTGGGCTGCTCCGCGCTCAGGCGCTACCACCGCGACATCATCGATACGATCTTTGTGGGCCTGCACGGCTCTTATGAGCTGCTCAAGGAGCGCATGAGTCAGCGCTCTGGGCACTTCATGCCGGTCGTCCTTCTGGACTCGTAATTCGAGACACTCGAGGAACTGCAGCCGGGGGAAGCGGGCATTGTGCTGGATGTCAGTGAGGCCCCAGAGGAAATTGCCGCCGCGGCGGCCGAATACTTACGGGGTTAGCTGGCGCTTCCCGACTTAGGTCATGTGTGGGTGAGTAACGTTTCTCTTGACACTGCTACCTGGTGGTATTTGGCGGTGGGGTGGGATTATTCCGCACTGAAATGGCCTAAGTCAGGCGGAATCGGGGCGCGCCAGGTGCGGGGACTGCGCGCCCGTCAGCCGGGCAAGTGCATCTTTTAATCCCATGGGAGCCCAGTCTAGTGAGCGCTCACGGTGATGGTGCGGCAGCGCTCCAAGTCGAAGTACGCACGTTGGCCGGTGGCGGCAACGCGCTCGCGGGCCACGGACTCATCGTGGGTTACGGCCGTGGCCAGGAAGACGAGCGGACCATCCGGCTGGCGCCATGTGCCGAGATACCGCGCGCCGTGTTCCTTGGCTAAGGCCAAGGCTTTGCTCACCGCGGCCGGGGTAGGCTCCGTCACCCGCAGCAGCGCCTTCCCGGTGGGGTTATAGGCGAACCCGGTGCGGGGCTGCTGGCCGGTTTCGATATCGAAGGTGCCTTCTTCGTCCGCGAGCAATTGCCGGAAAATACGCTTCATTGGGCCCAGCGTAGTATGGGGCACCATGATTGACGCCAGCAACACCGCACTCGTTATTGAAGGCGGCGGCATGCGCAATTCCTATACGGCCGCCTGCATGGTCAAGCTCATCGAAGAGGGCGTGGACTTTGGCTGGGTAGGCGGCGTCTCCGCCGGGGCATCGCATACCGTTAATTACTTGTCGCGCGATGCCCGCCGCGCCGAAGAGTCTTTTACGGACTTTGCTCAAAGCCCCAGCTTCGGCGGAGTGGGTTCGCTGGTGCGTGGTAGCGGGTATTTCAATGCCGAGTACATTTATGAGCGCGCCGCGGACAAGGATTTGCCCTTTGATTGGCAGGCTTACCGTGAGCATCCGGCCGATATGGTGCTTGCTGCAGCGCGCGCCGATACCGGCGAGTCTGTTTATTGGACGCGCGAGGACATCCACACCCCGGAAGATCTCTTCGTGCGCGTGCGCGCTTCCTCCACGCTGCCGCTGATTATGCCGATGCGATTTATCGACGGCGCGCCGTACGTGGACGGTGCTTTGGGCTCTTCCGGTGGCATTACCATTGCGCAAGCAGAAGAGGCCGGATACGAGAAGTTCCTGTTTATCGGCACTAAGCCGCGCGGGTATGTGCGCCCTGAGGTGGCGCGCCCAGCCTTCGTCCGCCGCATCTTCCGCAGATACCCCGCTATTGCCGACGCCCTCATAGCCCGCCCCGCCCTCTATAACGCGGCCAAAGACCGGCTTTTGGAATTGGAGCGCCAAGGTAAGGCGCAATTATTTTTCCCGGACGATATGCAGGTGACCTCTACCGAACGCAACGTGCACAAGCTGCGGGCGAACTATCAGGCGGGGAAAGCCCAGACCTACACGGAGTGGCCACGGTGGAAGGAATTCCTCCTCGATTAGTTCACTATGGGAGTTTCCTGTGAGATGTGCCGCTGCTGGGGGGTGGGTGGCCCCTGACGAAAAGGGCTTAAGCAGTAGCGATGCCATTGGTGGTCGTTAAAGAATGTGCCTTTCACGTGGCACTTTGAGGGAAGATGCCTAAAATATTCCAGCGTGTTAGCAATTTTTGATGGAAATATATGGCTGAGCATCTTTTTCATAGTGCTGCTCGGCACGCTATTTGGCATGATCCCCTTCGGTCCGCTGCGCTTTGGCGCGGCGGGCACGCTGTTTATGGGCTTGGCCTTCGGCTCATTTATTGATCTAGATAAAGACATCTTAAGCTCCCTGCAAGAGCTGGGATTGGGACTCTTTATTTATATGCAGGGCCTGTCCGCCGGTGAGCGCTTCTTCAAGGGCTTTTCCAAGCAGATGAAGCACATGCTCACGGCGGCCATTGCGATTGTGGTGGCCGCGGGCGCAGCCCTCCTCTTTGGCGGCATGCTGGGGCTGGATACCCTGGCTTCCGTTGGTGTATTCGCCGGCGCCACGACCTCGACGCCGTCGCTGGCAGTTGCCCAGCAACAAACCGGTGAAGAGCTACCCGCCGTGGGCTACTCGCTGGGCTATCCCGTGGGCGTGGCGGTGGCCATTTTGGTCGTGGCATTCCTGCTCAAGCAGAATTGGCCCGCCAAGCACGATAAGGACAATTCGGCCTCCAAGATCTTCCGCTCCCGCACCATTCGCGTTACCAAAGACGTGAACTACGACGACTTGGAAGAGCAGTTCAAGGATCACTTTGTTATCGCTACCATTCGCCGCGGTAATAAGGTCCGTGTTGCCGGCGATCGCCCCGAACTGCGCAAAGGTGATATTCTGCGCGTGATGGTCACCAAGGCCAAGGCCCGTGAACTGACCCAAATGCTGGGCAAGCGTCAGCCGCAAACTCCGTTCGTGGATAAGCGCCTGGTCATCGAAACCGTGGCTATTTCTAACCAAGATATTGCCGGCCGCACCGTTGAGGAGCTCAACCTGTTCTCCCGCTATGGCGGTCGCATCGTGCGCGTGCAGCGCGGCGATGAGGAATTCTTGGCCAATAATGAAACTCACCTGGCTTCCGGCGATATCCTCGAGCTCATCGTGAAGTTTGACCGCTTGGGCGACATCAAGGATTACTTCGGTGACTCAATTAAGTCCTACTCCGAGCTGAACTGGGTAGCGTTGGGCGGTGGCCTCTTCCTGGGTTACCTGCTGGGCCAGGTCGTGGTTCCGATGCCGGGTGGCGCTTCCTTCGAGCTGGGCTTTGCGCTTGGCCCGCTGATTACCGGCCTTATCCTCGGTGCGCTGCACCGGACCCGCCGCATCCCATGGCAGGTGCCGGCCTCCATCAATACTGCGTTCCAGCAGTGGGGTCTAGTCATCTTCCTTGCTTCTGTCGGCCTATCTTCCGGCGAGGCATTCCTGTCCACCGCCTTCTCCTGGATGGGCCTGAAGTGCATGATCCTCGCCGCCATTGTCACAGTGGTGGTTTCGATCCTATTCGCTGTAGCGAATCGCTTCATAGGTCAGTCCGAAACCCGTACCTCTGGCGGACTCTCTGGCATCTTCGCCCAGCCGGCCGTGGTCAACTACGCCACGGGGGTTAGCTCCGACTCGCGCATCATGACCGGTTATGCGGCCACCATTGTGGTGGGGCAGGTGGTCAAGATTGCCGTTGTCCCTGTGATGTTGATGGTTTAACACTCAACGGAAAAGGCCGCTTCCCAGAACGGGAAGCGGCCTTTTTCTCTGCTATGTGGACCTGTGTGGTTTCTAATCCGCCACGAGGGTTTCCATAGTGAGCTCTGGGTGTTCCTTCTCAATGAAGGCGAGCTTCCACTTATCGCCAAAGAGCGCGATGAGCTCGCCATCTTGGCGGGTAAAGATTTCCACGCCACGCTGACGGCCGAGCTCTGGGGCGGATTCGGCATCGGTGCGGCGAGCCACGGAATAGGGGATAGGCTCGGTGACGGTTTCCACGTTGTATTCGAACTCCATGCGGGCCTGCATGACCTCGAACTGCATGGGGCCCACCGCTGCCATGACAGGGGAGGCATCGCCACGCGCCTCGTTCTTGAGGATCTGGACCACGCCTTCGGCCGCCAGTTGCTCCAGTCCCTTGCGGAAGGCCTTGTACTTGCCCAGCGACTTCGCGCGCAGAATGCGGAAGGCCTCCGGCGCGAACTGCGGCATGGGCTTGAATTGCACCTTCTTGCCGGAATAGATGGTGTCACCAGGGGCAAGCGAGCCAGCGTTGACCAAACCCACGATATCGCCCGGATAGGCGGTGTCCACGGTATCGCGCGTGCGACCAAAGACAGTCAGGGCGTACTTGGTGGAAAAGCTGCGGCCGGACTGGGCATGGTTGACTTGCATGCCGCGCTCGAATTCACCGGAGACCACGCGCATAAAGGCGAGATTATCGCGGTGCTTTTGGTCCATACCCGCCTGGACCTTGAAGACGACGCCAGAGAAATCATCGCTAACCTCGCGGACCTCATCAATGGCGCTGGTGGCAGCCTCAACTGCCTTCGGATCGGAGTCGCGTGAGTGCGGAGCCGGGGCGATGGCGCATAGGGTATCCAAAATCTGGTGCACGCCAAAGTTCAGCATCGCAGAAGCAAAGATGAGTGGGGAGGTTACACACTGCTCAAATAGCTCCTGGTCATGCAGGGCACCATCGGCGGCAAGCAGCTCGGCTTCCTCGACCGCGGTCTCCCACACGTCTTCTTCCTTCTCACCGGCGGCATCCGGATCGAAGTGTTCCTCCGGGGCGATAGTGGAACCACCAGCGGTGCGGATGAAGTGGATATACTCATCGGCCTCGCCGTCATCGTTGATATGCGCCAGGCCGCGGAAGTCACCGGCGATGCCCACCGGCCAGTACAGGGGAGTGGGCTGCAACTGGATTTCGTTGACGATTTCGTCGACAAGCTCCAAGGGCTCGCGGCCCACGCGGTCCCACTTATTGATGACGGTAACGATAGGCAGGCCGCGGGCCTTGCACACGCGGAAGAGCTTAAGAGTCTGGGGCTCGAGGCCCTTGGCGGCGTCGATAAGCATGACTGCCGCATCCACCGCGGTGAGCACGCGGTAGGTATCCTCCGAGAAGTCCGCGTGGCCCGGGGTATCAACCAGGTTGATCATGTAGGGCTCGCCCTCGTGGCCCTCCGGCGCATACTCGAACTGCAGCGCTGAGGAAGCCACGGAAATACCGCGGTCCTTTTCCATATCCATCCAGTCAGACACGGTGGACTTGCGGTTGCCCTTGCCGTGGACCGCGCCGGCCTCATTAATAACGTGTGCGTGCAGCGCCAGCGCCTCCGTCAGCGTGGACTTACCAGCATCCGGGTGGGCGATAACGGCAAACGTGCGGCGGCGCGAGGCCTCAGAAACGACAGAACTCATGCGGCATAGTCTAGTGGTTTCGCGCTACCACTCCACATTGAGGCGGCGCCCCAAATCATCAAAGACGCGGCGAGCCACCGACAGCTTCTTCGCAATGGGGCGCTGCAGGCCAGGTTTGCGCTTGTCGTTGTAGTATTCGCCGGATTCAAAGTGGATTCCCTCGGTGCCGGTCAAAAAGTAGGCGAGGTTATCGCCGCCTTCGGCAGGCTTGCCAAAGGTCTTGCCAATCAGCCCGGAATACATCTTGGACATCATGCCGGTAGAGGACTTGGAAAAGTCAGTGGCAAGCACGCCAGGGTGGAAGGACACCGCGGAAAGCCCGTGGGCGTCGAGATAACGGGTGAACAGGATATCGCCCAGCTTGGCGTTGCCGTAGGCACGCTCGGGGCTGAAGTGCTCCAGCGTATTGGGATCGTTCAGGTCAAAGTTGGACATGAGGAAATTAGCTAGCGAAGCCGTCTGGACCACGTTTGCGTTATCCGCGCGCAGCTTGTCCTGTAGCAGCGAGGTCAACAGGAAGGGTGCCACCACGTTGACCTGCCAGGTGCGCTCAAATCCATCGGCGGTGGTAGACGGGCCGTCAAAAATGCCGCCGGCATTATTGCCCAAGGCGTGGATATGCTCCAGGCCCTCCAAGTCCTGTGCCAAGCGGCGAACTTGGCCCAGGGATTCAAAATCCGCCAGGAAGTACTGGCCGTCGACTTCCTCGGCCACCGCGCGGGTCTTTTCCGGATTGCGGCCGACGATAACCAGGTTGTCTTGTGGCCGGGTGCGGTGCAACTGACGAGCAGCCGCGGCGCCCAATCCGCCGGATGCGCCGGTAATCACAATGGTCTTGGCAGTGCTATTTGGCGAAGTCATAGCACCAATCCTAACCGCCCACCGAGGGCAGCACCGGCCAGCAGTTTCCCTGCGCCTTAAGCAGGTCTATACTTCCGCTGGTGAAACACTTGCTTTCCATACGGCAGTGGGGCCCGGCGCGATTGACCGCGGCTGGCTTCCTCTTGCTGATTCTGGTGGGAACGGTTTTGCTCATGCTGCCGTTCGCAGAGGCCGGCACCGCCCGCGCTTCCTTCCTGTCTGCCCTTTTTACCGCCACGTCTGCGGTATCGCTGACCGGGCTTATCGTGGTGGATACCGGTAGCTTCTGGAGCCCAGCTGGCCAGGTCGTCATCTTGGCGCTGATTCAACTTGGCGGCCTAGGCATCATGTCGCTCGCCTCGCTATCTGGCCTGCTATTTACCGGCCGGATTAGCTTTAAGGCTCGCAAAACCGGTGCCTATGAGGGGCGCCCCATCGCCCCCGGTGGTATCCGCAAGACGCTGATTTTTACCTTCGTCTTTACCGCGGTGGCTGAGACCATCATCGCCATCATTGTGGCCGCACGCTTGATGATTGGCTATGGGTACTCCTTTCCGCGCGCGGTGTGGGAAGGCATCTTCCATGCGGTATCTGCATTTAACAATGCCGGCTTCAGTACCAATAGCGATAACCTGGTGCCCTTTGTTTCTGATGCCTGGATTTTGCTGCCGTTGGCCGCCGCCTTAATCGGTGGCGGTTTAGGTTTTCCGGTGTGGGCGGAGCTGGTGCGCTTGGTACGCCGCGATCGCCATGTGGTCCATCGCATTTCCATTACCGCCCGCATGACCCTAGCGGCCACGACCGTGCTTTTGCTCGCCGGTGGCGTCTTCTTCGCGTGCATGGAGTGGACCGGGCTTTTGTCCTCGATGTCGCTGGGGGATAAGTTGCTCAACTCTTTCTTTGCCAGCGCTTCTCCGCGCACGGCGGGCTTTAACGCCATTGATTATGGGCAGGCACACCCCATTACGCTGATGGGCACCGACATTTTGATGTTCATCGGTGGTGGCTCGGCCGGTACGGCCGGCGGTATTAAAGTCACCACCGCCTGCGTGCTCTTGGCTGCCATGGCCGCGGAGTTTTCGGGCCGGGAAACCACCACCATTGGCCACCGCAGCCTTCCGCGATCGGTGACTCGCCAGGCCCTAGCCCTGAGCTTTGCCGGCGTCATGGTGGTCACGTTGGGCGTGGCGGCGCTGCGCTTTTTTGATCCGGAGTTTAGCGGTGATCAAGTCTCCTTCGAAGTTCTTTCTGCTTTCGCTACGGTGGGCTTGTCCACCGGAATTACCGCAAGCCTGTCTGCGCCCTCGCAGATAGTGCTGTGCCTCATCATGTACCTGGGCCGCGTTGGCCCAACCACCTTGGTAGCAGCGCTGGCGGCGAAATCCGTCAGCCGGCGCTATAGCTTCCCCGAAGAAAGGCCGTTCCTTGGCTAATATTCTCAAGGCGCTGGGACGCACCCGCGCCGGCATCGATATTCCACCCGTCGTCGTTATTGGACTAGGCCGATTTGGCTCCTCGCTTGCTCATGAGCTGATGGCCAATGGGGTTGAGGTCCTCGGCATCGACTCCAGCGAAAAGCGCGTGCGCGAAGAAGCACCTTACCTCACCGAGACCATTGCGGCCGATACCACCGACCCAGAGGCCTTGCGCCAGCTGGGCGTGGAGGAGGTCGAGCGCGTCATCGTCGCCATCGGCTCCCACTTGGAAGATTCCATCCTCACCGCGTCCAATCTGGTGGAGTTGGGGGTCAAAGACATCTGGGCCAAGGCTGATTCGGAGGCACACGCGCGTATTCTCAGCCAGATTGGCACCCACCATGTCATCCGGCCAGAGCGTGATACCGGCCGCCGCGTGGCTTACCTTTTGGGCGGGCGTTTCCGTGATTTTGCGGAGATTGCCACCGATTATGGCGTGACCCAGATGGCCGTTCCTAGCTCATTGGTGGGCCGGCCGCTCGACCTTTCTGCCATCTGGCGCACGCACCGCGTGCAATTGGTCTCTGTGCGCCGCGCGGAAGGGGAGTGGGCCCCGCTTGCCGACGCCACCGAGCTCACCCCCACCGATTTCATCGTCGCCGCCGGCAGCCCCAAGGCACTAGAAAAATTTTCCCAGTGCTAGCGCGAGTGGATCTGGTTCTGGGCCTTGCCTAGCCCGTCCGTCACGATGAGGCGGGCGGCCTCGGCCGCGGTGGCGATGGCGTCATCAAAGCCAGCGCCCGCATCCACGGGGCCCAGTACGTAATCCGGAATGGACGAACCCTTGGGCGGCCGGGCAATGCCAATGCGCACGCGCAGATAGTCGCGGGTGCCCAAGCGCTCGGTGAGCGACTTGAGGCCGTTGTGCCCGTTTTCATTTCCACCCTGCTTGATCCGGATCTTATTGGCCGGAAGGTCCAGCTCATCATGGAGAACAATGACGTGATCTGGGGCGATGCCTAGCTTCTGTGCCAGCGGCGCTACTGGATCGCCAGAAAGATTCATAAACGTGCCCGAACGCACGGCAAGTACTTTCTGTCCCGCCCAGCTAAGTGGCGCGACCTGCACATCCATCCCACGAACCGGCTCCAGCACGTCTCCGCTTGCGGCTAGCAGATCATCGATGGCCATATAGCCCACATTGTGGCGGGTAGCGGCATACTTCGCGCCGGGATTGCCCAGGCCCACAATAAGCCACTCCGCCTCTAGCTCGTCCGGATTGAGGCCTGGTGTGGGTTTATTCTTCGAGCCAAAGAACCGCGCGAAAAAATCTCCTAAAGGTGCCACTGCACTAGCTTCCTCTCTCAGTAAGGTGGGTGCTATGAGTCAGGTTATAAGCTCCCTTTCCCGTAGCGTAATCCCCGCGCCCATGGCCGGCGGTCCCACCACCCCGGAACTAGTGCGCGCCGCCCATGCCGCCGGTTCTTTTGGCACCTTAGGTGTGGGCTCTGCCAGCATAGACACTGCCCGCACACAGATTGACCAGTGCACCGGCATTCCGTTTGGGGTAAACCTCTTTTGCCCACAACAGCCGCTTTCCGGGGTGCAACGTGCCGCCGCACGCGAGCTGGCGCAAGCAGAAAACCAGCCACTGCCTGATCCCGATTACTCCTTTGGCTTTGAAGAGAAGCTGGACCTAGCGTTGCGCGGCGGTGCCCGCGTGGTGTGGTCTATGTTTGGCACCTTCACACCCGAACAGATAGAGCGAATCCACGCCGCGGGCGCAGAGGCCTGGACCACCGTCACCACTTCTGCGGAGGCAACCGCCGCCACACGTCGGGGCGTCGACGTGCTCTGCGTCCAAGGCCCAGCCGCCGGCGGCCATCGCGGAACCTGGGACTTAGCCGCGACACCCGATTCCCGGGACTTGGAGGAATTGGTGTCCGACGTGCATACCGCAGCCCCAGAAGTTCCCCTCATTGCCGCCGGCGGCCTGCGCACCGCAGACGATATAGCCACCGCTATGTCCTGGGATGGCGTCGCCGCATGTTCCTGTGGTTCCGCATTCTTGCTCACCGAAGAGGCAGGAACGAGTGACTACAACCGGCAGCTACTGCGCCGTGGTGGGCAAACCGTGTCTACCCGTGCTTTCTCGGGCCGCTTTGCTCGTGGACTAGAAACTCAGTACACCCGCAGTCACCCCAACCTTCCACCGGTTTATCCGCTCTTGAACCCTGTGCTTAAGGAACGCCGTGCGCAGCACGATGATGCCGTAGCTTACTGCCTCGTAGGTACCGACGTGGCAAAAATTAACGGGGGTACTGTGGCCAACATCCTGAACGATCTATGCCAAAACCCACACTAGTAAGCGCTAATATTTATGTTTGAAGATTTAATGCCACCCCCGTGACAGAAAAGGAATGAATTACGTGACTGCGAACGCACATGTTGGCCATGATGATTGGAACGAGCGCCTCGAGCTGGCGCAGCAGATGATTCCGCTCATCCACCAGCTGCACCGCAACAATAACGTTGTCACCACCATCTTCGGCCGCCCACTGGTGGGACAGACCGATATCGACATCATCAAGTCTCATCGCTACGGCCGCCGCATTGCGCAGCGCCACCTGTCCACGGCGGAGACCCTGCCTATCCTGGTGGAATTGGCAGACATGAATCTGGGCGCCGCAAGCGTCGACCTCGGCCGCTTGGTCCTCGGGTGGGAGGAATCCAACGAGGAAAACCTCCGCATGTACTTGGAAGGCGAGCTGTGCGAGATCGTCGGTGCTGGCGTTGACCTAGAGACCACCGACGTCGTCCTTTACGGCTTCGGCCGCATCGGACGCCTGCTGGCCCGCCTGCTCGTCGCCCGCGAGGCAGCATACGGTGGCGTTCGCCTGCGCGGCATCGTCCTGCGCAAGAAGGGCGATGGTGACATCCTCAAGCGCGCTTCCTTGCTGCGCCGCGATTCCGTCCACGGTGCTTTCAACGGCACCATCTCTGTCGACGAGGAAAACGAGGCTATCTGGGCTAACGGCACCAAGATCCAGATGATCTATGCCAATGATCCCGCCGAGATCGATTACACCTCCTATGGCATCAATAATGCCATCTTGGTGGACAACACTGGCGCATGGCGCGACCGCGAGGGTCTGTCTCAGCACCTCAAGGCCAAGGGCATCTCCCGCGTGCTGCTGACCGCACCGGGCAAGGGCGATATCAAGAACATCGTCTACGGCATCAATAACGACAACATCAGCGATGAGGATCAGATTCTCTCCGCTGCATCCTGCACCACCAACGGCATTACCCCTGTTCTCAAGGTCATCAACGACCGCTACGGTGTAAACCACGGCCACGTGGAGACCGCGCACTCATTCACCAATGACCAGAACCTCATCGATAACTACCACAAGGGCGATCGTCGCGGCCGCGCTGCAGGCCTGAACATGGTGCTTACCGCTACCGGCGCAGCCAAGGCTGTGGCTAAGGCTCTGCCGGAATTTGAGGGCAAGCTCACCGGCAACGCCATCCGCGTTCCTACCCCGGACGTGTCCATGGCCGTGCTCAACCTCGAGCTGTCCAAGGAAGTAGAGCGCGATGAGGTCAACGACTTCCTCCGCAACGTTTCCCTGCACTCGGACCTGCGCCAGCAGATTTCCTACATTGCCTCCCCAGAGGTTGTTTCCTCTGACTTCATCGGCAATACCCACGCCGGCATTGTCGACGGCGTTGCTACCATCGCCTCCGGCAAGCACCTGGTGCTCTACGTGTGGTACGACAACGAGTATGGCTACTCCAACCAGGTAGTACGCATCGTAGAAGAGCTGGCGCACACCCGCCCGGTTGTTCTGCCGAAGCGCGTATCTCCTTCTGAGCTCTAAGTTCACCTAGCTCTAGCCCGCGGTTTCCGCGGGCTTTTGCCGTTTTATCCTTGTGTCCCGGTGCTGGGCCGATATTGCGGCCGCGTTGTTGACTCAAAACGGACCGAAGTGCCGGATATCGTGGCTGCTTTGTAGCGTTTCTACCCTGTGGGCCGCAGAGCAGTAGTCCGTAGTAACCGTGTGGATGCCCATGAACCAGCGACAGCAATCAACAACGTCAAAAGCGCCGCGACGGTGTAGCGTCCAGGAGAATCGGCATTCATCGGCCACACTGGAAAGGCAAGGAGCCACAAGAAGGTCTTGGCTAGTACATCACCGCCGAGGGTTACGGAGACTATCGTGCCTACGATAGTGAAGGCGAGCGCGCTCAAAATACCGAAAAGCAGCACGATAACTAGGGAAACTACTGTGATGGCAAAGCCCACCCCCACAGCCAGAGGCAACTGTGCTGCTGCGGCCGTGGCAGAACCACCAGAGCAGACCATCGCGAGCGATGCGGCAGAACACACGAGCACAACAGTGCCAAGTAGCCACAAAAGGAGTGCGATTGGGCTATAGCGCGACTCAATATAACTGAGAGGCCACGAGGGCGCGAGAAGGGGCCACACCATCACGGGAAGGATCCCCGCACCTACCGGTAGCAATAAGAAGAGGAAGAACCCTTCTACATAGCTAGGCGAGTAGATAGCGGAGAGGAAAACCAGAGCCAGTGCGGTTAAAGCTAGGCAGGCGATGAGTGCGGGGCTCAAAGCGGCACGATGAAGTCCGCGCACCGCGCCCAAAAGCCGGGAACGAGCGGCGGCACGAGGTATAACTGCGGGGGTCCAAGTTCCAGCAGCGGTAGTTGGTGCGGCAGTAGTAGCAGGTGCCTCCGCGCGGCGGAGCAGAGAAAGAGGTCGTATGCGGCGAGGAGTAAGGATTGCGGCGCAGGCACCGACTACCGCCAATAGGAGACATAGCACCGCAGCGGGCAATGGACTTTCATGCAGCAGCGGATCTCCCGGATCGAGAGGAACGGAATTCTGATGAATGCGCAGTGCAGGAAGTAATAGCCGCAGCGGCCATGCTGGCGGGAAAGCCCACCACGCATTGCCTTCGACAATGCTCGGTAAAACACTAACTACCTGCCAGACAATACCTGCAACGAGCGCGGCGGCAAGACCACAACGACGTGCACTCGCTGCAGCGAGACCGGCGATACCGATGGCGCCCAGGAAGGAATAGACTCCAGCTACTAGTAGCAGTTGATGGTTCGCTCGTCCTTGAAGTGCGACCACTGCCCAGGAAACTCCGAAATTCAGGAGATGGAAGGCCGCAAGGCTGGCGAGTATGACAAGAAAGCGGGATGCCTGTTCATAGTGAGGATTGACTTTCCGCCACAGCGTACCGCCGCTCCGGGTACGGGCCTCTCGGTGTTCGGGAATAGTGGCAAAAAGCGCAATGAGAGGTGCATACATGCCCGTGATGAACATGGACTGCCATCCTAAGACGCCAGTAGCGTCCTTCGCGGAAGAAGCAAAGGAGGAAAATAGTACGGTCATCACCACGAGCGGTATGGCTAGGAGCGGGAGCCATTGCAGCGCGCTACCGCGGCTGCGCAGGAGCTCGGCGGAAAGGTAGCGCTTAAACATGGCGCTCACCATCCGGAGACGTCAGGCGGAAAAATTCTGCTTCAAGTTGACCACTAGGAGCCAAGTTCTCCAGTGCGCCGGAATAGCGAATGGAACCCTCAGCAAGGATGGTGATGTCTTGGGCTAGATGGACAATCTCGCCGAGCTGATGTGAGCTCACGATTACGGTGTGGCCGACAGAAGCAAGCTTTTGCAAGAGGTGCCGCAGTTCTACAATGCCTTGCGGATCAAGGCCATTTTGTGGTTCATCCAGCACAAGGATTTCTGGATCGCCTAGGAGAGCCTGGGCCAAGGCGAGGCGTGCCTTCATACCGGTAGAAAAAGACTTTGCCTTTTTGGAACCAACTTCGCTGAGACCGGCGATGGAGAGCACGCGGTCGACCTCAGCCTCCGGCAGCCCGAGCAATCTAGTATGTACGCGAAGATTGGCTGCAGCAGAGAGATGCGCGTAAAAGGCAGGGCCGTTGACGGAGGCACCAACGTGGTCGAGGACTTCACGAGACCAGGGAACGCCATCTACTTTAACCATCCCGGAATCGGCGGAGAGCAGGCCTAAAAAGATCGAAAAGAGCGTAGATTTTCCGGCGCCATTGCGTCCCAATAAGGCGTGGACGCGACCAGGCGCGATGCGAAAATCTACGTCGCGCAAAACCATGTGAGGCCCAAAAGACTTGGAGACGTGTTCAAAGGAGACTTCATAATTCATACTGCGTAGTCTCGCGCGCTGGGACGCGAATATCTTCCGCCCACAAGACGGACTTTGCAGCGAACATCTCCTACCGTAGTAGGAGACTAGGCAATTCCAGCGCGCTGAGCCAGCAAAACTAGCGCCACTCGGTCGCGTGCGGCAAGCTTGGAAAGTAGCGCCGAGACATGTGTCTTTACCGTCGTGTCAGCGATGACCATCTCGGCGGCGATTTCAGAATTCGTGGCCCCGCGGGCGATGAGCGAAAGTACCTCCATCTCGCGCCGGGTAACCAGGCTAAGCCCTTGGCGTTCCTGCGCGCTCAATTGTCCACGGGTAAGGGCGGTGCGGTAGGTCTCCAGGACCGGTCCAGTTACCTGAGCAGCCAGTACCGATGCGCCCTTGGCGACGTCCCGGACAGCCCCCGCCAGCACCTCCGGATCGGCATCTTTGAGCAGAAATCCATGTGCGCCAGCGGCGATAGATTGAGCCACCAAATCGTCTTCATTAAACGTGGTGAGCATGATGACGCGGCAGTCAGGGACGCGAGAAAGGATTGCTTGGGCCGCGGCGATACCGTCCATTCCCGGCATTCGGATATCCAGGATGGCTACATCAATGCGGTGGCTCATCGCCGCGGTGACGGCATCTGAGCCGGTATTGGCGGTGGCCACGACCTCAATATCATCCTGTGCGTTAAGGATGGTAGACAATGCGGCAACAAGCATCGCTTGGTCATCGGCGAGCAGGACACGAATCTTAGACACGGCTTTCCTTCTGCAACGGTAGTTCGGCGCGCACGATGAACTTTTTGGCATCGCCCCGGGTTTCTAGATTTCCACCCAAAGCGTGAGCGCGTTCTGCAATGCCAACAAGACCCACACCGCTGCCGGGCACTTGGCTGGCAGTTGGGGAGGGGTTGGTAGATTTAAGGGCGATCTGGGCGACGTCGGCTAGCACTAGCTCTACTTCCACCCGTGTACCGGCTCCTTGATGCCGCAACGCATTAGTTAGGCCTTCAGAAATGATGCGCACCAGTGCCAACTGCGTGAGTGCTGGAACTTCGCAATTTTGCGGCAGGCGGGCCGAAATGTCCAAGCCTGCCGTGCGGAAGCCATCGATGATTCCCTCGATGTGCTCTAGCTGCGTGGTTGGCTTCAGTGTGGTGGGACCAGTGCTGCGCAGTGCCGTGACGATGCCGCGTACCTCTTCCAACGCAGAATCTGCACCATCGCGAATGCTGGCCAGCGCTTCCTCGGCAGCTTTAGCGTCTGATCGCCCGGCAATGATTCCAGCATTCGCCTGAACCTTTATCAAAGTTAGGGAATGGGCCAGAACATCATGCAACTCTCGTGCGATGAGCAATCGCTCTTCCTCTTGGGCTTGGTGGAAACGCTTTTGGGCTAGGCGCTCGCGCTGGCGTGCCAAGTCGAAGTAGCGTGCGGCGGCGAAGTAGGTAGTGCCCAAAGCAGCCCAGTGCACCACCAGCATGGCCAAGAAGCGCCGGTCTAGCTGGTAGTGCAGCAGGAATGACTCCGGATCAATGCGCCACATGAATGGCGAGATGAAGGAGCCAAGAATCGCCAGCGCCAGTACCGTGCGGGGAATAACGCGGTGCGTGACATAGCGGGAGGTGGCATACACCGCCATGGGTGCAGTCAGGGCCCAGGGGGTAAGCCCTAGATTGGTGGGCAGCTGGCTCATCCAAGCCACGGCCCATGCCGCGAGCAGCACAATAAAGCCCGTGGCACTGAGCACGGGACGGCTCCGCCAGACCCACATAAATGGCAGGAATAGCAACGATAGACCTGCCTGAATAATCTCAATTATGCTGGGATTCTTCGCGGCAGAAATCACATAAAACAGCGCAATGAGCACCGCCACCGCAGTGAGGATTTTATCTCCTAAACGCGCTTGCGCGACGGTGTCAGTGCTCATGAATGAAGATAGTAATACAGCCGGTGCTGCTACTTCTTCTTATCCTTCTTCTTGCCCTTCTTGGACGTCTTCTTCGCTGTCTTCTGTTCGGACTTGCGCTCTAGCTTTGCAGCGACGTCTGGCACGTAGCGGAACTCTTCGCGGGCAGGGCGTTCATAGGTTTCGCCATCGGAATCCGGGCGCTGCGGAATTTCCGGCATCTCGTGCTCGAGCTTCTCGTACGGAATGGTGCTCAGAAGGTGCGAAATGACGTTAATACGGGAGCGCTTCTTGTCTTCTGATTCCACGGTGTACCACGGCGCAGTTGGGGTATCGGTGTGGATGAACATCGCATCCTTGGCACGGGAGTAGTCCTCCCAGCGGGTAATGGACTGCAGATCCATAGGGGAGAGCTTCCAACGGCGCAGCGGATCGTTGCGGCGGGATTCAAAGCGCTTAATCTGCTCTTCATCAGAAACAGAGAACCAGTACTTGCGCAGCATGATTCCGTCTTCGACCAGCATCTGCTCAAAGGTGGGTGCTTGGTGCAGGAAGCGGACATATTCCTGATCGGTGCAAAAGCCCATGACGCGCTCGACACCGGCGCGGTTGTACCAGGAGCGGTCAAAGATGACGATTTCGCCCTTGGTGGGAAGCTTTTCCACGTAGCGCTGGAAGTACCACTGGCCCTGTTCGCGAGAGTTGGGAGCGGGCAGCGCCTCGATGCGGCAGGTGCGCGGGTTGAGGTACTGGGTGATGCGCTTAATCGCGGAGCCCTTGCCGGCGGCGTCGCGGCCCTCCATGATGATGACTACGCGGGCGCCGGTTTCAACGACCCACTGCTGCATGTCCACGAGCTCTGCTTGGAGGCGTTCGAGCTCCTTTTCGTAGGCCTTCTTGTTGAGTTTCTTAGGGGCTTTACTGCTTTTTGTGCTCATTAATCCAGCTTAACCGGCGCAAGCGGCTGGGATGAAAACGGGACCGCCCACTTTGGAGTGAGAACCTGGGCACAGCTTAGGAACAAGTACAGCCGGGGCCGCAGCCGGGTTCGCCATAGCGGGTGGTATTGGAAATATGCCCCAAGCCTTCGATGGCGATGGTGACGTTCTGACCGTCCTCGATAAATTGCTGCGGGGTGCGGGCAAAGCCCACGCCCTCCGGCGTGCCGGTAACGATGACGTCGCCCGGATTGAGCGGATAGAGCTGTGAGCAGAATTCGATGAGCTCAGCTACGGAAAAGATGAGGTCATCGGTATTATCGCGCTGCCTTTCCTCACCGTCTACGGTCGTGGTGAGGACAGCTCCGGACCCCGGTGACCACTCATCCGCGGTGGTAAGCCAAGGACCGAAGCCGGCGGTGCGATAAAAGGATTTACCGGCATGGAACTGGCTAGTCTGGCGTTGGAAGTCACGCAGCGTGTAGTCATTCATGATGGCGTAGCCGGCCACATAATCTAGGGCCTCGTCGCGGTTGACGCGGTGGGCGCGCTCGCCGATGATGACCGCCAATTCACCTTCATAATCCAGCTTCTGTGTGCCATATTCGGGAATGAAGACATCATCATAGGGGCCGGTGAGGGCATCGGCGAACTTGATGAACAAGGTGGGATGTTCGGGGAATTCGCGTCCCATCTCGCGAATGTGCTTGGCGTAATTGAGTCCAACGCAGATCACTTTGCCGGGAGTTGGTACGACGGCCTCCAAATCAGCGTGGTTAAAGACCACGGGCTCGCCGGAAAGCTGGGCGGCTTTGCGCCAATCTTCGCTGCGCAGTAGCTGGCCGACGTCTTCATAATCCAATTCAACACCCACGTTATCGTCGTCGATGCGGATAGCGGAAGTGCCAAAGCCAGTGCGTAGGGTAGCCAATTTCATGGCGACTATCCTACGCGCAAGACCTCCTCGACCGCGTCGGCGCAAAGGATGGGGATTTCTGCCTTTTCCTGCTTTGCCCAAGGCTTAAGCACAAACGACGCCGGGTCCATGCGCCCCGGTGGGCGCCCGATTCCTACCGAAAGGCGCTGATAGTCTTTGGTGCCTAGGGACTTTGTGGTTGAACGCAACCCATTGTGGCCATGGTCGCCGCCACCTTTGCGGAGCTTAATGGTGCCGAAATCGAGTTCTAGCTCATCGTGGATAACGATGATGTCAGCGGCAGAGAGATGAAAGTATTGGGCCAAAGCCTTGATCGGACCGCCGGAAAGGTTCATAAAGGACCGTGGCTTTGCACAGATAATCTTGCGGCCGTCAGCTATGCCCTCAGCGACTTCGGTGTTGGTCTTTTTGTGTACCGAAAAGCTGCTCATGAGCTCTCCTGCAAGTTCGTCTGCCACATCGAAGCCGATATTGTGCCGGGTGCCTGCGTACTTGGGGCCGGGGTTGCCAAGGCCTACTACGAGAAGTGGAGTCACGCGCTCAATTGTCTCATAGGCCGAGAGAAAAACGGCAAGGCCGCCGTGAGAAGCGAATCTCACGGCGGCCTTGCGTGTGAAGGGGAGGGGATTACTCCTCGGAGTCGGAGGACTCTGCGCCCTCGTCGACGGACTCGGCGCCAGCGTCAGCGCCGCCTTCCTCAGCAGCCTCGGCTGCTTCCTCGAGCTCCTCATCAACCTCAGGCAGGGAGATGGAGACGATAACGGTGTCTTCCTCTGCCACCAGGGTGGTGTCTTCCGGCATGGTGAGGTCGGCAGCGGTGACAACTGCGCCGTCCTCGAGGCCCTCGATGGAAACCTCGATCTCCTCCGGAATGTTCAGTACGTCTGCCTCAACCAGCAGTACGTCAGCATCCTGGATGTGCATGGTGCCTGGGGCCGGCTCGCCGGTCAGGGTCAGCGGAACCTCAACCTCAACCTTCTCGCCGCGCTTAATAGCCAGCAGGTCAACGTGGTCGATGTCGAAGGTCAGGACGTTCTGGTCAACGTGCTTAACCATGGTCAGGTACTGCTCGCCGTCAATCTCCAGCTCCAGAACGGCGTTGACGCCGTTGTTGCGGACGAGGGACTGGATGTCCAGCAGCGGAACTGCGAAGTGGACCGGCTCCTGGTGGGAACCGTAGATGACGCCTGGAACCTTCCACTCGCGGCGCAGGCGGCGTGCGACACCCTTGCCAAATTCGGTACGTGCTTCAGCCTTAATTACTGGGCGCTGTGCCATGCTTCATTCTCCTTAGTTAAAGTAGTGCGGCGCGGCCAACGCGACAAAAACGACGAAAGCCTGCCGATGGACGTCTTGGACGAGTCATCGCAGGCGTATATAAAAAGCAACATGCTCTAACTTCAATCGCGTCGATAACGGCTTCCTCATCCTGAGGTCGCCCTCGCCGAGACTGAGTTAGATTAGCACGTGCACCAGAAGCAAATCAAAAGCCGCCGAGGGAAATCTCGGCGGCCCTGCGCTTAGGCGCGGTCGAAAAGGGTGGTCACGGAACCATTCTCAAAGATCTCGTGGATGGTCTGTGCCAATAGCGGTGCAATGGACAGCACCGTGAGGTTGGACCAGCCCTCGGTGGACTGCGGGAGGGTATCGGTGGTGATAACTTCCTCCGCGCCGCACTCGGACAGGCGCTCGCGGGCTGGGTCAGAGAAAACGCCGTGGGTGCAGGCGATGATGACCTTCTTCGCACCGGCGTCCTTCAGAACGCGCACGGCGCCGGCGATGGTGCCACCGGTGTCAATCATGTCGTCGAGAAGCACGCAGTCCTTGCCCTCTACATCGCCGACCACGCGGTTGGATACCGTCTTATTAGCCTCAGTGTTGGAGCGGGTCTTGTGCACGAAGGCCAGCGGGGCATCGCCCAAGTCGTGGGCCCACTTTTCTGCCACCTTCACGCGGCCAGCATCCGGGGAGACCACGGTGATGTTATCGGTGGCGTACTTGGACTTGATGTAATCGGTCAGGATGGGCTGAGCGTGCATGTGATCGACCGGGCCATCGAAGAAGCCCTGGATCTGATCGGTGTGCAGGTCCACGGACACGATGCGGTCCGCACCAGCAGTCTGCAGAAGGTCTGCCACCAGGCGGGCGGAAATTGGCTCGCGGCCCAGGTGCTTCTTGTCCTGGCGTGCATATGGGTAGAAGGGCAGGATGGCGGTGATGCGCTTAGCGGAGCCGCGCTTCAAAGCATCGATCATGATGAGCTGCTCCATTAGCCACTTGTTGAGCGGCTGAGTGTGAGACTGCATTACGAAGCAGTCGGCACCACGCACGGACTCTTCAAAGCGAATGAAGATTTCGCCGTTGGCGAAGTCGCGGGCGGTGGTAGGAACCAGATCAGTCTTGAGCTCCTTAGCCACAGCCTCCGCCAACTCTGGGTGTGCACGCCCAGAGAAGAGTTTCATGTTCTTGCTGCTACCAGTTACCTTGCCAGTCATGGGAGAATATGCCCCTTACTTTTCGTTGTCCTGCGCACGGGCTGCGGCCTCAGCCGCGGGAGTACCCGGACGCTTCTTTTGAACCCAGCCCTCGATGTTGCGCTGTTTGCCACCGGAGACTGCGAGTGCTCCCGCAGGAACATCGTCTTTAATTACTGTACCCGCACCGGAGTATGCGCCATCACCGACATTGACCGGAGCGATAAACATTGTGTCAGAACCGGTGCGCACGTGGCTGCCGATGGTGGTGTGGTGCTTGTTCACGCCGTCGTAGTTCACAAAGACGGAGGAGGCACCGATATTGGACTGCTCGCCCACGGTGGCATCGCCGATATAGGTCAGGTGCGGAACCTTGGAGCCGCGGCCAATCTGGGCGTTCTTTGCCTCTACGAAGCCGCCGAGCTTTCCGTCCTCGCCCACCACGGTCTTCGGGCGGATATAGGTAAACGGGCCGACCTTAGCGTTGGTACCAATGACGGAATCGCTGCCATGGGTGCGCACGACAGAAGCGCCCTCGCCCACCTGCATATTGGTCAAGGTGGTGTCGGGGCCGATCTCGGCGTTATCGGCGATGCTGGTAGTGCCCCACAGCTGCGTGCCTGGGTGAATAATGACATCGGAGCCCACGGTGACGTTGACACCAATCCAGGTGGTTTCCGGATCCACGATGGTGGCCCCTCCGCGCATCGCCTTTTCTACCATGCGGCGGTTGAGCTCACGGCCGGCAGCGGCAAGCTGCACGCGGTCATTGACGCCCGCGAGTTCGGCCGGATCTGCTGCTACGTGCGCGCCGACGCCGTGCCCCGCGGTACGGGCAATCTCAAGCACATCGGTGATATACAGCTCGCCTTGGGCGTTATTGGAGTCGAGCTTCTGGAGGGCATCGGCAAGCACGCGCCCATCAAAGGCGAAAACGCCGGAATTGACCTCATTGACCTGGCGCTGTTCTTCGGTGGCATCCTTTTGCTCCACGATGGCAGACACGCTGCCATCCTCAGCGCGAATGATGCGGCCGTAACCGGTCGGGTCATCGAGGCGCATCGAGAGCACAGTGACCGCGTTGCCCTGCTCGGTGTGGGTGGCGCGCAGGCCCTCGATGGTCTCTGGGGTAAGCAGTGGGACATCGCCGTTGGTGACAATGACAGTTCCCTCGAAGTCCGGAATCGGCTCCAAGCCGCAGGCCACGGCATGACCGGTACCCAGCTGCTCCTCCTGCACCGCCTGGAGTACCTCGCAGTCCAGCTCCTGGGCGATGGCATCCACGGCGGGGGAGACCTGATCGCGCTGGTGGCCCACCACCGTCACGATGCGCTCCGGGTTGATCCCGGCCGCAGCGTGCAGAGCGTGGCCGAGCAAGGTGCGCCCGCCAATCTCATGCAAGGTCTTCTGCTTGGTGGACTTCATGCGGGTGCCGGCGCCAGCCGCAAGGACGACGACAGCACACGAGGTTGTTGCTACCACGGGTTATTGAACTCCTGGGGTCGAGTCTGATTCTTATCCGGACTACATCCTATAGCCCAAGTGCGATTTATGTGTGAGAAACCTCTTTCAGGCCGCGGGCGCGCCACACGCCGAGGAAACCAATGAGGGCAAGGAAAAGCAGCGCTGCCTCGGGGCCGGCCAGTGCCACCACGGAGGAAATGCCACCGACGATGAGGAGGATAATGCCCATCATCGTATTGGCCGCACCTACATACTGGGTGCGCTTATCGCCGCCGGCCATATCCACCACGTAGGTCTTTCGCGCCACGCGAATGGCCGTGTGCGCCAAGTTCACAGCAAAGAAACCAATCGGCATGACCCAGGCATTGACCGCATCCGGTGCCCAGTGCGAGCTGGCGACCAAAAGCACCAGCACGACGGAAGCCACGGCCGCGCCCACGGCCATGGTGTTTTTAGAGGACTTATCCGAATACACCCCGGAGATGCGCCCGCCCACCAGGGAGGCTAGGCCTGAAGCAAGCACAAATCCGTAGAGCCCGGAAAGGTTGCTGCTGAGCAGCACAATAAAAGAGGTAGATAGCGCCGACACGAGCAAGAGCGCGCGGACGATGACGAAGTTGCGAAATTGGCCGTCGCTAGTAAAAAGCTGCCAGGTATCGCGCCACCACTGCTTATCGATGCCCCCTTCGGTTTCCTCTGGCACCGGCTCATCCACGCCCGAAAAGACCCACGCGGCAATGGCCCACGTGGTCGCACCAATGGCGAGGACCGTGCCCATCATGGGAATGCTGAGCTCGCCCAAAAAGTAGAGGATAATGCCGGTCAGCAAAGTAGCACCGCCACCGAGGGCTGCCGCGCTACCGGTCACCTGGCCGCGCGCGCCCTTGGAAATGGTGCGCGCCTGCACGTCCTTGCCCGCAATCGAGCACAGCGCGCGGAAAAGCGAGAGCGCGGCCAGCGCCAGCAGCACAATGATGCCTAGGATTGCCCCGCGGGTAAAAAATGCCGCGAGCGCGATGACCGCGGCGGATACTGCTTGGCCCAAAGAACCGATAATCCACAGGCGCTTGCGGGCCCTATGCGTAGTCACCCACGGGGTCAGCGCCGCCTGCGGCAGCATCGAACCGGACTCGCGGATAGGGGTGAGCAGACCGGTAAAGAACGCAGGCACTCCGGCCGCACTAAAGAGCGCGGGCAGCACCGTCTTGGCAGCAACAATCTGATCGCCCAAATTTTGCAGGCCATTGGACCAGATGAAATACCGGGCATTGGATTTAGACATGAGAAATGCGATCTTTCAGAGAAACGAGTTGGTTAAATAAGAGCCATGCTGACACGCCGGAGAGTAAAACACGGCCGCAGTCACGCCGAAATTCTACCCGCGCGGCAGGAGGCCTAAGAATCATGCACGATGTCGATCCCCTCATCAATTCGCTGTACCAAGCCTTCGATCTTCTCGGCGTGGTTTTGAATGGCATCATTGGTGGCACCCTTGCCCGCCGCCGTGAATTCGACATTGTGGGCTTCGTGTTCCTCGCCCTCTTTTCTGGGTTGGCCGGTGGCATGATCCGTGACATGCTCATCGGGGATGGAGCAGCGGCAGCGATCTCAGACCCGTGGTATCTCGGCCTTGCTTGCTGCGGTGCACTCATCGCATTCCTCATTGATCTCAAGGGCAAGGCGTGGGAGCTATTCCGCGAACACGGCGATGCCATCATCCTCGGCGTGTGGTCCACCACCGGCTGCGTTAAGGCGCTCACCCACGGCATGCCACTTATTCCCTGTGTCTTCCTGGGCGTGCTTACCGCAGTGGGCGGGGGAATGGTCCGCGATATTGCCTCCGGGGAAATCCCGTCCATCTTTGGCGGCAGCCCCCTGTATGCCGTGCCCTCTATCCTCACCGGCATCGTCATGGTTACCTTTGCCGATTACGGACAGTTTGCTCTCGGCATGGTGGTCGCACCGATCGTCGGCAGTGGCATGGCCATCGTGTCCTATTGGCGCGGCTGGGTCCTGCCCCGTGCCGGTGTAGCCCCCGTTAATTACACCGCCGCCCAAGTGGCGGCGATTGCGAAGAAGGCCGAGCTGAAAGGCTTTCGACGCGGCAGGAAGAAAAACTAAAAAAGCTTCCCCACCAGGACTCGAACCTAGAATGACGGTACCAAAAACCGTAGTGTTGCCGATTACACCATGGGGAACCACAGCAAAAGCTGTAGGCATAGCGTACCTGACGCCCCCGGGTAAATCACAAATTGCGGGGCAAAGGATAGGGTAGAGGGCATGGCTCGACAAAGGATGACCGGCCGGGAACGCCGCGAACAACTCATTTCCATCGGACGCGCCGCATTCGCTGAACTAGGGTTTGAAGGAACCAGCGTCGAAGAAATTGCGGCACGCGCCGGGGTGTCCAAACCCGTAGTCTATGAGCACTTCGGGGGTAAAGAAGGCCTCTACGCGGTGGTCGTGGACCGCGAGATGCTGGCACTGGAAAAAGTCATTACTGACTCCTTGGAGACTGGAAGCTGGCGCGAGCGCATCGAGCAGGCCGTCATGGCCATTTTGACCTATGTTGAGGAAGAAACAGATGGTTTTCTCATCCTGGTGCGCGATGCCAAGCCCGGCGATGAACGCAGCTTCTCCACGCTGTTGAATTCCGCGGTGGGTCAGGTTTCCTATATCCTGCGAGAAGCATTCGAGCACCGTGGCATTGACCCAGATTTGGCGGATATTTACGGCCAAGCGCTGGTGGGAATGGTATCGACCACCGCGCAATGGTGGCTGGATGAGCGCACCCCGGACAAGGAAGTCGTCGCCACACATATTGTCAATCTATGCTGGAATGGTTTGTCCGGTATGGAAGTAAAGCCCAAGCTAGGAGGCAAATAGATGGCGACCCCAATGCTGGCCGGCCTGCTTAAGGTAGCGGCCTCAGATCCCAAGCTCAAGGGCATGATTTCTCATGTGGGCGAAGACCTCCACATCACAGGCTTGGATCAGTCCCGGCCGTGGGCCTTGGGTACCTTGGCTCATCATGCCCCAGTGCTCGTGGTAACCGCTACGAGCCGCGAGGCTGAGGACCTCACGGCGGAGCTTACGGCGATGCTGGGGGAGAAGGTAGCCATGTTCCCCGCCTGGGAGACCCTGCCGCACGAGCGCCTAAGCCCCGGCGTAGACATCATCGGCCGCCGCGCCGAGGTTTTGCACAACCTCGATAGCCTGCAGGTCATCGTCACCGCTGCCCGCGGCTTATCCCAACCCATCCTCAAAGAGGTAGAAGGCCGAGCTCCCGTCCACCTTGAAGAAGATCAAGAATATGACTTTGATGAGGTGGTCCGCGAGCTTGAATTCCGCGCCTACAAGCACGTAGACATGGTGGCTAAGCGCGGCGAGTACGCTACGCGCGGTGGCATTATCGATATTTTCCCCACTACGCTGGACTATCCGGTCCGCGTGGAGTTTTGGGGCGATGAAATTACCGATATCCGCCAATTCTCCGTAGCTGACCAGCGCACCATTCCGGAAATCGAGGTGGGCCGTGTAGACATTTTCCCGGCCCGCGAGTTGCCTATTACGGAGGCCATTGCCAAGCGCGCGGCCGATCTCGCCGTTAAGCACCCCGGCAATCCCGCCTTGGTGGAGCTTTTGACCAAGGTAAGCGAGCACATCCCTGCCGAAGGTATGGAGGCGCTCCTGCCCGCGCTTTCCGACGCCCCCATGATCACCCTCCCCGAAATTCTGCGCCCCACCACCCACGTGGTGATGGTCGGCCCGGAAAAAATTCGCCGCCGCGTGGCAGATCTAGAAAAGACCGATGCGGAGTTCCTCGCCGCCGGCTGGGAGGCCGCGGCCATGGGGGCCGATGGCCCGCTGGCTACCGAAGGACTCGATACCGAGGCATCCAGCTACCGCTCCTATGAGTCGCTCGAGGTCTCCATTAGCGAGTCCGGCCTGCCTTTGTGGACTTTCTCCCCACCGGGAATGCTCGCCGCCCCAGAAGAGGAGACCCTCCCGCTCGAATTCGAACCAGGGCCCACCCCGCGCGGCAACATCGAAGAAATCGACGCCATGATGGCCCAGCTCCTCGCGCACACCAACGCCGGCGGCCGGGCAGCCTTCATCGCGCCGGCTCAAGGTGCCATCAAGCGCATGGTGGATCGCTTTGCAGAAAAGGGTATCCGCACCAAGGTAGCTACCCCTGGCTGGGAACCCACCGCCGGTGAAGTCACCCTCTACCAAGCACTAAGCCACGCCGGCCTGGTATTTCCCAAGGTGAAAAAGCCTAAGGATGCCGAGGCCCTCCCACTGGTCGTTGTGACCGAGACGGACCTGACCGGTAACCGCGTAGGCGATATCGCCGAAGCAAAGCGCCGGCCCGCCAAACGCCGCAATAAGGTCGATCCGCTCGCGCTCAAGCAAGGCGATTTTGTGGTGCACGAAACTCACGGCATCGGCAAGTTCCTCAAGATGGCCGAGCGCACCATCCAGTCCGGCGATGAAACCAGCCGCCGCGAATACATCGTGCTCGAGTACGCGCCCTCCAAGCGTGGTCAGCCCGCCGATCAGCTCTGGGTCCCCATGGACTCGCTGGATCTCCTCAGCAAGTACACCGGTGGCGAATCGCCTCACCTGTCCAAGATGGGCGGTTCCGACTGGAAGAACACCAAGAAGAAGGCGCGCGCCGCCGTGCGCGAAATCGCCGGCGAGCTCGTCGAGCTCTACGCTAAGCGCCAGGCTGCGCCGGGGCACCAGTTCTCCCCGGATAATCCGTGGCAGGCGGAGATGGAGGATAATTTCCCCTTCGTCGAAACCGAAGACCAGATGCTGGCTATCGATGCCGTCAAGCACGATATGGAGTCCACGGTGCCGATGGACCGCGTGGTCGTCGGCGATGTGGGCTACGGCAAGACCGAGGTGGCCATCCGCGCCGCCTTCAAGGCCGTGCAAGACGGTATGCAGGTTGCCGTCCTCGTGCCCACCACGCTGCTGGCGCAGCAGCACTTTGATACCTTCAGCGAGCGCATGACCGGATTCCCCGTCAAGATTGAGGTGCTTTCGCGCTTTACCTCACAGAAGGAAGCCAAGAACATCTTCAAGGGCCTGGCCGATGGCAGCGTCGATATCGTCGTCGGCACCCACCGCCTCCTCCAGACCGGTGTGCACTGGAAGAACCTCGGCCTCATCGTCGTGGACGAGGAGCAGCGCTTCGGCGTGGAGCACAAGGAACACATCAAGGCGCTTAAGGCCAGCGTGGATGTGCTCACCATGTCCGCAACACCTATCCCGCGCACCTTGGAGATGTCCATGGCTGGCATCCGCGAGATGTCCACCATCTTGACTCCGCCGGAAGACCGCCACCCGGTGCTGACCTACGTTGGCGCTTACGAGGACAAGCAGGTAGCCGCGGCCATCCGCCGCGAGCTGCTGCGCGATGGTCAAACCTTTTTCATCCACAACAAAGTCTCTGATATCGAAAAGAAGGCCCGCGAGCTGCGTGACCTGGTACCGGAGGCCCGCGTCGTCGTCGCGCATGGACAGATGAACGAGGAGGTGCTCGAACAGACCGTCCAAGGGTTCTGGGACCGCGAGTATGACGTTTTGGTATGTACCACCATCGTGGAAACTGGCCTGGATATCGCTAACGCGAATACCCTCATTGTGGAAAACGCCCACCATATGGGCCTGTCCCAGTTGCACCAGCTGCGCGGGCGCGTGGGCCGCTCCCGCGAGCGCGGCTATGCCTACTTCCTGTACCCCAAGGGAGCTACGCTCACGGAAACCTCCTATGACCGCCTGGCAACTATCGCTCAAAACAATGACCTTGGTGCTGGCATGGCCGTAGCCATGAAGGACTTGGAGATGCGCGGTGCCGGTAACGTGCTCGGTGCCCAACAGTCCGGCCACATTGCCGGTGTGGGCTTCGATCTCTACGTGCGGCTCGTTGGCGAGGCGGTCGAGACCTTCAAATCGCTCGCCCGCGGCGAAGCCCCCACCGTTACCGATGAGGGCCCGAAGGAAATCCGCATCGATCTCCCCGTGGATGCGCATATTCCGGAAGGCTATATCGACTCCGAGCGCCTGCGCCTGGAGGTCTATCGCAAGCTTGCGGCTTCGCAGAATGACGATGATCTCAAGGCCGTTATCGAGGAAATGGAAGACCGCTTCGGCCCACTGCCACAGGAGGTGTTGCGCCTGCTGTCCGTTGCCCGCCTGCGCCACCAGGCGCGCCGCGCCGGCATTTCCGATATCACCGTGCAGGGCACCCGCGTCAAGTTCCACCCAGTGGAGCTGCCGGATTCCAAGCAGGTGCGTCTCAAGCGCCTATACCCGGGCTCCAGCTTCCGTGCGGCGGCGAAGGCAATCAACGTGCCGTTCCCCAAGGCAGGCCGCAATGTCACCTCGCCGAAGCTGCGCGATACCGAGCTTATTCAGTGGGCGGCGGACTTCTTGAGCGCGCTTTTCGACGTCGACTCCATCAACGTCAGCGGCGCCCAGCCCACCTCGAACGTGGTCAGCGTAGGGGAGTAGCTAGAGGGTGAGCCAGCCGGTGCTCAAGCCCCAAATGGCGGTGGCGGCACCGGCCAGGACAATGGCCACCACGCACCACTCGAAGGTATTGAAGATGCGTTCCTTCTTCCACAGCCGGGTGCCGACATACGGAATAAGTCCCGGCACTACGGCCAATGCGCCGAGTAGGACGTAGACGAGGTCGGCCGCATAAATCAGCCACAGGGAGTAGATAAACGCGAGCAAAGAAATGACCAAGTGCTTGCGATTTTCCTTGCGGCTCACCTCTGGTCCGGAAAGGTCGAACTTGATACCCGCCTGCGGGTGAGACAGCCCCTTGCCCCGCAGTGCCAAGAGCAATAGGTACAGGGAAGAGAAGATATAGGGCAGCAAGTACATGATGGTTGCCAGCTGCACCATGGCGTTATAAGACGCCTCGTTGAGGTAGAAGACGATGATGAATAGCTGGATGGCCATCGTGGAAATAAGCTGCGCTACCCACGGCGCACCTGCCACGTTGATGGTTCCGATGCGGCGGGGAATGAGGCCGTCGATGGCCATCATCACGATGGGCTCGGCGCACAACATCTGCCAGGAGACATAGGCACCCAAAACCGACAAGCACAGTCCAATAGACACCAGCGCGCCGCCCCAGGGGCCGATGACCTCGGTGAGCACGGATGCCATGGAATTATCTGGCAGCGCGGCCAGTTCTTCTTTGGTCATCACGCCAAAGCTCAGGGTAGACACGGAAACCAGCAGCGCCAGCACGGAGAAAAAACCGATGACGGTCGCGCGGCCGACGTCGGTGCGCTTAGAAGCCTGCTTGGAATAAACGGATGCGCCCTCCACGCCAATGAAGACCCACACGGTAAAGAGCATGATTCCCTGGACCTGCTCAAAGACGCTGGCCTCAGACGCGCGTCCCCAGAAATCCAAGGTGAATTTATCCCAGCTGAACCCGAGGAACGCAATGAGCACCACAAAGGCCAGAATGGGCACAATCTTGGCAATCGTGGTGATGAGGTTCATGAACGCGGCCTGCTTGATGCCGCGGGCAAGTACCGCAAAAATGCCCCAGGATAGGAGGGAGACGGCGATGGCGGAGGTCCAGTAATGGTCGGCGTCGAAAAGCGGCAGGTAATGGCCCAAGGTATTGAAAAAGAGGGTGGCATAGCCCACCTGTGCCATAACGGAGCCCAGCCAATAGCCCCAGCCGGAGGTAAAACCAATAAAATCGCCGAGGCCGGCACGCACGTAGGAATAAACGCCAGAATCAAGGTGCGGCTTGCGGCGGGCCAGAATTTGAAAAACAAACGCCACAGACAGCATGCCGATGCCCGCTACCAGCCAGCCAATAAGCATCGCGCCTGGGCCGGCAACGGAGGCAATGTTTTGGGGCAGCGAGAAAATGCCCGCGCCCACGGTGGAACCGATAATCAGCGCGACGAGGGTCCACAACGTCACGGAGTGGGATCTATTCTGGCTGGAGGTCATTGGCCTAAAATACCTTGAATAGCCCCATTATGGGAACTCGGGCTAGACTTTGTGCACATGACTGTGCTGTTGCTCGATGAACGCTGGCCCACCATGATCCCCATGCAGGCGCACGGGAAGCTGCGTGGCCCTGTCCACTTCACGGGTGAGGTACCCGTGTCCGTACGGTGGAATTTTTCCGATCTGCTGGTAGGCGAGGACGCCACCGGCACCTTGGTAAGCACCGACGAACACGATCCGGAAACTCGCGCCCGCCTTGCTACCGGCGAGCCTGTCATTCGCGCCGAATCCCTCGCGGATCCCATCATGCAGGCGCGCCAGACCATGGCCACGGCGCGGCGCATCGGGGAGTGGGAGCGCGAGCAAACCCACACCTCGCTCTTGCCCTATCTTGAGGAGGAGTCCGCCGAATTCGCCGCGGCCGTGCGTAACCGCGAACCGGAAAGCGAGATGCTGAAGGAATTGGGCGATGTCTTCCTCCAAGTACTCTTCCATGCGGAAATCTCCACCTTTTCGCTTGACGACGTCGCCCAGAGCTTCCTCACCAAAATGCGCGTCCGCGCCCCATACCTCTTTGATGGCACCACGGAGATTGTCGACGTTGACACGCAAGAGAGGCTGTGGCGCGAAGGCAAGGGAATGTAGGATGACTTCTCATGAAGAGGCTGCTGCAGATATTCGGGGGCTGCGGGGTGGCCGTAGCCGTGATCATCGCGCTGGTGGCATGGCTGTTGACGGGGCACGGCACTTCCCAGGAGCCCGTACCGGAGAACATTCCACCCGTTGAGGGCAAAGAGGTCGCGCACATTGACGTCAACGCCCCCGGCCGCACCGCGGATAAGCTCACCTACTGGGCCTCTGACCTAGCTGAGCAGACTGGTATTCCACCGGCCGCCCTGCGTGCTTATGGCAACGCCGAACTCATTGCGCAGCAAAAATGGCCGAATTGCCATCTGCGGTGGAATACCCTTGCCGGCCTAGGCTACGTGGAGACCCGCCACGGCACCTACAACGGCAATTGGTTTAAGCCCTCCAAGCTTGACGACGCCGGCTACCCCCAGCCACCCATCAACGGCATCGCCCTCGATGGACTAAACAATACGGCGCACACCCCAGATACCGATAACGGCAAAATCGATGGGGATTCCGAATATGACCGTGCCGTTGGCCCAATGCAATTTATCCCGACTACATGGGAATCGGTGGGCGCTGATGCTAACGGCGATGGGAAGGCAGATCCCAATCAAATTGACGACGCCGCAGTCGGCGCCGCCGGACTTCTATGCTTTGGTGATAGAGATCTCTCTAACCCAGAACAGTGGGAGGAAGCAGTCCTAAATTACAACCAGTCCAGCGAGTATTTGCATAAAGTTGCACGTGCCGCCAATGCCTACTCGGTTCCGCAAAGTGCCAAGTAGTGTCACACAGCAAAGTTTTCTGCAACAATTGAGAACGTAGCTGGGCCGGCTGGTCCAGAGCGAATTTATTTACGAGGAGTGAAAAACAGCATGGCCGATATCATCCACACTTTCGCCCGCGAAATTCTTGATTCCCGTGGCAACCCAACCGTCGAGGCCGAGGTCTTCCTTGATGACGGCGCCCGCGGTGTTGCCGGCGTTCCTTCCGGTGCTTCTACCGGTGTGCACGAGGCTCACGAGCTGCGCGACGGTGGCGAGCGCTACCAGGGTAAGGGTGTTCTGAAGGCTGTTGAGAACATCAACGAGAAGATTGCCGACGAAATTGCTGGCTTCGAAGCTGACGACCAGCGCCTCATTGACCAGGCACTGATTAAGCTGGACGGTACCGATAACAAGTCCGAGCTCGGCGCTAACGCTATCTTGGGTGTTTCCATCGCCGCAGCCAAGGCCGCTGCAGAGTCCGCTGCACTGCCTCTGTACCGCTACATCGGCGGCCCGAATGCTCACGTACTGCCAGTGCCGATGATGAACATTCTCAACGGCGGCGCACACGCTGACTCCGGCGTTGACGTCCAGGAATTCATGATCGCTCCGATTGGTGCGGAGTCCTTCGCCGAGGCTCTTCGCATGGGCGCCGAGGTCTACCACGCATTGAAGGCAGTGCTGAAGGACAAGGGTCTGTCCACCGGTCTGGGCGACGAGGGCGGCTTCGCTCCGTCCGTTGACTCCACCAAGGCTGCTCTCGACGTCATCGTGGACGCCATCAAGAAGGCCGGCTTCGAGCCAGGCAAGGATGTAGCACTCGCACTCGACGTTGCTTCCTCCGAGTTCTTCAAGGACGGCAAGTACCACTTCGAGGGCGGCGAGCACACCGCTGAAGAAATGTCCAAGGTCTATGAGGGCCTCATCGACGAGTACCCGATCGTCTCCATCGAGGATCCGCTGCAGGAAGATGACTGGGAAGGCTACACCGCCCTGACCGCCGCAATTGGCGAGAAGGTGCAGATCGTTGGCGATGACTTCTTCGTCACCAACCCTGCTCGTCTGCAGGAGGGCATTGAGAAGAAGGCTGCCAACGCCCTGCTGGTTAAGGTCAACCAGATCGGTACCCTGACCGAGACCTTCGATGCTGTCGAGCTGGCTCACCGCAATGGTTACCGCACCATGATGTCCCACCGCTCCGGTGAGACCGAGGACACCACCATTGCAGACTTGGCTGTCGCTCTGAACTGCGGCCAGATCAAGACCGGTGCACCGGCTCGTTCCGAGCGCGTAGCTAAGTACAACCAGCTGCTGCGCATCGAGCAGGAGCTTGGCGACGGCGCAGTCTACGCCGGCCGCTCCGCTTTCCCGCGCTTTAAGGCTTAATCACCTCCTTTCGTAGCGCCCTCGCATTGCCGCGGGGGCGCTTTCGCATGTCTAGGTATTGTTGCCAGGTTTGCTTCCAATTCACGGTTCGCGGCGCTAAAGGCCCTTGGGCACGGTCAATTTCGAAGGTGCCGTCCGAAAAGAGCCACGCAACGTCCCCAGTGATGGGATCCATGATGTAGCGTGCCCTACCATCGGTCTTCACGTTGTGGTGGTGCTGACAGAGAGTGACGAGATTATCGACGCTCGTCGGTCCGCCGTCGGCATACTCCACTCGATGATCAAGCTGGCAGTAATGCGCCGGCATGGAGCACCCCGGCCAACGACACGTGGCATCGCGACCGTGAACCCATGTCCTGATTTGTTCGGTGGGAACGTAGGAGGATGTTTCTTCTGGGCACAGCTCGCGAGTCATAGAGTAAGTGCTTAAATGCTCCGTAAGAACGCACCATCCCGCCGAGGGTATGTACACGCGAGAAGCATCGTCACCTGCTGCATAGGTATTGATAACTACTTTTGTCTGGGTGCGATTAAAGATCAGCGCTTCTAAAGCCTCTGGCTTGGTGATGTTCTTCTTTCGCGCTGCTTTATCGATGTGCCGTGAAATAGCACTGGCGGTTGCTTTATCCGTTTTCAGGGTGATGGTGGCTTGGCCTTTGGAATAAGAAATGGAAACGGAGTGCTCGATTTCCTTCTCAATATCTGGCTTGAGAATTCCGTCGATGTAGTCGCGCAAGAATCTACGGATCTCAGATTCCGTGGGGACATGTTGGGCAGGTTCCTTTGGGGTGAGGAAGTCTGCAAGGGCGGCATCGATTAGTTGGATGCCCTCGGCGTCGTCGCCAAGCGGGGCGAGCTCGGCATCAATAACGTGCAGCCGCGGGAGGTCAAGAATCCAATGCTCGGTCTGTACCGCCGTGGTTAACGGCAATTCTCGCATGCGCAGGTGAGAGCGCAGTGCGGATAAAACGCGCCAGTAGCTCAAGCCCACCCGCTTAGCTAAAGCAGTGGTAGTGCATTCGACATCGTCTTCTAATCGTGGAAGCACGGATTGGTATAGCTGCCAGGATTGAACGCGTTGGAGCATGCCCAAAACGCAAACCGTATCGTCGAGGTTATTGGTAGAAAAATAAGCTTTCTTTGGCGGTGCGTCGCTGGCTGTCACGGTAAGCTCCCCCTCTGGAATAAATCGCACACCCAATCGAATTTACGCCCCTAGTATAAGTCGCCTTTCCGACGTGTGCAAGGGGTAAAACGAAAGAGTGTGCGAAAACTCCGGGGGTTAGTAACTGAAAACGTTGTCAGCTACTGCTTCGAGCTCCTTATCGTCATATTTGTCACCGCAGGTGGCGAGGGATCCCACTCCAGCCATGTACATGGTAAATAGCTTGTCTGGGACGGGAGAAGCCGCTGACATTTCAAGCTTTTCGTAGACGGGAGCGTATTTCCTATCGAACTCTTCAAGATCAGGGACGAGTTCTTCAAATGCGCTGTCGCCATGGGTTAGCAAATACTTGGCGTCGTCCAGGATCTGATCGTTTTCGCAGGCAACAGCACCAGCCTTCTTCAGGGTCGTGGCATTGACCTCGTAGCTTGTAGGGCCGTCGTCCTCTTCGGAAGCCCCAGCGCCGAACACGTCTAGGTAAAAGTCCGGGATGGTGCCGTGTTCTTTTATATGGTAAATGAAGCCGCTTTTGGTATTGAGGTCGTGTTTTCTGCTTGTGGTGGTGGGGGTTTCGCTGCTGGTAGGGATTTCGCTAGTGGGGGATTCCGCTTCGCTGGTGGCTTCTTCTTTGTGGTCGGTCGAGCTGCACCCGGTAAGTAGGGTGCCTACGGCGGCTAGAAGGAGGAGACGCTTGAGGGGCATAGCTATTCCTTAAGTGGGGAATATGATTCGAGGTTCTAGCTGGAATGGATGGCCTCAGCGACCTCTTCCAGTTCCTCATCGCTGAATTCATCGCCGCAAGACATTACGGCACCGAGTGGGGACATCGCTGCAGCCATGATCTTGTCATTGTCTGGTGCGTCATCGGGGATGTTCAGTGCTTCAAAAACATCACTGTATTTACCATCAGAGCCGCTGACTGATGACATAACAGCTTCCCCAAATTTGTCGGTGTTGCCTCGGAAATACTCCTTTGAGATGTCGAGCAATTCATCATTCTCGCAGGTAGCTTCGCCGGCCTTCTTGACGGAGTCCGCGTTGGTTTCAAAGGTCTCGGGCTGATCGTCTCCCTCGAGCTCGTCAGCATCATGGTTGATGTAATCGTCCGGCAGGGTCTTATACTCCTTGAGGTACTCGGTCATGCCGTCGGTGGTGTTCAGGTCGTAGCCATCACCGTAGACGGGATATTCGCCGTCTTGGGCGGAGGGGCTGCAGCTGGCGAGGAATAGGGTTGCGGTGAGAACGGGGAGGATGCGCTTGAGGGACATGAAACTTCCTTCCTGGGAGGGAGAATTTCTTTTAGTGTATCCAAATTGCGCGTGCCACGTCCCTGTTACAGGAGTGACGACGCTAGGATTAAAGACCTATGGCACGCGAAAAGAAGACGCAGCGAAACCGGAGCCGCACTAGGGTTCCGGTGGCCTCGCGTGCTGCGGATATCCGCAAAGCTCAGCGTGCACAACTGAAGCAGAAACAGAAGCCGGACCGGATGAGTATTGCCGGAGTGGGCGTGATCGTTGCCATCGTGCTTGTGGTTTTGTTTGCCATCGCTATTCCGCTGCGCAATTACTACCATGGCCGGTCCGAAATTGCCCGCCTCAATGAGTCAATCGCCGCCAAGCAGGATGAGAAGGCTGCTTTGCTGGAGAAGATTGATAGATATAAGTCCGATGAGTACATCAAGCAGGAGGCGCGGCGCCGATTCGGGGTCGTCGATGAGGGCGAGACCGCCTACCGCATCATTGACCCGCAGATTAAGCCGGATGACCAGCTCACTACAGATGGTCAGAAGGAAGAAGATTCCCGCGAATGGTACGAAGTTTTGTGGGATTCCGTAGCCGAGCCCCCTGAGGAGGAAGCTCCATCCGAGCAGGTAAATCATCTTCCGATCGAGCCGGCGCCGGAAGAAAACCCGGATGTGCGATAATTGTCCGCATGACCGTCACTGATGCAGATATCGCTGTAGTAACTGAGCAATTGGGCCGCACCCCGCGCGGGGTCCTCGAGGTTTCTTATCGCACGCCGGATGGGCAGCCCGCGGTAATTAAGACGGCGCCCAAGCTTGCCGACGGCACCCCATTCCCCACCCTCTACTACCTCACCGATCCACGGCTTACGGCCGAAGCCTCACGCTTGGAGGTCGCCCACGTGATGAAGTGGATGGAAGCCCGCTTGGGTGAGGACGAGGAATTGGCTGCCGACTATCAGCGTGCCCACGAATACTTCTTGGCCAAGCGCAATGACATCGAAGACCTTGGCACCGATTTCTCCGGTGGCGGCATGCCCGATCGGGTGAAGTGTCTGCATGTGCTCATCGCATACGCGCTAGCTGAAGGCCCGCAGCACTTCCGGTTGGGAACAGAAGCGGTGGCCATGGCCGCCGACCATGGCAAGCTTCGAGGCACTGCCATCCCGCAGGACTGGCCCACCGTAGAACATCTGGGAATTGACCTAGCCCAGTTCGACTTCTCTAACGCGGAGTAGGAGGGCTGCTATGACTCGCGTTGCTGCGATTGATTGCGGTACCAATTCGATTCGCTTGCTCATCTCTGAGATTCAGGATGACGGCAAGGTCCGCGATATTACCCGCACCATGGAAATCATCCGCCTGGGAGAGGGGGTCGATGCCACTGGCGAAATCGCCCCTGCGGCCCTAGACCGCGCCCGCGTGGCCTTGGAAGGCTACGTACGCCAGATGAAGTTTGAGAGGGTCACCCGCGTGCGGATGGTTGCTACCTCCGCTACTCGCGATGCCAAGAACCAACAGGAATTCTTCGACATGACCGCTGAGTTGCTCGGCCAAATTCAGCCTGGCGCACAGGCCGAGGTCGTCTCGGGCGAGGAAGAGGCTCTGTTGTCCTTTAACGGCGCCGTGGCCGATGTGGAGCCAGACCGCGGGCCATTCTGTGTCATCGATCTGGGCGGCGGTTCGACCGAGTTCGTCGTAGGCACGGCCGATGGCGATATCTTGGGCACCCACTCGGCTCGCATGGGGTGCGTCAGGCTAACCGAGCGCATTATGCGAACAGATCCGCCTACCGAGTCGGAGATTGAGATCGCTTCCGAGTACGTCGGCGAGCGAACGGCAGAAGTGGAGAAGATAGTACCTATTTCTAAGGCCCGTACCATCGTCGGCTGCGCAGGCACTTTCACCACTCTTTCTGCATTGGCTCAGGGCCTTGAGCGCTACGACGCCGATGCCATTCACGGGTCTGAACTCCGCTTCGATGCCCTGCGCGTACTTTTGCAGCAGCTTATTAGCCTGCCTTCCGACGTCCGCGCCCTCAACCCCGTCATTCACCCCGGCCGTGCCGACGTCATTGGTGGTGGGGCGGTAGCCGTCGAAGGCATCATGCAGCTTATCGAGCGAAATTGCGATGCACGCAGCTTTTTCATCAGTGAAAAGGACATTCTCGACGGCATTATCGCTGGTCTGGCTGCGGAGGGTACCCCTCGTTAACTCCCGGAGGGTGAGGTGGCCTAAAATATTCCTTGCCCTTGCCCCCATAGCCCAATCGGCAGAGGCAGTCGACTTAAAATCGATTCAGTGTGGGTTCGAGTCCCACTGGGGGCACCATGTGAAGTCTCGAGACACCTTCCCAAACGATGTCTCGAGACTTTTCTCGTCAACAGGTCTCCACAGACTTTTTGCGGAAGCTACCCACAAAACTTCTAGCTAAATGGAAAGAATATGGAACTTTATGGGGTGGTGTCTCGTTGAATGGGGTGAGATAGCTAATTTGTACCTCTCTTAGAAAGGACAACCGTGCGTTCAAGCAATCCGGTAATGAGTTCTCTGACCGAAAATAGTAGCCGCCAAAATTCTGGTTACGCGGACGTATCTACCCGTCCCATGACCGTGGATGACGTAGTGACCAAGACGGGCATTACCCTCGGCGTTATCATCGTCGCCGCAGTCATCAACTTCGCCCTGGGAATGCTGGTAAGCCCAGGTATCGCCATGGCCTTGACCCTGGTCGGTGGTATCGGTGGCTTCATTACCGTGCTCGTTGCCTCTTTTGGCAAGAAGTGGGGTTCTGCTGCAGTCACCCTGATTTATGCCGTATTTGAAGGCCTATTTGTCGGTGGATTCTCCTTGATGTTCGCCAACGTCAGCTTCCAGGGCGAAGGCGGCATGGCCATCATTGGCCAAGCGATTGTCGGCACGATTGGTGTATTCATTGGCATGCTGATTGTGTACAAGACTGGCGCAGTGAAGGTGACTCCGAAGTTCACCAAGATCCTTTTCGGCTTGATTGCTGGCGTTGCTGTCATGGCCCTGGTTAACTTTTTGGGCGCGATTTTCTTTGACTTCAACCCACTGCGTGATGGCGGCCCGATTGCCATCATCTTCTCGCTCGTCTGCATCGTTCTTGGTGCTCTGTCCTTCCTGACTGACTTTGATCAGGCTGACCGCATGATCCGCGCCGGTGCTCCCTCTAAGAACGCTTGGGGCGTGGCTCTCGGCCTCGCAGTTACCTTGGTCTGGCTCTACACTGAGATTCTCCGTCTGCTGAGCTATTTCCAGCGAGACTAACTGACCCTTTTGTATTGGCCCGCACTTCGGTGCGGGCCTTTTTTGTTGCCGAGAATCGCTTACAAACGTGTAATTTCTGGGGTAGTACTGGGGGATAAAGTGCGGGTTTAACCTTCGTTTGGTCTACAAAACCACTCACAGAGGTGATACAGCTAATGAGCAGGAAACTTTGCCTTTTGGGCGTTATGGATGTGACATATGGGACAAATAATTTTGTTAAATTGCCGTTAACCTTTGTGGTTGCGTAGAAAATTCTTGGGGTCTCATGCATGCTGTGTACCGGAACGGGAAGTATGAAGTGAAAAGTTCTCTGTTTCACTATTCTTGTTCCTCTCGTCAGGAAGTGAGTGCGCGAAGGATTGTTGTGAAGCGTCAGGTCACCGTAGCAACGTTGATGGTCAGCAGCACCGTTATGCTGAGTAGCTGCGTTGCGGACATCGGTACGAGGAGCGCGTCAGAGGAAACCACCAAGGTGGACGAGGCTGGCGGCATCAGTTCGGCCGACGGTGCAGGGGGAACCAACGGGGACCCGGGGGATGATGCGGAAGGCAATCAGGGGGAATCGGCACACACCAATGGCGAGAAGAATGCGGGTGGCACCGGCCAACCGGGGGAGGCCGGCGCCACGGGGTCGGAAGACACTTCCGGCGTCCTACCGCCACTGGGGGAGTTCGATCCGGCAGACCCGAGCTTCGAGCTTTTTGATCCGTGTACGGAGATTCCTCGCGAGCATCTTCGGACCTTCGGACTCGGTGAACAGATTGAGGATTCTGGAAAGCAATCGGGGTTTTCCTTTTGTGCTTTCGACAGTGTCGAAGGAACTGGAGGAGCTGTCATTGGATTGACTACTTCTAGGCAGTCATTTGATGGCGCAGAAGTACAAATAGCCTCCCTATCTGACGGTGTGGGACACAGTGTGCCGATAGTGCAGATCGAAAGTGAATTGTTCGGGGATATGTTCTGTACTGTCGGCGTTTCTACTTCACGTGGAATCCTAAAAGTTAGTCATTCTGGGAAACGACCTGACGATGACTACGAAGCTAAATGTTCACAGGCCAAAAAACTGCTAGACAAATTTTACTAAGAATATACATCGGGGGAATTATGGAATTGCGACCGGACAACATCATGGCTACTGCTATGAAAACGGAAAACCTGAAGGAGGAAATTGCACTATCTGGAGGTCGCGCATATTCGCCTCTTGATGCTGGTTTTTCTCCCGTTGTTGGAATTGACCATGTGGGATCCGTTCACCAACGAGTTCTCGAAACTGATCCAGGCTCTGCAAGGTCTTCGTTGAAGGCCTTTTCGGAACAGTTGGATTGGCTACAAGATAGCCTGGGTAGGGAAGCCCGAGGGTTTCAGGCGCAGGAAGACGCAAATAGTCGCGGCATGGAGATCGCGGATGCGGGTGGGGATATTGGCATTGAGTCGATGCCGATAATGAACCAGCCGGAGCCGGGGTACAGCCCATTTGGGTTTTCCATGCCGGTGGTGAATGTCGGTACAGACATTGTGAAGCTGGCTACGGACCTCATGTCGACGCAGATATGGAATGTGTCGGAGGCGAATGCACGGTGGAGCTCGTTGGCGTCGGAAGTTGACGATATCGTTAGCGGGTTACAGGAAGCAGCCGGGTCTTTGGAAGGCGAGAACGACAGCGAAGCCACGTCGAGGGCGGCGGCAAAGATTCGGGAAGTGGCGGCGTCGGGAAGCCACTTTGTGGCAAATGCCAAGGTAATGGGGGAGAAGCTAACCGGATTTCACGCCAAGCTGATGGGCATGCAGCCTACTGCGATGGCCATGGCGATGGAAGTGATGGCCATTCCAGAACCGGTCGAGCGCGAAATTGCGGAAAAGGCCGCATTGGCCGCATTGCAACCTGACTTGCAGCGCTTCGCGGTAGAGGCAATGCCGTACCAGCACGCTTTGATGGAACAATCGCCGGCGTCGGGAGGCGGCGGTGTCGACGCGGGCCTTTCCGGAGTTGACGGTGATGGGCAGCGCTACACCACCGATGCCGTGGTATGGCCAAAGAAGATTGCGGAAGCGATAGCGCGAGGTGATTTGGGGCCGGGGAACTTCGACGTCGTCAATGGCAATGTGGACGGGCTAGAAGCGGTGGGGATGAGCCCACAAGAAATTAATGATTTTCACCAGCAGATGCATACTAGCGGCAGGAATGCGCTGGAAAAGCTTGGCCTGGGAGACCAGGTAGCCATCGGCGGAAATGAAGTGTCCACCCAAGGTGCATCCATGCCGGGAGTAACTGCGTCGAACGGGGCGATGGGGCAGGTTCCTGGTGGTACAGCGCACCCGGTTGCCACAGGAGCACATTCAGGCGCGCTTAATAACAGCGGTGCGATGGCGCCGACAGCTACAGTGCAGTCCCCCAATACTGGGATGGCGCCGATGATGGCAGCCGGACGTCCCGGGGACGCAGGCCGCGGCGTACTTGGCGGTCAGTCGCTACGAGGCGGAATTGGATCCGCTGCAGGAAATGTAAGTGGCAACGCCGATATTGCGCGTGCCGGAAGAGGAGCGCAGTCGGGCCAGAACTTTGGGCGAGGAGCCGGAGCGCCCTACGCCGGTGTCGGTTCGGGCGTGCGCGCTGGCCATAGCAATGCAATCGGTGGCGGTTCGGGCATGCGCGCTGGTCTTGGCAGCGGTGCTGGTGCGGGCATGCGGCCCGGCGTGGGTGGCGGCCTTGGTCTTGGAACAGGCGGCAGTGAAAGTGCTGTGGCAGCGCGCGGTGGCAATACAGGCCGCTCAACCGGCGGGGCGCGAGCCTATGGTCCAATGATGGGGATGCGCGGAGGCAAAGACAGTGAGAAAAAGCGCGTAAAGTCCGTGACCACGCAGGTCGAAAGGGACCCGAATAAGCGCGACCTGCTGGGGGAGCCGCCCGCTGTCGTACCCGGTGTCATCGGAGATTGGGTGCGGGAAGTGGACCCAGAAAAATAGCATAAAAAAGGGGCCGAGGAAATCCCTCGGCCCTTCAAGCCATATTACTGCTGTGGCAGTTCGGTGGCGGTGCCGTTCAAGTGAGGCTGTGCTGGCTCTTCTGGAACACCGGACTCGACTACAGGTGCTTCCTCTTCAATAACGGTCTCGGGTGCGGAAGAGCTGGTCTCAGCATCCTTCTGCATCGGGGCCTCACCGGTGAAGGTGGAGCCATTTTCTACCTTGGAATCAGAATCCTGCTGGTTAGGTGGGTGGCAAGCAGCGAGGGAGAGGCCAGCGGTGAAGACCAGGCCAGCGGCGGCGAAACGGGAGAACTTCTTCATGGGGATGTGCTCTTTCTCCAGAGTGGTATGTGGTTAAAAGTTTAGGACTCGCGTGGAGCAGCGGCCTTAGCAGAATCATACGGCGCTGCGGATTCGATGGTGACCGAAATGGTCTTGCCATTCGGAGCGGTGTACTCGCGGGTCTCGCCCTCTTGTGCGCCAAGGATGGCAGCGCCCAGCGGGGACTGCTCGGAATAGGTTTCTAGGTCCTTGTTATCGGAAGCAGCGGCGCGGGTACCGATGAGGAAGGTCTCCTTATCGTCCTTGTCACCATTGTAGTAAACGTGAACTACGGAACCGGTGTGGGCGACGCCCTCCTGAACAGCACCGCGCTCGGTGGTGGCATTCGCAAGAACCTCAGAAATCTGCTTAATGCGGGCCTCTTCCTGGTCCTGCATCTCACGTGCGGCGTCGTAACCGGCGTTCTCTTTGAGGTCGCCTTCCTCACGGCGCTCGTTGATCTCAGCCGCGACTACTGGGCGGTGGTCGATGAGCTCCTGCAGCTCGGCCTCGAGCTTTGCCTTGGTCTCTGGGGTGATGTACTGCTTTTGCTGCTCAGCCATTCTGCAACCTTCCGTAGATAGGAATTGTGGTCAAAGCCCCTGCTAATCCCTGGGGCTATAAGTAAAAATGGAACCGGGCATATGCCCAGTTCTAGGCGCTACAAATCCTAGCACACGCGGCTAGCGGCTTTCCGCGTAGTCAGGGTTATCCATATCTAAGTATTCGGGGATATTGCCGGAACAACCATAGGCCCCGCCGGCTACGGCACGAGCGTTGGTCGGAACGTCGACAGCGATGCGCTGGGTTTCGTTTCCGCCCGCGGGAACAGGGAATTCGCGGCGGCCCACTTCGGACTTGGAGTAGTCAAATGCCTGGACAATGCAATAAGCATCTTCATCGGTGTGATTGCGGGTGACATCGACCCAGACGCGGGTGGAATCATCGCTCAAAACCTCCTGGGTCACGATGGACACCTGTGCGTTCACGCGCTCCTTTTCCTGGAAGTACCGGAATCCGAAGAAAATAAGCGCGATAAAAATGGCGACAAAGATGAGCACCAGCGCCCTATTAGTCCAGCTACCAGAGTTCTTTTCAGAGGAGCCGCGGGAGCCGTAGCGAGCGGCTGAGCGAGATTTTCCGGCGGAAGTCATAGCTTCCACTCTAGCCGAGGACCACTGTTTTCCAATTATCTACTAGGATAATCATCTGTTCAAAGAACCTAGATTAATAAGGGGATGGATTTTCAGTGAGCGATTTTCGCCTACTAGCTATCCACGCGCACCCAGACGATGAATCATCTAAGGGTGCTGCAACCACCGCGCGCTATGCCGCAGAAGGCAATGAGGTTTTGGTGCTGACTTGTACCGGCGGCGAGCGCGGCGATGTGATTAACCCCGCCATGGATCGCCCGGGAATCAAGGAAAAGATGGGCGAGGTGCGCCGGGAAGAGATGGCTAACGCTGCGCGGGCGCTGGGCGTACAACATCGCTGGCTGGGCCACGTTGATTCCGGATTGCCGGACCCGGTTGAAGGCAAGACTATGGAGGAATTGCTGCCGGAGGGCTGTTTTGCGTTGCTGGGGGAGGACACCGTTGCGCAGGAATACGTCCAGGTTATCCGCGAATTTCGTCCACACGTCATTGTTACCTATGACGAAAATGGTGGCTACCCGCACCCAGACCACCTAATGGTGCACCGAGCTTCCATGATCGCGTGGGAGAAGGCGGGCGATGCCGAGTACCACCCAGAGCTAGGTAAGCCGTGGGAGCCGCTGAAGCTCTACTACTCGCACGGCTTCGTCTACCAGCGCATGAAGATGTTCCATGATTTGCTGTTAGAAGAGGGGAATACCAGCCCCTATGGGCCGATGCTGGCGCGCTGGGATACCACTTTTGGCGATATCATGGCGCGTGTAACCACCCAGGTGGAATGCGCGGATTACTTCAGCAATCGCGAGGAGGCTTTGCGGGCGCACGCTACGCAGATCGACCCGGCGGGTGCCTTCTTGGCGACGTCGGTGGAGGTACAGCAGCGCCTTTGGCCCACCGAGGAGTTTGAGCTGGCGAAGACTCGCGTTTCTACCTCCCTGCCAGAAAATGACCTTTTTGCCGGCATCAAAGAGGAAGAGGAGGCCTAAGACATGAGCATGTATGGCTCTTTCGTGCTTGCCGCACATGACGTATTTGTACTCGCCCAAGGAACCGAGGGCGCCGAAGGCGGCCCAATGGGCCCTGAATTTGGCAAAGCTTCGCCCATCGGTCTACTGATCTTGGCGCTTATGGGAGTTGCGGTGTTGTTTGCGGGATGGAATTTCCATCGCCGTTACTCACGCTTTCGCCGTCGCATGATGTTTGCGGAGGATCACGGAATCGATCCGTTCGATGAGGAAGCCGTGGATGAGGCGATGAAGGAAGCCGGCATTTACGATAACCGCAAGAAGTCCATTTTCTAGGCGGATAGACTGATGAGCGTGAGTTCTCTCAAGCAGCTGGCCTACCCAGCTTATGAAGCGCGTCTGGCGCGCCTGATCAAGGGCAAGCCGCAGCCTAAGCACATCGCCATCATGGCCGATGGCAATCGCCGGTGGGCGCGTGAGGCTGGGTTTACCGATATCAGCCATGGTCACCGCCAAGGCGCGAAGAAAATCGGAGAGATGATTTCGTGGTGCCGCGATACCGATATCGAAGTGGTCACCATTTATTTGCTGTCCACGGAGAACCTGAAACGCAGCGAGCAGGAAGTAGAGCTGCTCTTTGACATCATCTCGGACGTGGTCACGCACTTATCCCATAACGACGTCGGCTGCCAGGTGCGCTTGGTCGGCCACCTCGATCTACTCCCGGATGATGTTCGCCAGCGCATGGTGACGGCGGCGGCGGAAACCGAGGACAATACGGGTGTCATCGTCAATGTGGCGGTGGGCTATGGCGGGCGCCAAGAAATTGTGGACGCCGTGCAGAACTTGGTGCGTGCGGAAGCAGAGAAGGGAACTACCGCAGCGGAGATGGCGGACCGCGTCACCGCAGAATCCATTGGGGAGCACCTGTATACCAAGGGACTTCCGGACCCGGATTTGGTGATCCGTACCTCTGGTGAACAACGCCTGTCGGGCTTTCTCCTGTGGCAGGCCGCGTACTCCGAAATCTGGTTCACGGATACTTACTGGCCAGCATTCCGCAAGGTGGACTTCCTTCGCGCCTTGCGGGATTATTCCCAACGTTCGCGCCGCTTTGGCAAATAGGCTCTAGAGCTTGCGCATTCGCACCTGTTCTACCAGGTGATGCGAGCCCTTTTTGAGCACGAGAGAGGCTCGCACACGGGTGGGCAGGATATTCTCCACCAAGTTCGGCAGGTTAATGGACTGCCAAATTTCGCGGGCTTGGGCGCGGGCTTCCTCATCGTTCATGTCTGCAAAGGCAGAGAAGTGGGCGTTGGGCTCCCGGAAAGCGGTGTGGCGCAGAGTAAGGAAGCGGTCGATATACCACTGCTCGATATCGTCGGTGCGGGCATCAACATAGACCGAGAAATCAAAGAGGTCCGCCACGGTCAACGTGGGGCTCGTTTGTAGCACGTTGAGCCCTTCCAGGATGAGGATGTCGGGCTGGTGAACTTCTTGGTACTCACCGTCCACAATGTCATAGGTGATGTGGGAATAAAGCGGTGCCTTGACAAATGGCTTTCCTGATTTTACGTCCGTGACAAAGCGGAGGAGTGCGCGCCGGTCATAGGATTCCGGAAATCCCTTGCGCTGCATGAGGCCGCGTTCCTTGAGAGTCTTGGTGGGGAAGAGGAAGCCGTCGGTAGTAACGAGGGCCACCTTGGGGTGGGACTCCCAGCGTTGCAGCAGCACCTGAAGGAGACGGGCGGTGGTGGATTTTCCCACTGCCACAGAACCGGCCACACCGATGACAAAGGGAACGTGCGTCGGAGGATTGCCTAAGAAGGATTCGGTAGCCGTGGTGAGCTGCTGGCGTGCCATGACTTGCATATGGATGAGACGGGAGAGGGGGAGGTAGACATCAGCTACCTCGTCTAGGTCGATGCGGTCTCCTAGGCCGCGAAGTTTCTCCACCTCGGTTTCCGTGAGCACCTGAGGCATGGATTTACGCAGTTCACGCCAGGTCTCGCGGTCAAAATCTAGGTAGGGACTCGAATCCAATGTGCGCGCCATGGCTCTATTGTCGCACTTGCATAATCCGTGGGTAAAAGTATGCCCCCTAAGGGTGCATGGCACGATAAGATATGCAGCAGCCCATACCGCATGATTTTGAGAAGGGGACCACACCTTTATGGCTTCTTTTACCTCTGACCTCCGCGACCTCGATCCGGATGTATTCGGCGCAATTCAGGGAGAGATTTCCCGCCAGCGCGAAACCCTGGAAATGATCGCTTCTGAGAACTTTGTGCCTCGCGCCGTGCTCCAGGCACAGGGCTCCGTGCTCACTAACAAGTACGCCGAGGGCTACCCGGGTCGCCGCTACTACGGCGGCTGCGAGCATGTCGACGTCGTGGAGGACCTAGCCCGCAACCGCGCTAAGGAACTCTTTGGTGCGGAATTCGCCAACGTTCAGCCGCACTCGGGTGCGCAGGCGAACGCCGCGGTGCTTTCCACCATTGCTGAGCCTGGCGACAAGATTTTGGGCCTGTCCCTGGCTCACGGCGGCCACCTTACCCACGGCATGAAGTTGAACTTCTCTGGCAAGCTTTATGATGTCGCCGCCTACGAGGTGGATCCAGAGACCATGCGTGTGGACATGGATAAGCTGCGCGAGCAGGCGCTGAAGGAAAAGCCGAAGGTCATTATCGGCGGCTGGTCTGCCTACCCGCGAACCATGGATTTCGCGGCCTTCCGTGAAATTGCTGATGAGGTCGGCGCTTACCTGTGGGTAGATATGGCCCACTTTGCTGGCCTCGTTGCTGCTGGCCTGCACCCGAGCCCAGTGCCTCACGCGGATATCGTGTCCACCACCGTGCATAAGACCCTGGGTGGTCCGCGCTCCGGCATGATTTTGGCCAAGCAGGATTATGCCAAGAAGATCAATTCCAACGTCTTCCCGGGCCAGCAGGGCGGACCGCTGATGCACGTGGTCGCTGCCAAGGCCATTGCTATGAAGATTGCCGCTACCGAGGAATTCAAGGAGCGCCAGGAGCGCACCTTGGAGGGTGCTCGCATTCTGGCAGAGCGCCTTACCGCAGAAGATGCCAAGGCGGCTGGCGTGGACGTGCTGACCGGCGGCACCGATGTGCACTTGGTCTTGGCAGACCTGCGCAATTCCGAATTGGATGGACAGCAGGCAGAGGATCTGCTGCACGAGGTAGGCATTACCGTTAACCGCAATGCTGTACCGAATGACCCGCGTCCGCCGATGGTCACCTCCGGCCTGCGCATTGGTACTTCTGCGCTAGCAACCCGCGGCCTCGATGCCGAAGCTTTCACCGAGGTTGCAGATATTATCGGTACTGCTCTGGTGCAGGGCAAGAATGCCGATGTAGAGGCCCTGCGTGCTCGTGTGGACAAGATTGCCCAGCACTACCCGCTGTATGAGGGCCTCGAGGACTGGAAGCTGGTCTAGTCCTTCACCTCATGGCCACGGGCCTGCGCCATGGTGGCGCGGGCCTGCTGGAGCCATTCCGGCTGCTCTTGGAGGAGCTGATTGATTTCCGCTGTGGTCAGCGGCTTATCCATATCGTTCTTCTTGAGCGCGGTAACAGAGATGCCCAGCTTATGGGCAACCTCGGGGCGGGGATGGGGGCCTTCGCGGCGCAAGGTTTGTAGCCACTCGGGTGGGTTATGCTGCAATTCGCGCAGCTCTTCGTGGCTAATGGCACTATTTTGGAACTCGTCCGGCGCGGCGGGCAGGTAGATGCCTAGCTTCTTCGCCGCGGTTTGGGCACGCATGGCGGTGCCGGATGGTTGCTTTTGTTCTTCAGTCACGCTTTTACCGTAGCACTTTCAGTAGACTGTCCTCTATGCTGCGCTTAGCTTTTGCCACCGGTACAGAACCTGGAAAGTGGTTCCGCCGATTCGAGGAAAATACTGCTCATGGTGGCTTGTACACCGTTGATGCGGACGATGCGCTAGCCCCGCTGGTAGCCGGCGAGGTGGACCTAGCCCTTGCGCGCTTGCCGGATGCGCGGGTGGATGAAACCTTTCATGTGGTGCGACTTTATAAAGAGGCTCCTGGCATTGCCGTTCCCAAAGACTCAGTCTATGCGGAGGTGGGCGAGGAGCTTGCGCTTGCCGACGTCGCCGATGAACACCTCAACTACCGCCTCGCCGATTCCGGGCTTGTCGATGTCCCCGCAGTCCGCGACGCTCTGCAGGTAGTGGCGGCCAATGTGGGTATCGCGATTGCGCCGCGGCCCCTGTTGAAGGTCCTGAGCAAAAAGCAGGTGGTGCCGTTGAGCCTTAAGGACGAGTCCGTGCCGGTGACGGAGATTGCATTGGTGTGGCGCAAGGACGATGACGGGGAGGCAATTCAGGACTTCGTGGGCGTCGCTAAGGGCCGCACGGCGCGTTCCTCCCGCCAAGAGAAGCCGAGGCGCAGCGCCAGGGAAAAGGCGAAGGCGAAGCAGGCGAGGAGAAACGTTAACAATTCGTTACAAAAGAAAAAGAAGGCCCCTAAGCAGCGCAAACGTAAGTAGCCCTTTACTGTTTGCTGTCTACTTCCTGTCCGGGTGGGTGGCACCAGCTGGGAGTCGTCGTTACGGTGGGCGTCGTTCGTCATGAAGGGCGATTTAACAATAAATTTAGAATTAACTTACTTTCTTGATGAAAGGATGATGCAGTAATGCAGAAGATGACCCGTCGCATCGCAGGTGGTTTTGCAGCCGCAACCCTGTCCGTTGCTCTCGTAGCGTGCTCCGATGCCGAGGACGCAGCTAACGATGCTAAGGATTCCGCCGGCTCCGTAGCAGCAGACGCTACCGACGCTGCTGGCTCCGCTGCTGCTGAGGCTACTTCCAATGATGACGCGGACGACAAGGATGACGCCGACGATGCGGACGCTTCCGACGACGCCGACGACAAGGATGACGCCGACGACAAGGACGGCGCTACCAAGTCCATCGCTACCGCTAACGGTGACGTAGACGTTCCGGCTGATTTCGCTTCCGCTATTGAAGAGAAGAAGGCTGAGTGGGGCGACGTAAAGAGCATCGAGCAGGGTGACGATGATGAGTTCCTCGCTAACTTCGATAACGGCAACCTGCTGACCTTCGACGACGATGAGGGCGCTCAGCCTATCGTCGGCAAGATTGCTGAAACCTGGAAGGAGCAGGGCGGCCTGGACTCTGAGGTAGGCCTGCCTAAGGCTGCTGAGGAAAAGGCTGCTCAGGGCAAGGGCTGGACCCAGCAGTTCGACGATGGCGTAATCTCCTGGATCCAGGACGAGAGCGGCAAGTTCACCTCTTCCGTAGAGAAGTAAAAAGCTCCTTTAGAGCTCCTCCCTCTGCAGCATGTGCTGCGGAGGGATTTTTCGTTTTCTTAATGTTCATCTTGCACCCATGTAATTTCAACCTTCGGTGCCTACTTTGGGTGGCAACCCCGGGGATTCGGGGTGATTCGGAAGAAGTCTGATCTACCGCACACTAAGGGAGAACCCTGCCATCATGTCTCGTCCCTCTGTACTTTCTACTCCGCTTGCCGCTACTGCTAACACCGTCGCTACCAAGACCTATGTAGTGGATACTTCGGTCTTGCTGTCTGACCCTTGGGCCCTGCGCAAATTTGCAGAACACGATGTGGTCCTTCCCGTTGTAGTTATTTCTGAACTAGAAGGAAAACGTCATCACCCGGAGCTTGGCTGGTTCGCCCGCCAAGCTCTTCGCTTTTTGGAGGAGCTGCGCGCTACCTATGAGGCCTTAGACCAGCCGGTTCCCGTCAACGTGGATGGCGGCACCCTGCGCGTGGAATTGAACCATCAAGACCAATCCTTGCTGCCTACCGCGTTCCGCGGGCCAGAAGGCGACCACCGCATCTTGGCGTGCGCTCTCAACCTTGCGCACGAAGGGAAGGACACCGTGCTGGTCACGAAGGACGTGCCGCTGCGTGTAAAGGCCGGTGCGGTAGGCGTGCAAGCGGATGAGTATCACGCCCAGGACGTAGTCTTGACCGGCTATACCGGACTGGCGACGGTGCAAACCAGCTCGGATGTCATCGATGCCCTCTATCGTGATGGGGAAGTCATGCTAGACGGCGTCGAAACTGACAAGGGTACCGCCGTGGAGGATCTGCCGGTGCACTGCGGCTTGACCTTGGCGGCGGGTGCGCAATCCGCGCTGGGTCGCATGAGCGCTGATGGCGTGGTCGAGCTCGTACGTGGTGATATCAATGCCTTTGGCCTTCAGGGACGCTCCGCGGAGCAGCGTATCGCTTTGGATTTGCTGATGGACCCAAACGTAGGAATTGTCTCTATCGGTGGCCGCGCCGGCACCGGCAAGTCGGCACTTGCGCTTTGCGCCGGTTTGGAGGCGGTGCTCGAGCGCGGGGAGCACCGGCGCATTGTGGTCTTTCGCCCGATGTATGCGGTTGGCGGGCAGTCGCTGGGATACTTACCGGGCACTGAATCGGACAAGATGAACCCGTGGGCGCAGGCGGTCTATGACACCTTGGAGGGCTTGGTGTCTGACAACGTCATGGAAGAAGTGCACGAGCGCGGCCTCATCGAGGTCTTGCCCCTGACGCATATTCGCGGTCGTTCGCTGCATGATGCTTTTGTCATCGTGGATGAGGCGCAGTCCTTGGAGCGAAACGTCTTGCTTACCGTGCTTTCTCGGTTGGGGAAGGGCTCGCGAGTAGTTCTTACTCACGATGTGGCGCAGCGCGATAACCTTCGTGTGGGCCGGCACGACGGAGTCCAAGCAGTGATTGAAAAGCTCAAGGGACATGAGCTTTTTGCGCATATTACGCTGCAGCGTTCTGAGCGCTCTGCCATTGCGGAGCTCGTCACTGACCTGTTGGAAGGCGGCAACTAGTTCGATTTCGTTCGCGTTTGGCGATCTTTATGTGTACAGCGTGGCGAAGCTGGGCCTAGCCCAGTAATAATGTTGTATATGAGCGAGAACGCTAAGCAGACGTCTTCGGACGACAAGAAGAAAGATTTCCGCATCCGCCCCTTTACCGCGGCGGACTACCCGCAGATGCGAGAGATCTATGAACAGGGGCTCAATACTGGGCACGCTACCTATGAGACCCGATCCCTGACCTTTGAAGAATTCAAGGCTGGCAAGATCATGCCTTCGGTGCATGTGGCCGTTGAAGCAGATGATGATTCTAAGGTCTTAGGGTGGGTTTCCGCGGCACCGGTATCTACCCGCACCGTCTTCCACGGAGTGGTGGAGGACTCCATCTACCTAGGAGCCGAGGCACAAGGACGCGGCATTGGCGGCGCACTTCTAGACCGCCTGATCGAGGTGTGCCAGGACCTGCACAAGTGGGCCATCCACTCATGGATTTTCCCTGAAAATGCAGGTTCTGCGGGGCTGCACAAGTCGCGTGGCTTCGTGAAAGTAGGCACCTACTCGCATATGGCGAAGATGACCTACGGCGAGCTTGCGGGCCAGTGGCGCGATACCGACGTATATGAGCTGCTTTTGCCCAAGCCGGAGGAAAAGAAGCGGTAGCTTCCCCAGCGCATACAAGCCCCTGCTCGAACCACACTCGTGGTAACGATGGCAGGGGCTTTTTGCTGAGGCCTTAGAACGAGGGAAACGCTACACTGCAGGAACGTCCCAGGTGCCAAACCAACGCTGAGCTTGTGAGCGCATTTCCTCGCTCAAGCGGCTAAAGCGCGGGATCGGGGTACAGTGCGCGCGGGCTTGCGCCACGCCTCGATGGGACCGGACTGGATTTCCAACGCCGCGTGAAGGCCGCCGGGGGCATAGCCGAGGGCGGATTCAATGGGGGTGTCGGCAAGCGGGAGTGCATCGCGCAAGGCGTGCAGCTCTCGGCTTGTGGCCTGTACTTCTGCAGGTGAAAGTGACACTAGTCAATCGTTTCCTTCAAACGCTCCTCGCGCAGTGGCAGGAGGAGGATGAGGGCGACGATAACCAGCGGAACCATCAGGGCGATGACCGGGGTCAGGCCATCATTATAGGAGTTGAGGATTGCTTCCTCGATGGGCTGAGGGAAGGAGGCAACCAAATCCGGGGTGAGGCTATTGGCACCGCCATTGGCATCGCCAAACTTCTCCGCGTAGGCGGCACCCTCCGGTCCCATCTGCTGGAAAGCTTCAGGCATGCGGGTGGCCATCTCATCCTTCATATTGTGGATGAACATGGAGCCAACCAGGGACGCACCCAGTGCGGAACCGATCTGGCGGAAGAAGTTATTCGCCGCGGTAGCCGTACCCACCTGGGACAGGGGGAAGGAGTTCTGGACGATGAGCACGAGGACCTGGATAACCATGCCCAGACCGATGCCGAAGACGAGGAATTCGCAGCCCAGCTGCGTTAGAGAAGTCTCCACGGAGAGGTGGGACATCCAGAATAGGGCACCGGCAGTAATCGCCAGACCGATGATGGGGTAGACCTTGTAATGGCCGGTACGGGCGATAATGAAGCCCACGCCGGTGGAGGTGCCGATAAGGCCCACCATCATCGGAATCATCATGAGACCCGCCTTGGTTGGGGTCAGGGTGTGCACCATCTGCAGGTAGGTTGGCATGTAACCCAGAACACCGAACATTGCCAGGCCAAGTACCACGCCGGAGAGGGTGGTCAGGGCCATGTTGCGGTTCTTGAATAGGCGAACCGGGATGAGCGGTTCCTTGGCGCGCAGCTCTACTAGGACGGTGATAATGGCGCCGATGATGGTGATGGCACCCAGGGTGAGGATCATGGAGGAGCCCCACTCGTACTCGGTGCCGCCCCAGGTGGTCATGAGGATAAGGGAAGCGGTGGTGATGGCGATGAAGGTGGCGCCAAGCCAGTCAAAGCGCTTCATATCGGCATCGCCCACGCGCAGGTGCAGCACTAGGGTGCACACGATGATGGCGAGGATACCCAGCGGAATGTTCATCCACATGCCCCAGCGCCAGCCTGGGCCGTCGGTGAACCAGCCGCCGAGGACGGGGCCGAGAACCGAGGACAGGCCAAAGACACCGCCCATGATGCCCATGAACTTGCCGCGCTCACGGGAGGAGGTGACCTCGGCGATGATGGACTGGGAGGAAATCATCATGAAACCTGCGCCAAAGCCTTGCACAGCGCGGGCGATGATCAGCAGCGTCATGGAATCTGCAAAGCCGCCGAGGGTGGAGCCCACGACGAAGGTGGCGATACCGCCTATGTAGAGCCACTTGCGGCCCAGCATGTCACCCAGCTTGCCGGAAATAGGCATGGCGATGGTCATGGTGACAAGGAAGGCGGAGATGACCCAGCTCATGTGGTCGACGCCGCCAAGCTCACCAACGATGGTTGGAAGAGCAGAAGAGAAGATCATTTGGCCCAAAGAGCTCATCAGCATGGTGAGCATCAAAGCCGAGAAGATAAGCCCGAGGTTATCGGCTCGGGATTGGCCCTGCGAGGGGGCCTTAGTAGCCGTATCTACCATCGCATTCCTTTCATAAAATCTGTTATTAGCGTGAGGGAGGTATCGAGTCGCGCGTGGAGGTCCTTGCTGCAATCCGCATCGGGGGATGCCATCGCGAGCCAAAGTGCCTCGCGGACGAGGCCGGCGATGAGCATCGCCTCGGTACTTGCGGGGCAGTTATCGAGGACGCGAAGCTCCGGTTCTGTGGTGAGGCGTTCTTCAATGAGATCGATAAGCTCAATGGATTTTGCCCGCTTCCGGCTTATTGCCGCCGCGGCCGCATCCGGATCATTCGAGATGCGTTTGCGGCGGTCCCGGATGGTCGGGTTGATGTGGTGGCTTTCCATGTGTTGCCTGACCAACTGGAGGACGAGTCCTACCATGCTGGTTGTTGGCTCAGTGAGGAAGAACTCCCGCATCTCCTCCGTAAACTCGGTGCTTGGAGCACCTAGTACGGCGGATTCTTTGGAGTCGAAATAATTGAAGAAGGTGCGCCGAGAAATACCGGCTACTTCGCAAATCCTCTCAATCGTGACCGCGCTAAAGGATTGTTCATCCACCAGCTTTGTGGCGGCATCCTCAATGCGCAGGCGCGTCTCGAGGCGCTTCTGCTCGCGTAGGGATAATTCTTCTTGCACGCCATGCAACTTTACACTCGGTGCAAACTTGCACCAAGTGCAAAAGTGGTGATTTTAGAGGTGCGTTTCCCCTAATGTGTGCTATGCCATAGCGCTTGCCGACGCCCCCCTTACCCCAGGCATGCGAAACCCCGCCCGAGTCCTGCCCGGGCGGGGAAGCGGTGCGGCGACTACTTAGAAGTTATCGCGGTCGCGGTTAGTCATGCTCAACACGTTGAGGCGCTTATCCAGCTCCTCCTCGGTGAGGTTTTCGCCGTCGACGAAGCCCAAGTCAATAACGGCCTGGCGGACGGTGATCTTCTCGTGCAGGGCGTGCTTTGCCGCCTTGGCTGCGTTCTCGTAGCCGATGGCAGAGTTGAGCGGGGTCACGATGGAGGTGGACGACTCCGCAAAGTGCTTCATGCGCTCCTCGTTGGCCTCGATGTGATCGATGCACTTATCGGCGAAGACGCGGGAAGCATTAGCCAGCAGGCGAGCGGACTCGAGTACGTTGCGCGCCATCATCGGGATGAAGACGTTGAGCTCGAAGTGGCCCTGAGCACCGCCGAAGGCTACGGCTGCGTCGTTGCCAACCACCTGGCCCGCCACCATGGTGACGGCCTCTGGGATAACCGGGTTGACCTTACCCGGCATGATGGAGGAACCCGGCTGCAGGTCCTGCAGGTGAATCTCGGCCAGGCCGGTCAACGGGCCGGAGCCCATCATGCGCAGGTCATTGGCAATCTTATTGAGGGATACAGCAATCGAGCGCATGGCGCCGGAGAATTCCACCAAGCCATCGCGGGCAGCCTGTGCCTCGAAGTGGTTTTCTGCTTCCTTCAGTTCCTTCACGCCGGTGAGCTTCTTTAGCTCCTCGGTGACCTTCGCGCCGAAGTCAGCGGAGGTATTCAGGCCGGTACCTGTGGCGGTGCCGCCGATGGCCAGCTCACCCAAGCGCGGCAGGGTGGCCTCAATGCGTTCGATGCCCAGCTCGATCTGGCGGGCGTAGCCGCCGAATTCCTGGCCCAGGGTAACCGGGGTGGCATCCATCAGGTGGGTGCGGCCGGCCTTGACCACGTCGGCGAATTCCTTGGCTTTCTTGGTCAAGGATTCGTGGAGGACCTTCAGGCCCGGGATGAGGTCATTGACGGCAGCTTCCGTAGCAGCTACGTGCGTGGCGGTGGGGAAGGTGTCATTAGAGGACTGGCCCATATTCACGTGGTCATTTGGGTGAATTTCCACGCCATTGTTATGCGCCAAGGAGGCAATAACCTCATTGGTATTCATATTGGACGAGGTACCGGAACCGGTCTGGAATACGTCGATTGGGAAGGCGTCGTTATGCTTGCCCTCGGCGATTTCGGTGGCGGCAGCAATGATGGCATCGGCCTTGTCCGCGTCCAGCTTGCCGGAATCCTTATTTACCTGGGCGCAGGCTGCCTTAAGCAGGCCAAGGGCGCGAATCTGCGCATTTTCCAGGCCACGGCCAGAGATAGGGAAGTTGTCCACTGCGCGCTGGGTCTGTGCACGCCACAGGGCATCTGCAGGAACCTTAACTTCGCCCATGGTGTCATGTTCGATGCGGTATTCAGTCATGTGAAGATCACCTCAGTTAATTGGGTAGTGTGTGCTTTCCAGTATGGCGGAGAACCAAAAGAAGGGCCGCCTTCGGGGGTGAACCCTACTTCTTGGTTGGCGTGTCGTAGTCCACGACGGAATACTCCTGCAGCTTGGACAGCTTGTGGATGGAGTCGATATAGCGGATGGTGCCGGACTTGGAGCGCATGACCAACGAGCGGGTAGTAGCGCCGGAATTGCGGTAGGAAACGCCGCGCAGCATGTCACCATTGGTCACGCCGGTGGCGGCGAAGTAGCAGTTTTCAGAGGAGACTAGATCATTGGTCTTGAGGACGCGGTCCAAATCATGGCCGGCGGCGCGGGCCTTTTCTGCTTCCTCTTCATCCTTCGGCCACAGCTTGCCCTGGATCTCGCCGCCCATGCAGCGCATCGCGCAGGCGGTGATGATGCCCTCCGGGGTGCCGCCGATGCCCATCATCATGTCGATGGAGTTCGAATCCTGGCAGGTGGCGATGGCGCCGGCTACGTCACCATCCATGATGAGGCGCACCTTGGCGCCTGCGGCGCGAATTTCAGAGATGAGCTGTTCGTGACGAGGACGGTCAAGGACCACCACGGTCAGATCGGAGGGGCGAATATTCTTTGCCTTTGCCACGGACTGGATATTCCATTCCACGGACTCGTTGATGTCGATAGCGCCAACTGCCTCGGGGCCAACGGCAATTTTTTCCATGTAGAAGACTGCGGAAGGGTCATACATGGTCCCGCGTTCGGCAGCCGCAATGACGGAGATAGCGTTGGGACGGCCTTCTGCCATCAAACGGGTACCGTCGACCGGGTCTACGGCGATATCCATGGCGGCACCCTCGCCGGTGCCTACCTCTTCGCCGTTAAAGAGCATGGGGGCCTCATCCTTTTCGCCCTCACCAATGACAACGACGCCGTTCATCGCTACGGAATTGATGAGCTTGCGCATGGCGTCGACCGCCGCGCCATCGCCCTCATTCTTCTGGCCGCGGCCTACCCAACGGCCGGAAGCGAGTGCTGCTGCCTCGGTGACACGAACCAGTTCCATTGCCAGGTTGCGGTCAGGAAGATAAGACGTATTTTCGGACATGTGTAGTGGTTGCCTTCCATAGTTTTCTCATCGAGGGGTGTTCCCCTTGATGCTCTACCTTTCCATTCTCGCACTTTTTTGCTCTAATGGGTTCGATTTTGCGCCCCATTTGTGGGGGATTGACAGATCTTTCGGGGCAAAAGGGGCCGTGTGGCTTTTTGAAAGCAGGCCGTGCGATACTAAGGCGCGTGGCTGCAGAAGAAAGACCAAAGATTTTTGAAGGCGCGAAGGACATCTCCCTGTCCCTCGCAGTCGTGGTGATTATGATGCTGCTCGCCGTGGGAGCGACCGGCCTGTGCTCAATTAACTCCGAAACCCAGCAGGGCGCGGTGCAGGAAGTGGATGAACAAACCTTCCTAGACACCCAAGCCCGCGCAGGGGTCGGTGCAATTCGCAATCCCGAAATGCCAGAGGGCTGGGAGGCCAATGCTGCCCGCCGCGTAGATATGGGCGGCGAGAACGCCACCGTGGTCAGCTGGGTGACCGCTGACCAAGGGTTTGTGGAATCTACGCAGACGCAGGTCGCGGCCGATAAAGCGGGCGAGGCCTACGACGCCAACTACCGCGGCATTGAATCCGCCCGCGAGGTCAAGGGGCACCAAGTGCGGGTGCTAGAAAGCGACGATGATTCCGTGCGCCGCCTGTGGGTTACGGATTTGGGCGATGCCCGCCTCATCATCTCCGGCGCCGCGAACGACAGTGACTTTGAGGCGGCTACCGCTGCGTTTATCGACGCCGCACCTATAGCCGGAAAATAACCTCGCCTAAGCCTTCTTCCGCGGCGGTGGCGCTAAGACCGTCGCCGGACTGGGCAATAACTTCAGCTAGGGCCTGCGAATCCAGGCCGCTGAGGCGTGTTTTTCCTGCAAAGACATCGATGTGCTCACGCTGCGAGCGCTGCGGATAAATGGCAATCTCGCGTACTTTGTCGTCCGTAAAGCGCAGCACCACGGATTGGGAGAAGTAGCTCACCTCATTATCGTCGCGGGTGTGTGCAGGACCGAAGAATTCTTCTACGAATTCTCGGGAATCTCCCGCCATGATGGAACCGGCGGCCGCGGATTTCGATACAAAGTCCACGCGCTCGCCTGGATACCCATAAATCTGCACTACTCGTCTCCTTCAGCGTCTGCGTCCTCGGCCTTATCGAGCGCGTCTTCCACACGCTTCGCCGCGCCGTCGAGGTGCGCCTCGCACGCACGGGCAAGGGCCTCGCCGCGCTCCCAATACTTTAGCGACTCATCCAAGCCCATCTGCCCAAGCTCGAGAATCTTGACGGTTTCAATGAGCTCATCGCGAGCTTGCTCATAGCTCAATTCTTCTACTGGGGTAAAAGCATCCTGGCCTGGCTGGCCGGTACCAATGGTGTCATCGGACATGATTTTCTCCTCGTCTCGTGATTAATCGGCGGCCTGGGAGGCCATAGAAACTGCGGTAATAGATCCATCGCCCACCCGAATGCGCAGTTGAGCGCCAGGCGGGGATTGCTTATAAGAGGTGACGACCTCGGGCCCGGAACCGTCCTTGGGTACTACCTGGACAATGGAGTACCCGCGGGCGAGAGTCGCCGACGGTCCCAATGCTGATACGCGGGCGCGCAGCGATTCCACGTGGCGGGTTTCTCGCTCCACCATGATTTCAATTTCTCGCCGCATGGTAGCGCGGGTACGCTCCACCTCTTCGCGGCGCGCACGGATAGGGGTCATCGGGTCTGCCATGACAGGCCGGGAACGAATGTTGTCGAGGCCGCGCCGTTCCCTTTCCACCCAGCCGCGCAGCGCGGCCGCCATGCGAGAGCGAGCCTCTGCGACGATGGCGCGCTCCTCTGCCACAGAGGGTACGACGCGCTTTGCGGCGTCGGTAGGCGTAGCAGCGCGCAGGTCGGCGACGTTATCGAGCACTGGGCTATCCGGCTCGTGACCAATGGCAGAGACTACTGGGGTGCCTGCCGCAGCTACTGCGCGTTGCAGTGCTTCTTCCGAGAAGGGCAGCAGATCTTCCACGGAGCCGCCGCCACGGGCGATGATGATGACGTCGACTTCAGGATCCGCATCAAGTTGCTGGAGCGCATCGATAACCTCAGGTACCGTATTCGCACCCTGAACCGCAGTATTGAGGACGCGGAACTGCACTGCTGGCCAGCGGTCATGGGCTACCGCCATCACATCCCGCTCTGCAGCAGAACCACGGCCGGTAATCAGCCCAATTTTGTGTGGCAGGTAGGGGAGCGGTCGCTTGCGTGCGGGATCGAAAAGGCCTTCAGCAGATAGCTGTTGGCGCAGCTTTTCAATGCGAGCAAGCAGATCGCCAATGCCCACATGGCGAATTTCGGTGGTCCATAGCGAAAAGGATCCGCGTCCAGCGTAAAAGGCAGGCTTACCGTGGACAATGACGCGGTCGCCGTCCTTCAGCGGTGCTGACAATGACTGCAGCATCGATGATGGGCAGGTTAACTGCACGGACTTTTCCTGCTGTACGTCACGCAGCGTGAGGTAGGACAGCTTCCAGGTGGGCTTGAAGTTGATTTGGGTCAACTGACCCTCTACCCACAGGTAACCCAGGCGCTCGATCCAGCCCTTGACTTGGTCATTGACCTTGCCAACGGGCCAGGGAGTATCCGGTGTATTTGCCGGTTGATTCACACAGCCTCCCTTTCTTCAGTCTGCCGTGTTCTTCCGTCTAGTTTAGGGGCCAGCGCAGTTGATTGTCCCGCTCGGGGTGGCCAGAAAGGTGACGTTAGGCCCCGCTATTGTTTTGCGTAGTGTTTCGATACTCTGGGAGCCATGACTGATGGTAAAAATGTACTTCTCGCGGCCCCGCGCGGATACTGCGCGGGCGTGGACCGCGCGGTCGAGACCGTAGAAAAGGCGCTGGAAAAGTACGGCGCGCCCATTTATGTACGCAAACAAATCGTGCACAACCGTTACGTCGTAGAGTCTCTGGCAGAACGCGGCGTCATCTTCGTCGACGAGGCCTCTGAGGCTCCAGAAGGTGCCCACCTAGTCTTCTCCGCCCACGGCATTTCCCCAGCCGTGCGCGCAGAGGCAACGCAGCGCAAGCAGCTTACTTTGGACGCCACCTGCCCATTGGTAACCAAGGTGCACAAGGAAGCCCAGCGCTTCCAGCGCGATGGCTACCACATCCTCTTGGTTGGCCACGAAGGCCACGAAGAAGTGGAAGGCACCGCCGGCGAAGCTCCTGAGGTCACCCACCTCGTGGATGGCGTCGAGGGCGTCGCCAAGCTGCCAGAGTTCCTGCAGGATGAGAAGCTTATTTGGCTGTCCCAGACCACGCTATCGGTGGATGAGACCATCACCATCGTCAATAAGCTGCGCGAGCGCTTCCCGCACCTGGAGAACCCGCCTTCAGACGATATTTGCTACGCCACCCAAAACCGCCAAGAATCCGTCAAAGCCATCGCCCCACAGTGCGATCTGATGATTGTGGTGGGCTCTAAGAACTCCTCCAACTCGGTGCGCTTGGTTGAGGTGGCGCTCGAGGCAGGCGCCAAAACTTCCCACCTCGTGGATTTTGCCAAGGAAATCGACGAAGCCTGGCTGGAAGGCGTCCAGACGGTCGGCGTAACGTGTGGTGCTTCGGTACCTGAGTTGCTGGTACGCGAAGTACTGGAGTTCCTGGACGAGCGTGGTTATAGCGACGTAGAGCAGGTAACGACTTCTACCGAGACGATTACCTTCGCCCTACCGCGCGACCTGCGCCCAGCACGCACCTAAGTAGCCTTGGCCTATACGGCAGTTAAAACTAAAGAAAGGCCCGGAAACGGGCCTTTCTTTGTGCTTTAATCCTCGTCGTAGAGGTTATCGTCCCAACCTTGCTTGGGCTGTTCCTTCTCTTTCTGAGACGCCGGAACCGAATCGCCAGCGCGCCGGGCAGGATCCGGGCGCAGTGGATTGTTGCGTTCCTCTTGTTGTATTCGGCGACGCTCTTCACGGTCGCGACCACGTAGGCGATCCTTGGGCGCGGGGCGTGATTTCTTCAACGTGTGCGAGGCGCGGGCGCGCTGCGGAGCGACTTGAGACTGCTTGGAGTTCTTTGCCGGTTTATCGCGCGCCATCAAGTCTGCAACCGATAGGCGCTCCTCGCGGTTGCGTCGGTCTTGGTCGGCGTCGGCTCGGCGGGAAGCGGTTTCCATTTCGGCGGTGCGCTTGGCCGTCTTGCGGTAGCGTGCCCAGCGCAGCCAGGCGATGATTGCCGCGCCCACCAGGGCAATGAGGAGCCACAGGAACCTCTGGACAAGGGGGAAAGCCGCGGTGACGATCGCCGTCTTGGAAAACGCCGATGCGCCCTCTGGCAAGTTGGCCTTGGTGATAAAGAAACCGGCCAGGACCACCGTTATGGCATACACAATGGGGATAGAAGCCACGGTGAGGAAGAGCCCCCGTTCTTCTACGATGAGCGCCACCAGCAGTGAGCCGATGACGAGGAACGCGAGGTAAGCCCACCCGATGGTACCCATGAGGATGGAAATCAACGCGCCCGTGAGCAAGATTGCCGCGAGCAGCCCAAGACCCTTGCCCAGCGAGATGCTGGGGAGGCCGGAGCTTTGGGCGGCGGAGGACTTTCTTTGCTTGGCTTGTGACACGTCGGAAGATCCTACCGGTTGCCGCCGGCCCATGGCTATTTCCACGCACGAAAGCGGCGGATTTATAGTTCCGAATTCCCGCGCGGCCAGGTATCAATAGGCAAGGGCTCCCGCGGGGTGCGATCCGTGCGGCCCGGGATATCCATCTCATGCAGTTTGCGGGCGGTGACGCCCACGCGGGAATCGAGCGAGGAAAGCGTGGCGTTATAAGCCTCGACTGCTTTCTCCAGGTTATGGCCCACCTTGCCGTAGTGATCAGAAAGCGTATTCAGGCGTGTATACAGTTCGCGCCCCAAGCGCTGGACCTCCTTAGCCTTGGTGGAAATGTCTTCCTGGTGCCACCCCATGGCCACCGTGCGCAGGAGGGCAAAAAGCGAGCTGGGGGTGGCGATCACTACATTGCGTTCAAAGGCGTACTCGATAAGTTCCGGGTCTACCGATAATGCGGCATCAAGGAAGGGGTCTGCGGGAACAAAGAGGATAACGAACTCGGGCGTTGGTTGAAACGCCTCAATATAGTCCTTCTGCGATAGTGCTTGGACGTGGCCGCGCATTAAATGCGCGTGGCGGCGGAGGAAGCCGGCGTGCTCTTCCGGGTCATCGGTTTCCAGGGCGTCAAGGTAAGAGGTAAAAGGAACCTTGGCATCGACGATGATGTGGCGGCCACCGGCCAAATGGATGAGCATGTCAGGGCGTACGATGCGCCCGCCCAATGGGGCGGAGACCTGGCAATCAAAGTCCACATGTTTGGTCATACCGCCGAGCTCAACCACGCGCTCCAATTGCACCTCGCCCCAACGGCCACGCACATTGGGTGAGCGCAAAGCGGTCACTAGTTTGTCGGTGCGTTCGGTCAGGCGGGAAGAGGTGCGGGTCACCGCCTGCACCTGGCTGGAGAGGGAGGCGAGCAGCGCGGTGCGGTCTTCCTCAATTTCTTGGAGCTGAAATCCCAAGCGGTCCATGGCCTTTTCTAGCGGTTGGAGTTCGGCTTGGCGGCGCTGCGAGTCTTGCAGCGCGCGGTGCTCGGCGCTCGGCGCGGAGCGCGTAGCGGAGTAAGAATGGGCTAACCAGCCCATTACCGCGCCGAGGATGAGGCCGATAAAAAGTAGCAGCACGGGCAAAGTGGAAGTCATGGCTTCCAGCATGGCACGCGTTGCCGACACGGCCCACTATTTTTTCGAATCTCCGTTCAAAAGGCCTTCGAAGGCGTCGCGGGCGCGGCGCAGGTTTGCGCGCATGCCGGGCTTTTCATGTTCTTTGGGAGTGGACTCCACGTTGAGGGCGGCGTCGAGGGAATAGGAATCGCCGTCCGCAGAGACGTCGGCAAACGCGCCTTCTGGGGCTGCATAGTCCGGCATCTTGAGCCATGCTTCGCGCTTATAACGCCCTTGGTCTTCGGTGTAACGGCCGATGAGATAACCAGCAACGGTAGAAAAGTCCAGATCCGCGGCGGACTTTTCACCCGACTGCAGCTTCATCATGTCTTGGCCGTAGCGGTAGGCCACCGCAAACATAGCGGCCGTCGGAACCGCGAGGAAGCCACCTATCAGGCCAAAGAGAGCTGAGCCTACCGTTACGGAAACTAGGACGATAACCGGGTGCAGGTCCATAGCCTTGGACTGCAGCCAAGGCGAGAGAACATTGCCTTCCAACTGCTGGACCAGCAACACCAGGCCGAGGACGAGCAGAGCCTTGGTTACGCCAAGGGAGACCAACGCGATGGTGACGGAGAGGGCGCCGGCCACGATCGCGCCGACGAAGGGGATAAAACCCGCGATAAAGGTGATGATCGCCAAAGCCATGGCCAGCGGAACGCCGATAAGGGCGAGGCCGACGCCGATAAAGACGGCGTCGACAAGCGAGACAACTGCCTGCGCGCGAATGAAGCCGCCCAGTGTCGCCCACGCGCGGGTAAGTAGCTCAGTAAGGTGCCAGCCGGCGCGCTTGCCCGTGGCATCGCGCAGCCAGGGAAGGAACTTAGTGCCGTCCTTCAGGAAGAAGAAGGTCAGCACCAGCACAATAAAGAGGGTGACCAGGATTGATGTGGCCGTGCCGATGCCGGTAAAGACCGAGCCTGCGATGGCGCCGGCACGTTGCTGCAGCCAGGACGCCGCCTCGTCAATGTAGCTACTCATGTCATCGCTATCGAGGTTAAGCGGTGGGCCCTGGGCCCAGAGTTGCAGGCTTTGGATGCCGGAGACCGTCTGCAAATACAGTGAACGGGATTGCCGCATGAAATCTGGGGCAACAAACGCGATGAGGCCGCCGACAGCCGTGAAGGAAACCAATATGGTTACGGCGGCCGCCAACGCAGCGGGAAGGCCAATATCGCGCAGTTTCTTCGCTACTGGTGCCAGAACGGTGCAAATAATAAGGGCCAAAAGTACCGGCAAAAGCCCCTGCCAGAAGTTGCCCAGCAAACGGTAGAGGGCGTAGAGGAAAACGCAGATGATGAGCAGCCGAACGGCCCATAGGGATGCGGACTTAATCACCTCGCCGGCGATGACCGAGCGGTCAACCTGATCGCCTGGTGGATGTGGGGATACATCCTCCAGCTTGCTGGTGTCAAAGCTTTCATCAAACTTATCGCCCAAGCCCGTTTGGGGGTCATCGGGCAGCGGTTGGTTATCAGAATTCACCCCACCATCTTGCCTTAAAAGAAGGCGGGTGCGTTAGGATTGGCCCCGTGAGTCTTACACTAGGAATCGTCGGCCTGCCCAATGTGGGCAAGTCCACTTTGTTTAATGCCCTGACCCGTTCCGAGATCCTGGCGGCGAACTACCCGTTTGCCACCATCGAGCCCAATGTGGGCCTGGTGGAGCTGCCGGATTCCCGCTTGACCCAACTGGCGGAGATGTTTAACTCTGAGCGCATCCTTCCTGCCACCGTGTCCTTCGTGGACATCGCCGGCATCGTCTCCGGCGCTTCCCAGGGTGAAGGTATGGGCAACGCGTTCCTAGCCAATATCCGCGAGGCAGACGCTATTTGCCAGGTGGTGCGCGCCTTCTCTGATGACAATGTTATTCACGTTGATGGCAAGGTGGACCCGCGCAACGATATCTCCGTTATTAATACCGAGCTCATTCTCGCGGACCTCCAGACCATCGAAAAGGCCCTGCCGCGCCTGGAAAAGGATGCGCGCAAGAACAAGGATTTGGCCGCCGAGGTGGAGGCAACCAAGAAGGCCCAGGAGATTCTGGAAGATGATCGCACCCTCTTCGCCGCGGCGAAGGAGGGCGAGATTGACCTCGCACTCGTGCGCGATCTGCACCTGATGACGGCTAAGCCCTTCCTCTATGTCTTCAATTCGGATGAAGCAGTGCTTACCGACGACGCTAAGAAGGAAGAACTCCGCCAGCTCGTCGCCCCAGCCGAGGCTGTATTCCTCGATGCGCAGACCGAAACCGAGCTGCTCGAGCTAGAAGAAGACGAAGCCCGCGAACTGCTCGAGGCCGTAGGCCAAGATGAGCCGGGCTTAGCTACCCTGGCTAAGGCAGGTTTTGCCACCTTGGGTCTGCAGACCTACCTCACCGCCGGTGAGAAGGAGGCCCGTGCGTGGACCATTAAACAGGGCTCTGCCGCACCGCAGGCAGCTGGAGTCATCCACACCGACTTTGAGAAGAAGTTCATTAAGGCCGAGATCGTTTCCTTCGATGACCTGGTAGACGCCGGCTCCATGGCTGAGGCTCGTGCGCATGGCAAGGTCCGTCAAGAGGGTAAGGACTACATCATGCAGGACGGCGACGTGTGCGACTTTAAGATCGGCGGCTAATTCCACACCGCTTGGAACCGGCCCTTTGTCAGAGGGAGAAGGCGCCGCCCACTCGCGCGCAAGAGAAGGTAGCGAAGACGAAACTTCCGCGTTACCGTGGGCGGCGTACTCGAACAAAGCAGGCTGCAACATGGCTGAACTAGATAATAAGACCATTGCCATCATCGCTACCGATGGCTTCGAAGACTCTGAGCTGACCTCCCCGTTGGAGGCCGTGAAGAACGCAGGCGCTATCGTGCGTGTCCTCGCCCCAGAGGCCGGCACTATTACCGGCAAGAAGGGTACGGAGATTTCCGTTGACGCCGCTACCGCTGACTCCACTGGCGAGTCTTTCGATGGCATCATTCTTCCTGGCGGTACCGATAATGCTGACCTCATCCGCTTGGACAAGGCCGCAGTAGAAATCGTGCGCAACCACATGAGCAAGGATCTACCGCTCGGCGCCATCTGCCACGGTGCTTGGATCCTGGCTGATGCTGACGCCCTCAAGGGCCGCACCCTGACGTCCTTCCCGTCCCTGCAGACCGACTTGCGCAATGCAGGTGCCACCTGGGTAGATGAGGAAGTCCACTGCGACCAGGGCTTGGTCTCGTCCCGCACTCCAGATGACCTGCCAGCCTTTAACGCCAAGCTGGTAGAAGAGTTTGCAGAGGGCCAGCACTAAAGCTTCACGAATTTAAGCCACGGGAGTTTCCCGTGGCTTTTTTTCGATCTTGCGTCGGTGTCACATGCCCTATAAAGTTAGGATTTCCAGAAGGGGAGTAGTTCCCTCGGTTAATTCCGAGATGACTGGTCGACATACTGGCGTTTAGCCCGGCCAGCCAGCGCCCGCAGTGCCCGCGGCCGTGAACGAGACCTTCGGTCCGCAACCGAACCGAAGGGAGAAGTGACTATGTCCTCCATAGGCTCAGAGCAGCGCATTCTTGAGCGCTTCATGCAGCTATCCATCGCCGCCGCTGTGGCTACCATCATCCTCAAGGCCTTGGCCGCTTGGTTTACCGGCTCGGTGGGCTTCCTCTCTGATGCCTTCGAATCCCTCGTGAATCTCGTCGCGGCCGTCGCCGGCTTTTATGCCCTCCGGATTGCCTCTAAGCCGGCCGACGATAACCACCAGTTTGGCCACGGCAAAGCCGAGTATGTCTCCGCCTTGGTAGAGGGCGCAATGATTTTTATTGCGGCCGGCATGATCGTGTACACGGCGATCCAACGCTTCTTTGTTCCGCAGCCGATTGAAGAGCCGGGCTGGGGCTTGGCGTTGTCAACCCTTTCGTCCGTGCTCAACGGCGCGGTGGGCATCGCGCTCATACATGCAGGTAAGCGCTACCGTTCCGCCACCTTGGAGGCGGATGGGCACCATTTGCTTACCGACGTCTGGACTTCCCTCGGCGTCCTTGTCGGCATCGCCGCGGTATTCCTTACTGGTTGGTGGTGGCTGGATCCTGTAGTAGCGCTTGCAGTGGGCATCAATATCTTGTGGACGGGCTATAGCCTCCTGCGCGATTCGATGAGTAGCCTGCTTTCTGAGGCGCTTCCCGACGACGAGCGCCAGCACATTCGGCAACTCCTAGCTCGGCTGGAGAGGGAACACTCAGTAACCTTCACGGATCGCCGCACCGTTGCGTCTGGCCGCCAGCGGCTGGTGTACCTGACCATGGAGGTGCCAGGGGAGTGGAGCGTCATGCACTCCCACGAGGTTGCAGACGCAGTGGAGATTGCCCTCGACGAGCTTTACCCAGGCTGCAGTGCGTTCATTCACGTGGAACCGGCTGGCTTGGAAAATCGACGCCCGTACCTATTCCGCTAAGACTTAGTCTTCTTAGTTTTCTGCCGACCACTGTGGTGTATGCGTACTAGACCAATATGTGTGTAGGCCCGTTCGGGTGTACGGGCCTGTATACCGCCTGTGGATACTCGGAGAAAAAGTACCCCCTCTTTAGAGAATCCTGTGGGGTAGCTGTCACCGCATTTTGGGGGTGTGGTGAACAGTGGACGATTTGGAGATCGTGAAGGGGTGCATGTAAAGCGCTGTGGGCGAGAGAATCGACACTCGGTTTTCGTGGTTCGGGTGCTTATGGTGCAGGGTTTCCAATGTTATAGAACCGTTACCAACTGTTCTGAGCTGCATTAAGACGGATTTCGGTGAACAAAATTCAGAAAAATTTTCTCTGCCGGTCGAAAAATTTTGAATTCTCCGTATGGTGGTTGTCACAGCAATCAATTGGAGATTTTCACCCCCACACTCCACGTGTTGGGGTTAGAAAATGTCCTTTTGTTTGCTTGAAGATAGCTATACCAATAGCAGAAAGGATTTACTGACAATGGGTAAGAACATTAAGGACCTCTTTAACGCAACCGCATACGACAATAACGGCGAGAAGCTGGGCGATGTTAACGAGGTATTCGTTGATGACCAGTCCGGCCAGCCTACTTTCGTTGAGGTTAACCACGGCCTGTTCGGCATGAACTCCAGCCTGGTTCCGCTGCGTGGGCACGACTTCTCCGGCGATGACCTGAAGCTGGGCTTCTCCAAGGATCGCATCAAGGATGCTCCGGAGTTCGACTCCGATAAGCCGCTGACCCCTGAGGCACAGTCCGATATCTTCAAGCACTACGGTCTGGAAAGCGCACACGACGTAACCGACTACAAGGATTCCAACCTTGACTCCAAGCGCGACGTTCAGGCTGGCGCTGACAAGGATCACAACCTGACCGCAGGTGCTGGCGCTGCTGGTGCTGGCGCAGGTGTTGCAGGTGCAGGCGTTGCCGGTGCACACGCTGACGAGAAGAAGACAGCCACCCACACCACCGACGCCGCTGCTACCGAGCGAAAGGCTGGCGTAGCTGACAACGCTGCGGCTGCACGCACCAACAACGATGGCGAGCTCATCCGTTCCGAGGAGCAGCTCAACGTCAACAAGGAGCGCGTGGCTACCGGTGAGGCTCGCCTGCGCAAGTACGTTGTGACCGACACCGAGACCGTCGAGGTTCCGGTTGAGCGCGAAGAGGTTCGCGTCGAGCGCACTCCGATCAACGCTGAGGATGCAAAGAACTACAACGGCGCTATCTCCGGTGACTCCGAGGAAGCTTCCGTCACCCTGCACGAGGAGCGCGTAGACGTGAACAAGGAGACCGTTCCGGTTGAGAAGATCAACCTGAAGAAGGACACCGTTCGCGACACCGAGACTCACACTGAGGAGCTGCGCAAGGAGCAGATCGACACCGATGGTGTTGACGGCCTCAAGAAGTAAAAGCGCATAGCTAAACGCCCGCAAGGATTACCTTGCGGGCGTTTCTTTTTGCCTTTTAGGAGACTGGTTTAAGCCTTGACTCCGATGGTCTCGGCCGAGTCAGAATCCATAATGTGCTTGACGCCGTTCTCGGCAGCATCCCAGGTTGCTTTGTCCTGGATGCCGGCGCGCTTAGCCACGATGGTGGCGCACAGCACCTGTCCGGTGACGTTGAGTGCGGTACGGCCCATGTCAATGATTGGCTCGATGGCAAGCAGGAGACCAACACCGGCCAGTGGCAGGCCGAGCGTAGAAAGCGTCAGGGTGAGCATCACCGTTGCGCCGGTGGTGCCTGCGGTAGCGGCGGAACCGATAACGGACACAAAGATGATGAGCAGGTACTGGGTGAAGTCAAGGTCAATGCCGTAGAACTGGGAGACGAAGATGGCGGCGATGGCTGGGTATACGGAAGCGCAGCCATCCATCTTGGTGGTTGCTCCTAGCGGAATGGCAAAGGAAGCGTACTCGGACGGAACGCCCATAGCCTTTTCGCTGAAACGCTCGGTAGCTGGCATGACGCCCATCGAAGAACGGGTAACAAAGCCCAGCGAGGTCACCGGCCACACGCGCTTGAAGAAGCCGATGACCGGGATCTTATTGAACTTCAGCACAGCCGGGTAGACCACGGAAAATACCAGGCCCATGCCTACGTACATGGCTAGGACGAACTTGCCCAGCGAGCCCAGTGCATCCCAGCCGTAGGTGGCTACGGCCTTACCGATGAGGGCCGCGGTGCCAATCGGGGCAAGGCGGATAATCCACCAGAGGATGACCTGAATGACCTTCAGGAAGGACTCGGTAAAACGCAGGAAAGGCTCAGCAGACTTGCCGGTCTTGACAGCGGCGATACCAATGGCCAGCGAGATGACAAGGAGCTGGAGGGCGCCAAAGCTGAGGGATACTTCGCCGTCGGAAAGCGAGGCAGAAAGGCCTACGAAGTTCTGGGGCAGAAGCTGCTCAAAGAACGCGGTCCATGAACCGACGTGGGAAGGATCCTGCGCGGTGGCAGCATCGATGCTTGTGCCGATGCCCGGCTTCATCACGACGGCGACGATGATGCCCGTCAAGACGGAGAAGAATGCGGTAATGGCAAACCATACAAGCGTGGAAACTGCCAGGGAAGCGGCGTTGGCTACCTTGCGCAGATTAGCGACGGAGGTAACAACTGCAGCGAAGATGAGTGGCGGGATCATCACCTTGAGCAGCTGGACGTAGGCGTTGCCGACTCCCGTGAGCAGGGTAGTCAACCAGCCCGGGTTGTCTGGGTCGGTATCCATGCCGGAAGCAATGAAGCCCAGGATAAGGCCGATGATGAGGCCCGCGATGACCTGAGCACCGAATCCCGTGGCCCAGCCGGGAAGCTTGGAGCGCGAAGATTCTTGTTGAGACATAAAGATTCCTTTGAAAATAAAAATGGACAGATCGGACTATTTTTCAGATACTGTCCTGTTCAACTTCAACATCGCTCAGCTTATTCCTTCTACGTCTGTAGGTACAAAGTGCGAGTTATCTGCCGTGGCCGAAACCTCACCTTTCGCGCTCACGGAAAGGTGTTTTTGCGCTGGTTTTAGGGCGCTGGTGAGCGCGAAGGGAGGGGAGCTTGAGCTGTCACATGTCTCCCATTGCTAACTTTAAGTAGCTATTCTCTCTATCTTTCTCAGGAGGAACATTTATGGGCTGGGTTAAACCCCTCGTTGGCATTTTTGCAGTTGGCGCAGTAGCTTCCGTAGCTTTAGGCGGTGGTGATGAAGATACTGTGGTGGTCAATCGAGTGATCGATGGTGACACCATTGACGTCGACCTCGACGGCGAAAATACCCGCGTCCGTCTACTTAATATTGATACGCCTGAAATCGGCCATAACGGCGAACCGAGTGAGTGCCTCGCGGAGGAAGCCAAGCGGTACTTGGAAGGACGGTTGCCAAAGGGGACGGAGGTTCGGTTGGAATATGACTCCGAGCGGACCGACAAGTACGGCCGCACTCTTGCCGGTGTCTTTATTGACGATGACTTCATTAACGCGGATGTCGCGGCCGAAGGGCTAGCCACGGCGGTTGTATTTGGCGGAAACGACAAGTTTTACGACGAAGTGCACAATGCCGAACGCGGCCCTAAAGACGCTGGCGAAGGGATCTTTGGGGTCTCGGACGAGTGCAAGGTTTCCAGCGATGAGGACATGGCCGAGGCGCTTAGCAGCGCAGAAGCTGCGGCGGCAGCATTTGTAGCTTCCGGGGAAGCTGATAGTGCAGGCTACGAGGATGTACTGGACAAGTCAGCAGCAGCGAAGGCCGGATTAGCGGCTCTGACTCACCGCAAAGATGCTCGAAGCACCTTCCAGAAGGCGGCATATCCGGATGCTCCCAAGGAGATTGCCTCGAAGAAGGAACGCGAGCTTGAAGGGAAGGAGAAGCAAGCCCGCGAAGAGCTCGAGAAATTGGAGGAGGAAGAGAAGCGCGAGAAGGAGCGCCAGGAAGAAGAACGCCGTCGTGCAGAGCAGCGGCAGGAAGAGATTCGCCAGCAGGAGCACGACGCGCCTGAAGTAGAGGTAGCGGAGCAGCCAACGCTTGACGAGGTGGCTGGCTATCAAGCCCCCGAGCAGCAGCCCGCACCTCAGCCGGTGCCGGTGGTCGATAACTACACCGGGTGCCGAGCTTATGGCGGAAACTATGCCATGACGTCAGTAGATAAGAATGGACGTTCATACGCGAAGATCGACTGCACTACCAAGCAACAGATCGGTTAGGAACCCCGTCGTTCGCGCTCACAGGCAGGTTCCCGAGTGCTTGGATCACCCTTCCCGGTGAGCGTGAGGGAAGGGAGGGGCCGGGGATCTGGAATACTGGCAGCATGAAAATCCTCGTAACCGCATTTGACGCCTTCGGCGGAGAGAGCATAAACCCCACAGAACGAGCTCTTCAGCAACTACCGGATCACATTGGAGACGCGGAGCTCGTCAAGCTGGTGATCCCGACGAAATTCGGAGAATCGCTGCGTCGGGCGATTGAGGTCGCGGAGGATTCGGAGGTCGAAGCCATTGTATGTTTGGGCCAGGCCGGCGGGCGGGCACATATCACCCCGGAGCGGGTCGCGATCAACGTGATGGATGCCGATATTCCTGATAATGCGGGTTATCAGCCGGTGGATGTACCGGTTGTGGAAGGCGGCCCGACGGCCTATTTCTCTACGCTGCCGGTAAAGGAAATGGTCGCGGCGGTGGGGGATAGTCCGGCGCGATTGTCGAATACGGCCGGGACTTTCGTATGTAACCAGCTGCTCTATGGCCTCCTGCATCACTTCGAGGGGACGAGGGTGAGCGCGGGATTTGTCCATGTGCCGTATATAACAGAGCAGGAGAAAACGGATAAGCCCATGATGGAGCTAGCGGACATCGTCGAGGGGGTTAAGCGGGCACTCTGGGCGGTGCAAGCTAGTTAGGGTAGCCTTTGTAGCTTTTTGGCTCAGCTAAATATAGATTTAGGGATATGTCTCGCTTTAGCCCTCTCAACTGGCCGGTTGTGCGCCAGCTGCGCAGTGGCGATCCCTTCGGAAGGGACGTCAATACGCAGTCTCAAAAGAGCAAAGATAAGCATGGGCGCACCGTGGAAGCAGACCGCGTGGTGCAGTCGGTGTGCCCGTACTGTGCGGTCGGTTGTTCGCAGCGCGTGTATGTCAAAGATGACCGCGTCATCCAGGTGGAGGGCGATCCGGATTCGCCCATTTCTCGTGGGCGCCTGTGCCCGAAGGGATCTGCGTCGGAGCAGTTGATTAACTCCGCTACGCGCCTTACCAAGATTAAGTATCGTGCGCCGCACTCGACGGAGTGGCAGGATCTTGATGAAGATACCGCGATGGAGATGATTGCGGATCGTTTCTTGGAAGCCCGCCGGAACGGTTGGCAGGATGTGGACGATGAAGGTCGTGCGCTCAACCGCACGATGGGTATCGCCGGTTTGGGCGGTGCGACCTTGGATAATGAGGAAAATTACCTCATTAAGAAGCTGTTTACCGCCGCTGGTGCGATTCAGCTCGAGAACCAGGCACGCATATGACACTCCGCCACTGTTCCTAGTCTAGGAACTTCGTTTGGCCGCGGCGGCGCAACCCAACCGCTGCAGGATATGGCGAATGCGGACTGCATCGTCATTGAGGGTTCTAATATGGCCGAGTGCCACCCAGTGGGATTCCAGTGGGTGGTGGAAGCCAAGAAGCGTGGTGCACGCATCATTCACGTGGATCCGCGTTATACGCGCACGTCTGCCTTTGCGAATCGCCACATTGGCATTCGCGGCGGCACGGACGTGGTGCTTTTGGGTGCGGTTATTAATTACCTGCTGGAAAATGAGCTGTATTTCCATGATTATGTGGTGGCGTATACCAATGCACCGATGATCATCTCGGAGGACTATCAGGACACCGAGGACTTGGATGGTTTGTTCTCCGGCTATGATCCGGAAACTGGAAAGTACGTCACGGATTCGTGGCAGTACGTGCAAAAGCCGGAGGGTGCGTCGTGGAATGTAGAACGCGATGAATCGCTGGAGCATCCGAATTCCGTCTTCCAGATTCTCAAGCGGCATTACGCGCGCTATACGCCTGAGGTAGTGGAGGAGACCTGCGGTATTGCGCAGGAGGATTTCTTCTATCTAGCCGAGTCGATAGCGCAGAACTCTACGCCGGAGCGCACTACCTGCTTTGCTTATGCGTTGGGCTTTACCCAGCACACCTTGGGTGCGCAGTTCATCCGTACCGCAGCTATTTTGCAGCTGCTGACCGGTAATGTGGGCCGTCCTGGATCGGGCATTATGGCGCTGCGCGGTCACGCCTCGATTCAGGGATCTACCGATATCCCGACGTTGTTCCACTCGTTGCCGGGGTATTTGCCCATGCCGAGCGTCGATAAGCAAAGCTGGCCAGAGTTTGTCGATGGAATCCGTAATGAGTCGCAAAAGGGCTTTTGGCAGATTGGTGAGAACTATGCAGTCTCGCTGATGAAGTCCTATTGGGGCGATGCGGCAACCAAGGACAATGGTTGGGGCTATGACCTCATGCCGCGCATCTCTGGCGCGCATTCGACCTATGAAACGCTTATGGCAATGCTGGATGAGCAGGTGGAAGGCTATTTTGTCTTCGGCCAGAATCCGGCCGTGGCGCAGTCCAACGGCGGAATGCAGCGCCGCGGTTTGGCCGCGCTGAAGTGGCTGGTCGTACGCGATTTCCAGGAGATTGAGACCGCCTCCTTCTGGAAGGATTCGCCGGAGATTAAAAACGGCGAGCTCAAGACCGAAGATATCGGCACCGAGGTTTTCTTGATGCCAGCGGCAACCCACGTGGAAAAGGCGGGCACCTTTACTCAGACGCAGCGCATGCTGCAGTGGCGCTTCCAAGCAGCGCCGCCGCCGGGCGAGGCCAAGAGTGACCTGTGGTTCTTCTACCAACTAGGCAAGAAGATCAAGGAGCGCCTGCACGATTCCACTGATCCGCGAGATATTCCTCTGCAGAAGGTCACGTGGGACTATGTGGAAACCGAGGAAGGCGAGCCGAATTCTGAGGATATCCTCAAGGAGATCAACGGCTACTACCTAGAGGGGCCGAAGAAGGGCGAGCTTTTGCCTGCCTTCGTGGAGATGAAAAACGATGGCAGTACCTCGGGTGGCTGCTGGATCTATACCGGCGTGTTTAAGGACGGCATTAATCAGTCCGCGCGCAAGGTTCCGGGTTCGGAGCAAAACGAGGTAGCTCCGGAGTGGGGTTGGGTATGGCCGGCCAACCGCCGCCTGCTCTACAACCGTGCTTCGGCGAAGCCGGACGGCACTCCGTGGTCGGAGCGCAAGAAGTATGTGTGGTGGGACGCTGACCAGGGTAAATGGGTTGGCGATGACGTGCCGGACTTCCCGGCTACCAAGGCCCCGGACTACAAGGCTCCGGTCGACGCCGTGGGCCCGGACGCCCTCGACGGCACCGATGCCTTCATCATGCAGGCGGATGGCCGCGGTTGGCTGTTTGCGCCGTCGGGGCTTTCCGACGGCCCATTGCCCACCCACTATGAGCCGCACGAGTCTCCGGTGCACAATGTGCTGTACAAGCAACAGCAATCGCCGACGCGCCTGACCATTAAACGCCCAGACAACTTGTCGCGCCCAGAGCCAGGCGAGCCGGGCTCGGAGGTGTTCCCGTTCGTCTTTTCCACCTATCGCCTCACCGAGATGTATACCTCGGGTGCGATGTCGCGCCGTCTGCCGTACCTGGCGGAGTTGCAGCCGGGCCTTTTCTGCGAGGTTGATAAGGCCTTGGCAGAAAAGCGCGGCTTGGAAAACGGTAAGTGGGCCACCATCGTCTCGCCGCGCGGCGTGATTGAGGCACAGGTCTTGGTCACTGATCGCATGCAGATGATGAAGATCAATGGTGAGGAGTTCCACCAGATCGGCTTGCCGTATCACTATGGCGAGTCCGATTCCACGGCAGTTGCAGGCGATGGCGCCAATGATCTGCTGGGCCTTACGTTGGAGCCGAACGTTTTCATCCAGAATTCCAAGATCGGCGCCTGCGATATCCAGCCGGGGCGTCGCCCGCGCGGCGAGGCCCGTGTGGAGATGCTCAAGGAGTATCAGAAGCGCGCGCACCTGAACCTGGATTCCGGTAATGATCTGCTCACCGTGGATGATTCCTTCACCTATAACCCAGAGCCGCAGCAGCCCGCGGACGCGGATGAGCACGGCGAGAAGGGCGAGGAAAGCGAAGAAGGTAAGTAAATGACAAATCTGCTGACCGAAAACGCGAGCCGGCATGGCTACGACAAGTACCGCCGCATGGCCTTTTTCACCGACACTTCCGTGTGTATCGGGTGTAAGGCCTGCGAGGTGGCGTGCAAGGAGTGGAACCGCAACCCGGTAGAAGGCTATGACGTCACGGGTGATTCCTATGACAACACCGGCGCACTGGGTGCAAATACCTGGCGGCACGTGGCCTTTGTGGAGCAAAACAATGACCGCATCGAGCAGGCCCGCGAGGAGGGAAAGAATCTCATTTCCTTGGGCATGCCTTCGGTAGGGGCGCAGGACCCAGAGGTTGATACCACCCCGCCGGATACGGATACGTTCCGGTGGCTCATGTCCTCGGATGTGTGTAAGCACTGCACGCATGCGGGTTGCTTGGACGTGTGTCCTACGGGCGCGCTGTTCCGCACCGAGTTTGGCACTGTGGTGGTCCAGGATGATGTGTGCAATGGCTGCGGCACTTGCGTGGCCGGCTGCCCGTTTGGCGTCATCGAGCGCCGCGATGACGGCGGTGTGGCGCTGAAGTATGACAAGACGGCCACGGTGGACTACGTGGATAATTCCCATGCCGGCGTGAACGTGTTGAAAAAGCTTAAGCAGCTTGCCCCACAAGGGCCGGACCATACACCAGGCGAGTCAATGCCGATTAAGAACTTGGGCGTCGCCCAAAAGTGCACCATGTGCTACGACCGCCTGAAGCAGGGCGAACAGCCAGCATGTTCTAAGACCTGTCCTACTGATTCCATTCAGTTCGGCCCGTACGAGGAGATGGTGGCCGCAGCCAAGGAACGCGTGCGCGTATTGCACGAGCAAGGGCTTACCGAGGCCCGCCTTTACGGTGCCAACCAGGACGATGGCGTGGGCGGAACCGGCTCCATCTTCCTGCTTTTGGATTCACCTGAGGTCTACGGTTTGCCGCCGGATCCGCGCGTGCCGACGGCCGATTTGCCGCAGATGTATAAGACCGCAGCCAAGGCTATCGGCGGCATGGCGTTGGCCGTGGCCGGTTCCTTCCTGATTGGGGGACGCAAATGAGCAACTTTGATGAATACCGTCCACCGCAGCCGGAGCGCCGCAATCGCTACCGGAAGTTCGACGGTACAAAGCCGAAGAAGAAGCGGAAGCGGCCGGGCGCCGGCGCGCAGGACGGCTCCAAAGAGGAGCGCATGGCGCAAGACTTCGAGTTCTCGTCTTACTATGGCCGCCCAGTGGTGAAGGCACCGCCGTGGGAATGGCCCATCGGCGCCTACTTCTTTCTGGGCGGTGTGAGCGGTGGCTCGGGACTCTTGGCCGCTGGTGCACAGGCCGTGGGCAATGCGCCGCTGCGTCGCACCACGCGGATCTCTGCCTTTGGCGCGGCGGCCGTGGGATCGGTCTTTTTGATTCTGGATTTGGGTCGCCCGGAGCGCGCCCTGAACATGTTCCGTGTCTTCAAGGTGACCTCGCCAATGTCCATAGGCTCGTGGATTTTGTCGGGCTTTGCCAGCGCGGCCGCGCTGCCTGCCGCCGCGGAAGTGGATGCGGCGACTGGCCACAAGCTGCCGCTGCCGAAGTTTGTGCGTACGGCGCTGAAGCAATCGGCCGGGCCGGCGGGCGCGGTCGCCGGCGTGCTTGGCGGCCCGCTCGCGGGCTATACCGCGGTATTGCTGTCCAATACCTCGAACCCGGTGTGGAATGACATGAAAAAGCACCTGCCGTATGTCTTCGTTTCCTCGGCGGGCGCGGCGTCGTCAGGCCTGGCTATGGTGACCACTCCGGTCGAGCACGCGGGACCGGCCCGTGTGTTGGGTATGGCCGCGGCAGCCAGCGATCTGGTGGCGACCAAGGTGCTGGAGGAAGGCATGGAGCCGGAGCCGCGCGAGGCGCTGCACGAGGGCAGGCCGGGCGCGTTGATGAAGGCCTCGGAATACTTCATCGCGGCTGGCGGTGTCGGTAGTGCAGTGGCTGCGGTGACGAAGTCGCGGGCAGTCTCGGTGGTTGCTGGGCTATCGCTCTTGGCAGGCTCGGCGTGCACGCGCTTTGGCATGCTCAACGCCGGCTTGGAAGCGGTGAAGAACCCGGAGACCACCATCGGGCCGCAGAAGCGCCGGGCGGAGAAGCGCCGGCGCGAGCAGGGGCTCGACCACGATGTGGTGAGCCCGGACTAGTCCAGGTCCTGCAGGGCGGGGGCGAGCTCCGAGCCGATGTCTTCCATGCGTTGTTGCTCGGCTGCGGAGTCGCGGCCATCACGGTGGAGGTAGTAGTTCAGCGCCACATCGCCCACGGTGGTGACGCAGGTGGTCGACACTGAATCTTCGACCGGCCAGGCGGAGCAATAAAAGCGCCTGTCAGCGGCGGTGAACTCGAAGGGGGAGTACTCATTGGCGGGGCGCTGTTGGGCGGCGTTTTTGGCATCGAGGTCGTCGTGTAGCAGCTCTAAGTAGCGCTGCGCCGCCTCATCGGGGTCATCGGGGCAGACGGGTGAGCCTTCGGCCTCATACTTCGTCCCCAGCAGGCTGACCTGCTCCTTATCCTGTGCACGGTAGAGCACTGAGAAGGAATGTTCATCCTTGTCGGTGGAGTGTGGGTCGAGCTTCGACTTGCCGAGCGAATCTGGCAGGGCCTCGCGCACCGCGGCACTATCAACAGGGGAGCATCCGCTTGGCGATGCCCCCTCGGACGAGCACCCCACCAGCCCTGCTGTGGCAAGGGCGGTGGAGGCGAGGGCGAGGAAAGCGGGGAGGCGTCGGCGCATTTTAAGCCTTAATGAACGCATCGCCGGTGCGCTCGGTGGTGTGGCCGATGATGGGGTAGCCAGGAACCTCGCCGATGAGGAGGAGGCCGCCGGAAGTTTGGGCGTCGGCAAGCAGCACTAGCTCTTCCTCGCTCAAAGAGGAATCGAGGTGTGGGCGCACCCAGTCGAGATTGCGGCGAGAGCCGCCGGGGATGAAGCCCTCCGCCAGCGCCTCCTTTGCGCCTTCGATGGTGGGCACGGCGGAAAAGTCGAGCTCCGCGGCGATGCCGGAGGCTCGGCACATCTTGTACAGGTGGCCGAGCAACCCGAAGCCGGTGACGTCCGTGGCGGCACGCACGCCCGCCTCCACCGCGGCGCGGGCGGCCTCACGGTTCAAGGTGGTCATGGAATCGACCGCGGCCTGGGAGACTTCGCCGGTGGCCTTGTGCTTGTTGTTGAGGATGCCCACGCCAATGGGCTTGGTCAGGGTGATGGGCAGGCCGGGCTCGGCGGCGTCATTGCGCATGAGCTTGTCGGGGGCCACGATGCCGGTAGCTGCCATGCCGTACAGCGGTTCGGGCGCGGTGATGGAATGGCCACCGGTAACGGAGATGCCGGCCTCGGTGGCTATATCCATGCCGCCGCGCAGGACCTCGCGCAGCACATCCAGACCAAGCTTCTCATTGGGCCAGCCCACGAGGTTGATGGCGGTAACTGGGGTGCCACCCATGGCATAGACATCAGACAGCGCATTGGCCGCGGCCACCCGTCCCCAGTCATAGGGATCATTGAGCATGGGCGTAAAAAAGTCCGCGGTGGAGATGACCGCCAGACCATCTTGAATCTTTACGGCCGCGGCGTCGTCGCCATCGTCCAAGCCGACCAGCACGTTGGGGTCGGCCTTACCAATGAGGCCTTCGACGGCGGATTCCAACTGTCCAGCGGGAATCTTGCAGGCGCAGCCGCCACCGGCCGCGAAAGAGGTGAGTTTAATATCTTCGGTCATACGGCTATTTTACTAGTTCTACGGGAGCTTCTTGCTGCGTATTAACGGGGGAATAGTGCGCAGGAAAGGAATCTCCTCGGGCGCCGCAGGAGCCACCGTGGCGCACCGTGGTGAATGTAGCGTCTGGTAGGTGTCTCGGTACCGAGGAATGCCCGTGTAAGGTGAGCATACGGAGGCGTACGTGTCCTGGTGGGCGCCCCGGTCTTCAAAACCGGTGAGGCCGAGCATCTCGGTCTGGCAGGTTCGATTCCTGTCCGTCTCCGCCACCCGCGCGCAAGGAGGAATGCCACAGTGCCCACGCCCACGCCTGCTGCCAGCCCGGATCCCCGCAGGGATATTCCCCGCATGGACGAGCTGCTCCAGCTGCCGGAAGTAGAATCCGCGCGCCAGCGCCTAGCCGAGCACACCATCCGCGCGATACTCCAGGGCGCAGTCGCCCGAGCGCGCCGCGGTCAGCTGCCTGTTAGCGAGATACCCGCAGAAATTGCGCAGCGCCTGGAACAAAAGAATGCGCATTCCTTGCGGCCGGTCATTAACGCCACCGGAGTTATCATTCATACGAACTTAGGGCGTGCCCCGCTTCCCAGCGCCGCGGTAGAGGCCCTGCACGCCGCTGCCTCCTATACGGATGTGGAAATGGACCTGGACTCGGGCAAGAGATCAAAAAATCGCGGTGCCGGCGCCACGGCCGCGCTGCTCGCGGCCTGCCCCGGTGCAGAAGATGCCTTAGTGGTCAATAACGGCGCCAGCGCCTTGCTCCTGGCCACCGCCGCGCTCGCTCCCGGCAAAGAGGTCATCATCTCGCGCGGCGAGCTCATTGAGATAGGAGCTGGCTTCCGCCTGCCGGAGCTCATCGAGTCCACGGCCACGCGCCTTAAAGAAATTGGGGCGACTAACCGCACGCACCTGGCCGACTACGAGCGCGCGCTGGGCGATAACATCGGCGCTATTTTGAAGGTGCACCCTTCTAATTTCCGCATCGAGGGCTTTACCTCCGCAGTCGGGGTAGAAGAACTGCACCGCCTAGCGGTGGAGCACGATACGCGACTCATCGTGGACTTGGGCTCCGGCCTGCTCACCCATGACCCGGCGCTGCCAGAAGAACCAGATATCCAGGCCCAGCTGCGCGCCGGCGCCGATATCGTCATAGCCTCCGGCGATAAGCTGCTTGGCGGTCCGCAGGCAGGAATCTTACTCGGTACCAAGGAGGCGATTGCTGCGGTGAAGAAGCACCCGCTGGCGCGTGCGGTGCGCATAGATAAGCTGCGCCTCAACGCGTTGGAGGCGGCCATTTCGACGCCCTCGAATGCGGTGCAGGACGCCCTCCACCTCGATCCCCAGACACACCGCGAGCGCACGGAAGCCATTGCACAGGCAGTCGGGGCAGAAGTGGTGTCTCATGATGGCCGCGTGGGCGGTGGCGGGGCGCCCGAATACCCGCTGCCCGGCTTCGCGGTGAGCCTGCCCGAGCGCTATGCGGACGCGCTGCGCCGCCAGGACCCGCCCGTGGTAGGTCGCGTGCATCAGGGCCGCTGCTTGGTGGATATTCGCTGCGTTCCTGTCGACCACGACGCCGCAGTTATTGCCGCTATTAAGGCGGTGAGCTAGGTGTACGTCGTCGCTACTGCCGGCCATGTGGACCACGGCAAGTCCACCCTGGTGCGTGCACTTACGGAGATGGACCCGGACCGGTGGGAGGAAGAACAGCGCCGCGGGCTCACCATTGATTTGGGATTTGCCTGGACTACGCTGCCTTCTGGCGCGGATGTGGCTTTCGTAGATGTGCCCGGCCATGAAAAATTCTTAGGCAATATGCTCGCTGGCGTGGGCCCAGCCCCGGTGGTCCTCTTTGTGGTTGCGGCCGATGAGGGATGGCAGGCCCAGTCCACCGACCACCGCGATGCCTTGCGTGCGCTGGGAGTAGAGCACGGCATTATTGCGCTCACTCGCAGCGATCGCGCCACCGTGGACCGCACCGCAGAAATCCGAACGCAGCTGGCCGGCACCCCGCTTGCCGACGCCCCCATTATCCCCGTATCCGCTCCTACCGGCGACGGCATTGCGGCGCTGCGGCAGGCGCTCGATGAGGTCCTGGCCGCTGTGCCCGTTCCCGATGCACAGGCACCCGTGCGCCTGTGGGTGGACCGCGCCTTTAGCGTGAAAGGCGCGGGCACCGTGGTTACCGGAACGCTCGCCGCGGGCACTCTGCGCGTAGGCGATAGCCTTAAGATAGCCACGGCTGGTGGGGAAAGGGACGTGGAAGTCCGCGGCCTGCATAGTGAAAATCGCGCGCAGGATTCACTCGGCCCCGTCACTCGCGCGGCCGTCAACCTGCGTGGGGCGGATGCCACCGATATCCACCGCGGCGACGTGCTGCTTACCCCGAGTGCGTGGCGCTTGGTGGACCACCTCGATGTCCGCCGCACCTTTGGCGCGGAGCTCGACGGGCTGCCCGATAACCTCGTCGTGCACACCGGTACCGCCGGGGTAGAGGCCCACCTGCGTCCCCTGTCTGCCGATTTCGCGCGCATCAGCCTGGCGCACCCGCTGCCGCTGCGGCTCCTTGATCGCTTCGTAGTGCGCAGCCCTGGCGGCCGGCACGTCGTCGCCGGCGTAGAGGCAGTAGACCTGCGCCCGCCAGAGCTTAACCGGCGCGGAGCCGCCCGCCGCCGCGCAAAGGAGCTCAGTGCCCAGGGCTCATTCCGTGATCCTGCCTCCTACCTGCGCCGGGTCGGCTTCGCCCGGGTGGATGACCTAGCCCGCGATGGCTTTACTACCGCAGCGCCGCCGCAAGGCATTATTGCTTTCCGCGACTGGTGGATTGCCGCCTCCCAAGTTACGCGGTGGAAGCACACGCTTACCGACGCCCTGCATGCCCACACCGCCGCCCATCCCCTAGCGCCGGGAATGCCCCGCAAGGCGGCCATGGACGCCCTCGGCCTGCAAGAAGAAGGCTTGCTGGGCCTTGCCATCGCCGCTGCGAAGGCGGAAAGCAGTGAGGGAGTGCTGCGCCTTCCTGGGCAGCGGGCGGACCTCGGCGCGGCGGAGCGCGGGGTCGCTGCCATTGAGGAAAGACTCAAGGCAGAACCGTTTGCGGCACCCGAAGCAGATGACCTCACGGAGCTAGGCCTGGGGCCCAAGGAGCTTGCCGCCGCCGAGCGCGCCGGGCGCCTCCTGCGCCTCAAGCAGGGAATCGTGCTCTTGCCCTCAGCTCCTGAGGAGGCGCGCCGGCGCCTTGCCGGACTGGAACAACCCTTTACTCTCTCGGCTGCCCGCCAGGCGCTAGGTACCACGCGGCGGGTAGCCATCCCGCTGCTGGAATACCTCGACGCCCAGCGGATTACCCGCCGCGGCGACGGGGGCCAACGCACATTGCGCTAGCGTGGCCTCTGTGGCTGAGCATCGCACCTATTTGCGGTGATTGCCCCCGCGGTGGTGGGAGGTTTCGCGGGCTACGCGCCGGGCCCGCACGCGCGCGGATTCGGAGGAAAAGCGGCCCGGTTCTTCGGCTACCGGCAGCGCACGCCAGCTGAAATTCTGATCGCCCGGGATGGAGGAGACCAACTCCGCCAGCTTGGCGCTGGCCTGCGGTTGTTGTGATCGCTCATTGTGCTGCTGAGCTGGCGCATCTGGCTCAGCGGGTGCAGGCGGCTGGGCCTGTGGCCCTTTCGGGCGGCGTGAGCCGGTGGGCAGCGCCGTCACGATGGCCTCGGCGGAGAGCGTGTGCTCCCAGACCTCGGGCTGTGCGGGCGCGGCGACGGGCGCATTGGCGGGGATCGCCGGCTGAGGCGCGGGCACGCGCAGTGGCGGAACGGCGGGGGAGAAGAGCTCTGCGGGGGTAGCCTCATCGGCGGGGATATCGACGGCAAGCATGCCGTGGCTCGCGTAGGCGCGGGCGGAAAGCCCCGCTCCAGAGCCGCTGGCCGCGGCGAAAGCGGCGCGCAGGCCGGGGAACGCAGGAATGTCGCCGATGGGGCCGAGCACCATATCGTCGCAGGTGGCCACTGCGGTGCCGGCAAGGTCTTCCAGCGTGACGAAGAATTGCTGCGTGCCCATGCTCTCCAGCTGGGCGGGCGATAGGTCGCCGGCGGCGGCATCGATGAGCACGCCTTGCCCACCGGAGAGCAGTGCGGTTCCTTGCGTTTGGTCGTTGACCGGCACCATCCACGGCCACAGGCCCAGTGACACGGCAACCTCAACCTCGCCGTCTACTACTTCCACGGTGGCGATCGTCTGCGGCTGTGCGGAGGAGGCCTTTAAACGCTCCAAGGCGGGATACTCCGCCGCCTCGACCTCGTCCAGAAACCCCAAGAAGCCGAAGTCCGAGCGAACGCGCCAGCCGTTGGTGTAGGTATCGGGTTCTAGGGAGACGTCGACAAGCGCAGCGTGCTCTGCCACGCCGGGGATGCTCAACGCGGTGCCGAGCACTGGATGCTCGAGGACCGCAACATGCTCCACACCGAAGTAACTAGTCGCGAGCGGGTAAAGCGCCATAGAAAGTCACTCCCAAGGTTAAAGGCCGGTAAACAATGCGTAGCTCATTTTACGCATATGGGGGATAGGGCTGACGCCAGCTTTATATCCTGCGGGTTTTTATTAACGTATAGACAGCTCTCTTAAAAGTGAAACCCGGAAAACAGAATAGGAGTAGAACCATCTCTTCTTCACCGTCTTCCTCATCCCGCCCTGTGCGTGGGGTGAATAATTCGGAGGAAAGCAAAAAGCGCACCCGCAATGCCAAGCGCATCTTAAAGGACATTATGTACCCGCATAATATCCACCCTGCGCTGGTGCCGGGCGTCTCCATTGAGGACCAGAAGGTCAAGTATGGCGTGGATAAACCGATCCTCTTTGTGGTCGGCGGACTGGTCGTCGCCTTCGTAATCTGGGGTGTGATTGCGCCCGAGCAGGTCTTCGATGCTTCTTCGACAGCGCTCGATTGGGTGATGCGTAACTTGGGCTGGATCTTTACCGCCCTGGCGACGTTCCTGATGTTTTTGCTCATCATCTTGGCTTTTTCAAAGTATGGCAAAATCTCTCTCGGGCTAGATGGGGAGAAGCCGGAATTTTCCACGGTGAGCTGGGCCGCGATGCTCTTTGGTGCCGGCATTGGCATCGGCATTATCTTCTTCGGCCCCTTCGAGCCACTGAGCTACTACCTTTCGCCGCGCCCTGGTGCCTATGAGGCCGCGAGCGATGAAGCGGTGCTGGGGGCCATGGCGCAGGCCGCCATGCACTGGGGCTTTAATGCCTGGGCGATTTATGCCATCGTGGGTCTATGCGTGGCCTACGTGTCCTTCCGCCGCGGCCGTGTGCCGCTGATGAGCTCCATCCTGATGCCGCTCTTTGGCAATCGCTCCTCTGATTCCCTGCCCGCGCGCATCATCGATGGCTTAGCCATTATTGCCACTCTCTTCGGCACCGCCGCCACGCTGGGCATCGGTGCGCTACAGATCGGTCGCGGCGTGGAATTGGTCAGCGGCTGGTCTACCACCGGCAACACCGCGGCGCTGGTAATCATCGTAGTGCTGTCCATCGGAACGATCTTCTCGGCCGTCTCCGGCGTGGCCAAGGGCATTCGGTGGCTCTCCAATATCAACCTGGTGCTGGCCATGGCGCTGGCCTTGTTCTTCTTCGTCGTGGGGCCGACCGCCTTCTTGGCCAATATGTTGCCGGCCGTAGTGATTGAATATCTCGATGAAATGCCACAGATGCTCTCGGCCAACATGGGCGAGGGGGAAGACATGGTGGCCTTCCTGTCCTCCTGGACCACCTTCTACTGGGCTTGGTGGGTATCCTGGTCGCCATTCGTGGGCGTCTTCGTAGCCAAGATTTCCCGCGGGCGAACCATCCGCCAGTTCGTGCTCGGTGTGTTGCTTATTCCCTCGGCTATCATTGTTGCCGCTTTTACCATCCTGGGCGGCACCACCATTTGGCTGCAGCGCCGCGATGGCGATATCGCCCCAGATGGCACCATTGATTCCATGCCGGCGGCAGAAGACATCTTTTTCAAGGTCTTGGATCACTTCCCAGGAGCGGAGTGGATGGCGCCCATCGTCATCGTCATGCTGGTGGTCTTCTTCATTACCACGGCTGACTCCGCATCCATTGTGAACTCGCAGCTCACCCAGCGCGGCAACCCCAAGCCCAACCCGGCAGTAACGGTCTTTTGGGTGGTATGTATGGCTGGCATTGCCGTGGTCATTTTGCTTGCCGGTGGCCGTAATGCGCTGCAGGGCCTGCAGAATCTTATTACGGTGACGGCCCTGCCTTTCGCGGTCATCATCGTGCTCATGTGCATCGCGTTGGTGCGCGAGCTGCGCCATGATCCTGCCTCCATCCGTCATTTCTACGAGGACGAAGCTGTCTCTAATGCGATCGTGCGCGGCGTGCGCGATTATGGCGATAACTTTGCCCTGTCTATCGAGCCGACGGACGGCGACTACGCAACGGGCGCGCACTTTAACTCCACTGCAGCAGAGGTGACCGATTGGTACGCGCGCACGGACGAAGAGGGCCGCGCCGTGGGCTATGACTATGAGGCAGGCGAGTATGTGGACAACGATCCATCTATCAAGAATGGCGAGTTCATCTCTCCGGTACCGGAAGATAAGGAAGAAAATTAATACTTGACAATTATTGGCTGGTAGGGTGCCAGCTATGACTTTTAGTACCTTTGCCTTTGCCTTCGCCTTGGTGCTGCTGTCGGGTCTATCGACCTCGATTGGCGGCGCTTTGGCGGTGGGAAGGCGCCAGCCGGGGCCGGCTTTTATGGCCGCTGCACTGGGGCTTTCGGCCGGCGTGATGCTGTATGTCTCCTTTATGGAGATCCTGCCGGAAGGCATTGCGCAGCTTTCCGACGCCCTCGGCGAGGAAACCACCGGCACCTGGGCCGCCGTCGGGGCGTTCTTTGCTGGCATCGCCGTCATCGCCATCATTGACCGGCTCGTGCCGGAGGAGATTAACCCCCATGAGCCGGCCACCACGGCCGAAGAAGCCCGCCGCAAAAAGCTAATGAAAACCGGCGTATTTACCGCCTGCGCGCTGGGCCTGCACAATTTCCCCGAGGGGTTTGCCACCTTCCTATCCGGCCTGGATTCTAAGGAAGTTGCGGTGCCGGTGGCGGTGGCCATCGCCATTCACAATATCCCGGAAGGCATTGCGGTGGCTGTTCCGCTGCGCGAGGCCACTGGCTCCCGCAAGAAGGCCTTTTGGTGGGCCACCTTGTCTGGCCTGGCCGAGCCGCTCGGCGCGCTCATCGGCTTCGGCCTTCTCTTGCCGGTTATTGGGCCGGCGACGATGGGCATTAGCTTCGCCGCCATCGCCGGCATTATGGTCTTCATCTCGCTGGATGAGCTATTGCCCACCGCTGAGGAGACCGGCGAGCACCATCACGCTATCTACGGCTTGATTGCCGGCATGGCCGTGATGGCGGTTTCGCTGATGCTATTTATGTAGCCCGGCTATGCAGCCGGGCTACGGCGTTTTAAGCCTCCGCCGGCTGGGCGGAGGTGGCCGAGGTCTTGCCAAAGGAGGCCTTGACCGCCATCACGATGGTGGCAACGACTACGCCAAGCACCAGGCCGCAGACCATGGAGATACCGGTATCTGCCAGCCACGCCAGGGCACCGTTGGAAATATTTTCGGTCACGGAGGCAATGAACTCGTGTGGCTGATCCATACCGAATTCGTGCAGGCCCTTGACCACGATATGGCCGCCGACCCACAGCATAGCGGCGGTACCGATGACGCCGATGATATCGAGTACGATCGGCATGCCCTTGACCAGAGCGGTGCCGATGGTGGAGTTGCCATTGTGGCGCTTATTGAGGGCTAAGCCGATATCATCCATCTTGACCAAGAGGCCAACGGCGCCGTAGACACCCAGGGTCAGCATGATGCCGACGAAGATGAGGGCACCGAGGCGCATCCAGAATGGCTCGTTGATGACTTCATTCAAGGAAATGACCATGATCTCAGCAGACAAGATGAGGTCGGTGGTGATAGCAGACTTAACTAGGCTGTCCTCGGCATCGGCGCCCTTTTCCTGGACTGACTCGGTCTCCTTTTCCCGGTGGGGGAGAACGTGGTGCAAGATCTTCTCCGCACCTTCAAAGCACAAGAAAGTACCGCCGCACATCAGGATGGGGGTGAGCGCCCACGGCGCAATCCAGGAGAGGATCATGGCGATGGGCAAGATGATAACGAGCTTATTGATGAGCGAGCCCTTGGTAATGCGCCAGATCATCGGCAGCTCGCGCTGCGGCTTAATTCCCTCCACGTATTGTGGGGTTACGGCAGCATCGTCGACTACCACACCTGCGGCCTTCACGGAGGTCTTACCCGCAAGGGCGGCCACATCGTCAACGCTAGAGGCAGCGGAGCGGGCGATCAGGGCGACGTCGTCAAGCAGGGCAAAAAGGCCACCGGCCATAAATTATCCTTCTGGGGTTAAGGTGATGTTATCGGACCACGTTAAGTGTATCCCCTGATGCGCCAGCCAAGCCATCGCATCATCACCGCTGCGAGTAATGCCCTCGACCGCGGCAAGTGTGGTGTCGATCGCCTTCTCGGCGTCCTCGGCGGAAATCAAGCCGGCGGAGGTAGCGGCAGAGAGTTCATCAATATCGAGCACGGAAATGGGCTCGCCGCGCGTGGCAACCAGATCCACATAAAGGTCGCGGGTGGTCCACACCGCGCCATCGCGCTGGATTTCGGCCACATCAATATAAAAGTCCTGGTGGACGTCTACACCAGGGCGGAAATGGAAGATATTGGCGCGCAGGTTGAGATCGGGCAGCAGCCACGATTCCAGGTAGCCAAAGCGCGGGTGATCGGCGCCGCGAGCCATGTAGAGGCCGAAATCCGTCTCGGTGTACGTGTCAACCTCGCGCAGGAAACCCTTGGGGTCGGTATTGGTGTACTCGGCGGTATTAAAGGTCTCGCGCTTGACCGGATGGAGATCCACCGGCATCTACTTCACCTCAAGGAAGGCGGCGGTGGGGGCAAAATTGCAGCGGGATTCCTGGGTGTTCACGCCGCCAGAAAGCAGCGCGATGACGGTGCCCTTGCCAGTCTGGGCGGTGCCGGACAAGGTGGTAGGGCCGTCTTGATTGATGCCGTTGTTATTCAGTGGGGTGACGCCGCTGCGCAGGGTGTCAAGGTTGAACCACTGCACGTTCATCCCGCCTTGTTCGCGTGCGGCCGGTGGGGTGCCGAGGGCGGTGAAGAGGAAGACGGTTTCGCCAGGCTTTGCTCCCGGTGCTGGCATTTCGGTGGGGCCAGGAACAGCGATGGCCGAGCCCATGGCATCGCTGGTGCCGCCAATGCAGTGTGCGGAAACTGTGGGCCAGTAGAACTGGCGGAAGTTCGGGTTATTGCCCTCCGGCATGGCTACGCCGCCCTTGCCATCGCCGCCGCCGGCGAAGAACGCGAGGCCCGACAAGATGGCGTTGCGAACATCCTCGGGAATCCACGGTTGTGCTGCAAAAGCGCGGATGCGGTCTTGGGTTTCCTGGTTGGGACGGCCGAGCTCGTCCAGCGGGCTATGCGAGGATGCCTGCTGCACCAAGGAAGAAAGATCCGGTGCGGAAGCCTGCGCTGGGGCGACGAGGGGGGAGGCGAGGCCAATGAGCGCGGCCGTGGCAGCGGCGATATAACCGGTACGGCCGGACAGGCGCCAAGTGGTGCGGGCGTGGCTCACGTTATCAATTCCTTGGGTGCGGTCTCGGGAAGGGGTTAAACCCCAGTTGTCACATTTGTAACAATATTACCTACAGTAACGATAGTGATGGCTGGGGGAGTGTCAAGTGCATTGGCAATCTATAAGATTTTTCGCCCGTCCCATACGGTGCGTTACGGGGTAAAGCCATCCCCAATGCTGCACTTGGCCCTTTAAGGGGGTATCGTGGGAGCTCGTTCAAGATCAATTTCGCGCGCGCAAGCGCTGTAGATCCTCCGAAGGAGAACCCCACTAGTGAGTAATACCGAGTTCCGTAATGTTGCCATCGTCGCGCACGTTGACCATGGCAAGACCACCCTGGTCAACGGCATGCTGGAGCAGTCTGGCGCCTTTGGTGACCACGGTGAACACACGGACCGCGTCATGGACTCCAATGATCAGGAGCGCGAGCGCGGCATTACCATTCTGGCCAAGAACACGGCTATTCACCGCAAGGGCCTGGGCAAGGACGGCCAGGACCTGATCATTAACGTCATCGACACCCCGGGCCACGCCGACTTCGGTGGCGAGGTTGAGCGCGGTATTTCCATGGTGGATGGCGTCGTCTTGCTCGTTGATGCCTCCGAGGGCCCGCTGCCGCAGACCCGCTTCGTGCTCACCAAGGCACTGGAAGCCAAGCTGCCGGTTATCATCTGCGTGAACAAGACTGACCGACCGGATGCCCGCATCGACGAGGTTGTCTCCGAGTCCCAGGATCTGCTGCTGGAAATCGCCGCCGGTCTAGAGGACGAGGAAGCTGCGGCTGCCGCCGAGGAGCTGCTGGACCTGCCGGTTCTCTACGCTTCCGGCCGTGCTGGCGTTGCCTCCACCGAAAACCCAGGCGATGGCAACGTCCCTGAGGGCGAGGATCTGCAGCCGCTTTTCGACGTCATCTATAACGTCCTCCCAGAGCCTTCCGCTACCGTCGACGCCCCACTGCAGGCGCACGTGACCAACCTGGACGCCTCCGACTTCCTAGGCCGTATCGCGCTGCTGCGTATCTACGCCGGCCGCATTAAGAAGGGCCAGCAGGTGGCCTGGATCCATTACGACGAGGATGGCAACCAGCACACCAAGACCGTGAAGGTCGCCGAGCTGCTGCGCACCGTCGGCTTCGAGCGTCAGCCGGCCGAGGAAGCCATCGCCGGAGACATCGTGGCGATCTCCGGCATTTCTGACGTCATGATTGGTGACACCATCGCCGATCCGGAGCACCCTGAGGCCCTGCCGCGCATCACCGTGGACGAGCCGGCCATCTCCATGACCATCGGCGTTAATACCTCCCCGATGGCAGGCCAGGGCGGCGGCGATAAGCTCACCGCACGTATGGTCAAGGCCCGTCTGGAGCAGGAACTTATCGGTAACGTTTCCCTGCGCGTGCTGCCTACCGAGCGTCCCGATGCTTGGGAGGTCCAGGGCCGTGGCGAGATGGCGCTGTCCGTGCTCATCGAGTCCATGCGTCGCGAGGGCTTTGAGCTGACCATCGGCAAGCCGCAGGTTGTGACCAAGGAAATCGACGGCAAGACCTACGAGCCATACGAGATCCTCACCATTGACGCCCCGTCCGAGCACCAGGGTGCTATCACCCAGCTGCTGGCCTCCCGCAAGGGCCAGATGCAGGCCATGGACGTGCGCGAGGGCGACTGGGTACGCATGATCTTCCGTGTTCCTGCCCGCGGCCTCATCGGCTTCCGCACCCAGTTCATGACGGAGACCCGCGGTGCCGGCATCGCAAACTCCATTTCTGACGGCCTGGATGTCTGGGCCGGCGAGATCAAGTCCCGCCCAACCGGTTCCCTGGTGGCTGACCGCACCGGCCAGATCACCCAGTACGCGCTGATGCAGCTGGCTGACCGCGGCAACTTCTTCGTCGAGCCGGGCGCCGAGGCTTATGAGGGCATGGTCGTTGGTGCCAATAACCGCGATGAGGATATTGACATCAACATCACCAAGGAAAAGAAGCTGACCAATATGCGCTCCGCCACCGCGGATGCCACGGTCACCCTTGCTAAGGCACACACCCTTTCCCTGGAAGAGGCGCTGGAGTTCTGTGGCAACGACGAGTGCGTCGAGGTCGCCCCGGACGTTCTGCGCGTGCGCAAGGTGGAGCTTTCCGCTACCGACCGCAAGCGTGCTGCTGCTCGCGCGAAGCAGATGAATAAGTAAAAAGCCGCACCCTAGGTGGTGGTGATTGCCGCTGTCGTGGCCACCATCGCCGCAACCGCTGCCGCCTCCTCAACTACGGCCTTGACCGCAGAGGAGGCGGTTTTGTCGTACTCGACCTCTTCTTTGATCTCCTGAATGCGTGCCCGCATCTCGCGGCGCTTCATTCCCTCCGCGTCGTTTTTCAGCAGGGTATAGGCGCCGCTGACCTCGCGGAGGATATCCAGGATGATGACGTCATTGACCGTGGCTGGTCGCTGCGCCTCCAGGACTGCAACCAACCGTTCGCGCAGTTCCTTTTCCAGCTCCAGGTCCGTCATGATGTAGCGGTCGCCGCTAATCTGCCACCACTTGGCCTTTTCCACATCGAGCTGTCCATTCGCGTGGAAATCCAAGGCGATGATTTCCCGCGGGGTAAACCACGAAGCCTCCAACAGGCTCTGCATCCTGGTGGCCTTGTGCTGCTGCAGCTCTTCCCAAGCCCAAGCCAACACGGGGTGCTCCGGGCGCTGTGGAGTAGTCTCTACCTTCTTTTTCTCACCGAGCTCTACGTGCCCGCCCAGTAGCAGGTCCGCGAGTACGGTGGCGCGCAGAGCGGCCTCATTATTGGACACCCAGTCTTCCTTCTTGCCGTTGTCCTTGGTCAGTAGAAGAAACATTTCTTGGCAGATGAGCATTGGGGTCTCCTTAATAGTTGCGGTCTGTGGCCAAGTCTAGCGCCAAAAATCTTCGTTTCGGCGGGGTGGAGGGACTAAAGTAGTCCGCGATGAAAAAGAATCCGGCTTCACCAAGGCGCGCGGCGTCGGCAATCGCAGCGGTACTCAGCACCGCCAGCCTTGCAATACTTAGCGCCTGCGCGGCTAACCCCGGCCCACCACCGGTGGTGGAGGAAAATTCCTCCGCGCTGCAAGAAGAACAGACCACCACCACGGCTACCCCGGACGAAGAGCAGCCGCAGGATGCTGACTCCGACAAGCGACCGACCATCTCGGTGGGCGTGGACCCCTTGCGCGCGGGATTGAACCCGCACCTGGTGGCCAATAATTCCGAGCTGGTCGACCAGATTGCAGAACTGGTGCTGCCCTCGGCGTTCCACGATGGGCAAAGGGATGCCGATATCCTCGAATCCGCCTCTGAGGTCACCGCGCCTAAGGGCGTGGCGCAGCGGGTGCGCTACGTCATTGCCTCGCCCGCACAATGGTCCGATGGCACCCCCATTTCCGGCGCGGACTTTAGCTACCTGTGGAAGCAGATGACCACCACCGCCGGTGTGCGCGATCCCGCCGGCTACCACGCCATATCGGCCGTCAATACCTCCGATGGCGGCCGCGTAGTAACCGTGGACTTTTCCCAGAAGGTGAAAGATTGGCACTTGCTTTTCCACAATTTGTTGCCTTCCCACCTGCTGCAGGACGATAATTTTGGCTCTGCTTTAGCCGATAAGATTCCGGCATCGGCCGGGCGCTTCCTCGTCGATAGCGTGGACCGCAGCCGCGGAGTTATTACCTTGAACCGAAACGACCGCTTCTGGGGCGCTAATCCGGCCCAGGTGGACGTCATTCAGCTGCGCGAGGTGCGCGATAGCACCCAGGCGCTTAATATGCTGCGCTCTGGGCAGATTGGGTTCGCGGACTTCACCCCGGATCAAACCTCGCAGGAGGCACTGGGCCTTTTAGGGCATGTTTCCGATAAAGCACTGACCCGCCCGCGCCAACTGCGCCTGCATATGTCCACCGCGGATGGATCATTAGAAGAAAGGGCAGCGCGCCGCGGATTGGCCTCGCTGATTGATACGGACCAGGTCGCGCGCTTGGCCACCGGCCGCGCATCCAACCTTGAACCGGGGAATAACCCTATAAGTAAGGACGCGGATCTCACTGCGCTGCGCACCCGCGCTAGTAAGAAGCCGATTCGCTTTGCGGTAGACCCCACCAGCCCCACCGCCTTGGCCGCGGCCAATACGCTTTATGACGTCCTCGAAGCCCACGGGATCGCTGCCGAGGTGGTGTCCGAGCGCCTGACCACGATCACCTCCAAGCTCCTGCCCGAAGGCGAGGTGGATGCGGTAGTGACCTGGGAGGATATCTCCCTGAACTCGGTGTCCGCGGCGAATATCTTCAGCTGCGATGACAAACAGCCGCTCGCCGGCGACCTGTCCGGAATCTGTCCGGAGAACGCGGATGAGATTCGCGAGGAGATTTTGTCCGGCGCCATGAGCCCGAAGGAAGCGCTCGGACGCATTCGAGATGTGAACTCTAAGGAGGCCCTCTACGTGCCTTTGGTGGATGAGACGCGTATCCACGCGCTCGGGCAGGGTATTGTAGGCCCCGGCCAGAGCATTGATGATTGGGACGAGGGTCTTATCACCGCGCCCCGCTGGAGGATAGATGAAGACTAAGGACTTAACCGGCTACCGCGTGGTGGCAGTGCACGCCCACCCGGATGATGAAACCCTCTTTATGGGTGGCACCCTGGCCACTCTAGCCGCACGCGGCGCCGAAGTTTCCGTCATTACGCTTACCTTGGGCGAGGATGGCGAGGTCATCGGCGAGCCTTACCAAGGCCTGGCCGATCATGATCAGCTCGGCGGTTTCCGCGCCCGCGAATTGGCCAATGCCCTCGATGCGCTGGGCGTCAAGGGAGTTCAATTGGGCGGATTCGGGCATTTCCGCGACTCTGGCATGGCGGGTTCTCCCTCGCACGATAACCCCCGTGCGTTGGTCAATCGCATCGAGGAGGCCGCCGAGTTTCTCAGCGACGAGCTCGAAGCCATCCAGCCCCACGCCATCCTCACCTACGGGCCCGATGGCGGCTACGGGCACCCGGACCACATTGCGGTGCATGAGGCGGTGATGAAGGCGGCTGCGCCAAGCACGCGCATTTGGTACGGCATTTTTGAACGCGCCGCCAACTATGCCGGCTTGGACACCCTGGATGCGCCGGCCGGGTGGACCAAGCCCAGCCAGGAGTACCTAGACAATTTCACCAACGAGGGCGCCGATGTCACCGTCGCTCTTTCCGACGCCGCCCTTGACGCCAAGCGCTGCGCCATGCGCGCCCACGCCTCCCAAATCTGGGTGGCCGATGGCTCCACCACCCGCACCAACCCCGAGGCCGCCGTGGCCGCGCTGCACGAACCCGAGCAGGTGCCCGGGGCCTATGGACTATCCAATCTGCTGGTCATGCCCCTGCTGCGCGCCGAGTACTTCCAGCTGGGACAGGGTGAGCCGGCCGATGACCTGCTGGGCGGCCTGTAATGCGCACGGATTTTAGTCGCAGCGAGCAGGTCACCGGCCTAGTGTGGCTGGCCATCGGCGCGTTGCTATCGGTCTTCCTCGAGGTCATCTACCTCACCGCGCGAATTCCGCTATCCAATGGGGCGAGCGTGGCCTTTCCCATCACCATCCTGCTTGCGTGGTGGTTTAATTCCGTGCTTACCCGCACTGCCCGGCTATGGAGTCCCGCGCCGGCGGTCGGCGCCATCCCGCTCATCGTCTGGTGCCTGGGCTTTTTCGCCTTCATGCTCCTCGTACCGATGACAGGAGACATGCTCTTGGCCAATAATATTCTCAGCCTGCTCCTGCTTTTGGCCGGGATAGGCGGGGGCGTTTGGCCATTTTTCAAGCAGAAGTGACATACTATTAATCACCCCAAATCCGAGAAATCAGGAAGCTTCAAGGAATCTCCATGACTTATACGATCGCACAGCCTTGCGTTGACGTAATGGACCGCGGCTGCGTTGAGGAATGCCCTGTTGACTGCATCTACGAGGGCAAGCGCATGCTCTACATCCACCCGGATGAGTGCGTGGACTGCGGCGCCTGCGAGCCAGCTTGCCCGGTCGAGGCCATCTTCTACGAGGATGACGTTCCCGATGAGTGGCTGGACTACAACGACGCCAACGCAGCCTTCTTCGATGACCTGGGCTCCCCAGGCGGCGCGGCGGCCCTCGGCCCACAGGACTTTGACGTCCCGATGATTGCCGCGCTTCCGCCACAGAATCAGGAGTAAGACATGGCACGCACACCGCTAGGAAAGACGCTTCCAGACTTCCCCTGGGATTCGCTGGCTGGCGCCAAGAAGAAAGCCCAGGCCCACCCGGGTGGAATCGTTGACCTCTCGGTGGGCAACCCCGTTGACCCTGTATCCCCAGGCGTGCAGCTTGCGTTGACCGCAGCCGCGCAGAACTCTGGTTACCCGCAGACCGCCGGCACCCCGGAGCTGCGCGAGGCCATCGCCGCCGCGCTCACCCGCCGCTATAACATGCAGGTAGACCGCGTCCTACCGGTGGTCGGCACCAAAGAGGCCATCGCTTGGCTGCCCACGCTTCTGGGCATGCGCGGCGAGACCGTGGCCTTCCCGTCGGTGGCCTATCCCACCTACGAGGTGGGCGCCCTGCTCGCCGGCGCCACGCCGCTGCGCGCGGATTCCGATTTCCAGGATGCCTCCCTGGTCTTTTTGAACTCGCCGTCCAATCCCACCGGCCGCGTCCTCAGCGTGGAGGAACTGCGCCGCATCGTGGCGTGGGCGCGGGAGACCGGCGCCATCATCGCCTCCGATGAGTGCTATATGAGCCTGGGGTGGAACGACGATAATCCGCCGGTATCCATCCTTGATCCGCGCGTGACCGATGGAGATAACACCGGGCTCATCGCCATGCATTCGTTGTCTAAGACCGCGAATATGGCCTCCTACCGCGCCGGCTTCTTCGCGGGCGATAACGAGCTCATCGCCGAGCTGCTCCAGCTGCGCAAGCACGCCGGCCTCATCGTTCCAGGTCCCATCCAGGCCGCCATGGTCGCCGCGCTAAACGACGACGACACCGAGGCGCTCCAGCGCAACCGCTACGCTTCCCGCCGTGCGGTGCTCATGCACGCGCTTGTCGACGCCGGCTTTACCATCGATCACTCCGATGCCGGCATGTACCTGTGGGCCACCCGCGGCGAGAATTGCCGCGATACCATCGACTGGCTTGCTGAGCGGGGCATCCTCGCGGCCCCGGGTGACTTTTACGGCCCGGCCGGCGAGAAGCACGTGCGCATCGGCCTCAATGGCACCGATGAGCGCATCGATGCCGCCGTCGACCGCCTCGCCGGTGCCTAATTCCGGCAGGCCTCCCAGCCGCGCGGGCATTTCGCCGCGCAAAACGGTCCTGCGCGGCCGCGTGCCCGAGGAAGGGGAGTACTTCGCCGCCCGTGCCGGCGACTCTCCCTTTTCGCCCGGCACCGTGCTGCCGCCCGGCGCCGCGCTCCCGCACCCCGTGCCCGCTTGGTACCACCCCTCCGTTCCTCCGGAGCGCCCGATTCCTTTCGACTACTCCGTGGTCCACGTCGACCGCGACCTCATCGTGGCCGATAAGCCGCACTTCCTCCCCACGACCACCAACGGCCGACTCCAGCGCGAAACTTTGCAAACCCGCCTGCGCGTGGATTTTGGCGAAGACGACATCGTACCCCTGCACCGCCTAGATCGCCTGACCGCTGGCCTCGTTATCTGCTCCCGCAATCCCGAAACCCGCGCCGCTTACCAGCGCATCTTCCTGGAGGGGAGTGCGGTGAAGGGGTATCGGGGCATCGTCAAGCAGCCGCTTTTCGTGGACCGGGAAATTGCCCTGCGCATGCACAAGCCCCGCGGGTCGCGCCAGGTGCTCGTGGCCCCCGAAGGCGCGCCCACCTCCACGTATGTGCGCGCCGCCGGCCGGGAGGTGACCATGTGGCCGCGCACCGGACATACCCACCAGCTGCGGGTGCTGCTCAATCACCTCGGCCACCCGCTGCTTGGCGACGATACCTATCCCACCCCGCGCGAGCTCGACCTCTATGACTTTCGAACCCCGCTCGCCCTGCTCCACGAGGCTATAACTTTTATAGATCCTCTATCACATTCCGAGCGTCAATTTTTCAGTTCCCAGGCCTTAAGAACTACAATCGAGTAGTTATTAAATCACTGGCTAGAAAGGCGGCCCATGGCAGACCTCAGCGTCGCGCGCTTTGTGTCCAATTTTGGGCAGTTTCTCAAATTCGGCATCGTCGGCGGTTCCGGTACCGTTGTCAATCTTTTCGTAGTTTACTTGTGCAGAAAGATTACTTGGTGGTCCGGCGGCATTGATGCGGACGATCCATTTATCAACCTCTTTGGTTCCGTTTTTCATATCCGCTGGTATCACGTGTTCCTGACTATTGCCTTCTTGGTCGCGAACACTTGGAACTACCAACTCAACCGAATGTGGACCTTCCGCTCAGTCACGAAAGTGTCCTGGCTGCGTGGCTTCTTCCCATTCCTGCTCGCTGGCGTTGGAGCTTTCTTCGTAAGCCAAGTCGTGGCGACATTGTTGATGAACCCGACTTCGCCGCTGCATTTGCCCTCAGACATTCTGGATGATTCAACCGGTCTGCGTACAAAGGTGTACTGGGCATCGGCAATTTCCATCATTGTTGCCATGCCGATCAATTTCATTTTGAATAAGCTGTGGACCTTCCGCTCGAAGCCGAAGACGCCGCAGGTTATTCACGAAACCGAGCCTGCCTAGCCTGGCCCTCTGTCAAGCTTCGCCCCACCCCATCGCCCTTCGCGCTCACCAGCGCACGGTGGTGGGGCTTTTTCTTGCTCTCGGTGAGCGGCAAAGGGGAGGAACCTACCGTCGCGCTCACGGCGGGGGTGAAAACGAGAGAACCCGCCGTCCGCGGTGAGCGCGAAGGGCGGGTGAAGGGAAGGGGTGGGAGGGGGATTAGTCTTCGAGCTCGGCATCCAGGCGAGCCTGGTCGCGGCGGTGCTGGCGGCGACGAATAAAGGGGGTGAGGATGAGGGCGGTGATAGCACCGACGGCGGTACCGAGGAGGTAAGAGGCGGGGCTGTGACCGTCGGCAGGCGCGTAGGCGTTATAGGCTATGCCGGTGAACATGGCAATGAGCGGGATGAAGTAGACGGCCATTGCCGTCCAGTCGCGGCCCACCGGTGGGGTGGCGACGCGTTGGCGCATCCACGCGGTGCCGATCGTATTGCCGATGATGGATGGTATGAGCGCGAGGAAGCACAGCATACTCATTTGGCCGGGGAGGACCCAGGCGAGGATTGCGGCGACGGCGAGCTCGAGGAATGAGATGAGGGTGATGCCAATTGCGCAGGCTTTGTAGAGCGTGTCGCGTTCGAATTCATCGCGAGTCGTGCGCTCGATTTCATTGAGGGAGTAGTTGGCAATGGCGTTAATCATGTTGTTCAGCTCCAAAGATTTCTTCGACGGATTTACCTAGTTCGTGGCAAATGTCCAGTGCGAGGTGCACGGAAGGGGAGTAATTGCCCCGTTCGATATTGGCGATGGTCTGGCGGGAGACGCCGGCTTTTTCAGCGAGTTCGGCTTGTGATAATTCGAGCCAGCGGCGCCATTTGCGGACCATGTTGGGGTGGTCTGCCATCTGGACTCCTTTACTGTTTGTCGTTCTTACATGCCTTAGTGTAAAGGATAGTTGTCATTGGGGCAAATGTCTCACACACAGATGCCACTTCCAATAAGGCTGAGTTGCTGAGGTCGGAAGCTCAGGGTTGCGGCCTTTTAGCACGTCAAGAGTCGCTTTGATGAGAAGTATGGCTTCGCTGAGGTGGTAGTTGATGTCATCGGCAGTAAAGCGCAAAACCGTATATCCGTGGGCGACGGCCGCGTTTTGTTTGGAGCGGTCGGCTTGAAAGGCCACGCTGTGTTTGTGGTATTCCCAGCCATCGACTTCCACAAGAAGCCTTCCAATCCTGAGATCAAAGCGGTACCCCGCAATGAGAGCATTGTGTTCTGGGAGAATTCCTTCAGTGCGCAGCTTTCTGCTTAAAGTGCGCTCCGGTGGGCTATCCGCTCCAATCGCTGCGTGCCGAATCGTCTCCTTTAGGGACCTCGGGACGCGCCGCATTCGCCGACGGTCCTTTTCTAGACGGCCGGGTCCGTGCTTTCCCCGGTAGTGTTCTTCCAAAAGAGGCCTGCAGGCCCGCGAAATCTTGCGCGCGGCCCACAACGGTTGCACCACCGGAAGGCCGTTGACCTTGTGTGTAGCCCGAAGCCGCGAGTGTGAAACGCGAAAGTTCTTCCCCTTCAAAGTGCGCGGTCCCTCCGCTTCCAGAGGAAACGACAGCTGCCGGCCGAGGTAAATCTCCTGCGCTGTCTTTCCCGTGAAATGGATGCGGCTGAGCCCATGCGCCAGCGTCCGCGCCACCGCCCAGGGCGTCCATTCATCGGTATAGATCCCCCGATGCACGCGATAGAGCTTCCCATCGCGCACCTTGCGACGAATCGCGTCCTTGCTCAAACCTTGCCCGCGCAGTTCCGCGGTAGTCCATTCCCCCATGGGACTTAACCTAAGCGGTCGTGTTGGGCTGGAGCTATGCGCGTCGCAGCATCCTGTGGATAACCCGGGGTTCGGGGGCGATTTTCCGCTGCGTGGTCCGGATGGCTGTGGATAACTGCCCTTCGCGCTCACCGGCGGCCCCGGGCTGCCCTGATTTGTGCTCCCCGTGAGCGCGGCGGGAGGGGCGTGGGAAAGCTCGCCCTTGGCGCTCACGAGGGGGCGAAAAGAGAGACCCAGCCTCGCGCCGGTGAGCGCGAAGGGCGGGGAGTGGCCGAGGGGCTAGGTGAGGGGCAGCGTCGAGGTCGGGTTGATGCCGCGAACCTTGGAATTGATGACACCGGCGATGGCGAGCACCACGAACATGGTCGCGGCGGAGAGGAGTTGGGTGCGGGCGGTGGCGTCGGTAAGCATGAGCACCGCGATGGCCGCAAAGAGGGCGAGGGCGAACCAGGTGAGGTAGGGGAAGGCCCACATGCGGATGGGGAGGGGATGGAGGGCCTCGAGCTGGCGGCGCAGGCGCAGTTGGCTGACGGCGATGAAGACCCAGACGATGAGCAGGGAGGCGCCGGCGGCGTTGAGCATAAAGGTGAGCAGCCAGCCGGTATCGGCGTAGTTGAGCACCACCATGACGGCCGAGAGGAGGACGGACAGGCCGATGGCGGTAGTGGGAACGCCGTCCTTATTGGTGGTGGTGAAGATGCGCGGGGCCTCGCCGCGGGAGGCAAGCGAATGCATCATGCGGGAAGAGGCGTAAATCTGCGAGTTGAAGGCGGACAGTAGCGCGAGGACGATGACGACTTCCATGATGCCGGCCGCGCCCGGGATGCCGGCGCGCTCGAGAACCATGGTGAAGGGCGATTCTGCGGCCGTGGAGGCGCCGCCCAGGATGGAATAGGGCAGGAGGAACGTGATGACGAGGACGGAGCCCAGGTAGAACACGGAAATGCGCAAGATGGTGGAGCGCACGGCGTTGACTAGGGATTTTTCGGGGTCTTCGGATTCGGCAGAAGCGATGGCCACCACCTCGATGCCGCCGAAGGCGAAGGCTACTGCGAGCAGGCCGGCCGCGACGCCGCCGAGACCGTTGGGCATAAAGCCGTCCTCTAGGAAGACGGAGGTGCCGATGAAGGAATGGCCGGGCAGGAGACCCAGGATGAGCAGCGCGCCGATGATGAGGAAGGCCACGATGACAACGACCTTGATGAGGGCGAACCAGTACTCGAATTCGCCGAAGCTGCGCACGCGCAGCAGGTTGACGACGCCGAAGAGGACCACGCACATGGCGGCGGGGATCCACGGCGAGACGTTGAACCAAGAGCCAATGAAGCCGGCCGCGCCGGTGATTTCGGCGCCGAGCACGGCGACGGTGGCTAGCCAATAGATCCAGCCCTGGGTAAAGCCCGCCCAGCGGCCGATGCCGTGTTCGGCGTATTCGGAAAAGGAGCCGGAGGCGGGGATAACGGTGCCCATCTCGCCCAGCATCTGCATCACCAAAATGGCCAGAAAGCCAGCGATGACGTAGGCGAGGAGCACGGCGGGGCCGGCGGCGGAAATGCCGACGCCGGTGCCCAAGAAAAGTCCGGCACCGATGGTGGAGCCTAGCCCCATCATCGTCAGGTGGCGGACCTTCAGGCCAGAACCGAGGGTGGAGGAGTTATCAGTCACCCCTCCATCTTATTTTGCCCGATTGGGCTATAGGAATCGGGGGTGTTAATTCTTGTGCAGCTCGTCGTTAAGCGCGACGGCCTCGGACTTCCACTCCACGGCCTCAACCGCACCGGAGACGGAGTTGCGGCGCAGCAGCATGCCGGAGGCGCCGGAGAGCTGAGAACCCTTGACGTTCTCGCCATTGCCGACGCCCAGTGCTTCCGCGACCTTGCCAAAGACGGCTACCTTGGTGCCGGCGGTGACGTAGAGGCCGGCTTCGACCACGGCGTCGTCGCCAAGCGAAATGCCAATGCCGGAGTTGGCGCCGAGGAGGCACCGCTCGCCAATGGAAATGACCTCCTTGCCGCCGCCGGATAGGGTGCCCATGATGGACGCGCCGCCGCCGATATCGGAGCCATCGCCCACGACGACGCCCGCGGAGATGCGGCCTTCCACCATGGAGGCGCCCAGGGTGCCGGCGTTGAAGTTGACGAAGCCCTCGTGCATGACGGTGGTGCCCTCAGCCAGGTGGGCGCCCAAGCGAACGCGGTCTGCGTCACCAATGCGGACGCCGGACGGCACAACGTAGTCCACCATGCGGGGGAACTTGTCCACGGAGTAAACAACGACCGGGCCACGGGAAGCGAGGCGGCCGCGCACCATCTGGAAATCGGAAACCGCACAGGGGCCGTAGTTGGTCCAGACCACATTATTGAGGTGGCCGAAGATGCCATCCATATTCAGGCCGTGCGGCTTGACGGCGCGGTGGGAGAGGAGGTGCAGGCGCAGGTAAGCATCGTAGGTATCGACGGGGACGTCATCCAGATCCTTGATGGAGGTCTCAACGGCAACACGGGCCACGCCACGCTCCTCGTCCGGGCCCGCCAGCGCGGAGAACTGCTGGGGAACCTCCTCCAAGCGCTTGGTCTCGGTGGTCTCTACGTTCTTATCGGTGTATACGGCCGGGAACCATACGTCCAAGACGGTGCCGTCATGGGTAATGGTTGCTAGGCCACGTGCGGATGCAGAAGTCATGCCCGCTAGCTTAGCAACTACTTCCGCGCCCCCGCGCGCTGGCCGGTGGGAAGCACGAAAGACAAGATGACGAGCACCGCGGCCAGGATGAGCACCGAGATGACCTGGTTGCGCGCGGCCGGATCAAAGAGCATCAGCAGGGTCAGTCCGGCCAGGGCGGCGGCCGTAACCCACGGAAGCCAGGGGAAGCCGGGTACGTGGATCTCGGTCAGCTCGCCGTTCTTGCGCAGCACGGGGTGCAACTTGATAAAGGACGCGACGATGAAGGCCCAGATGACTAGCAAGCACCCTCCGACCGCGTTGAAGAGGAATGCCAGAAGCCCCGGCGGGTTCCAGAACTGCAGGCCCACCGAAGCGAAGGCGAAGACCATGGACAACATGACTGCGTTGATGGGGGAGCCGGCGCGGTTTTGCTTGAGGAAGAATCCCGGGGCGCAGTGGTCCTTGGCCATATCAAAGACCAAGCGGGAGGTGGCGTAAATCTGCGCGTTGAAGGCAGATAGCAGCGCTAGAGCGATGATCGCCTCCATGAAGCCGGCCGCGAAGGGAATCTTGGCGGCCGCTAGCACCAGGGTGAAGGGCGAATCGGCCGCGACATCGGCGTCCTGGATGGAGCTAAACGGCAGTGCCATGGTGATCACCACGATGGAGCCGATGTAGAAAATCATGATGCGCACGATGATGGCGCGCACCGCGGTGGCGACGTTGTGCGCCGGATCCTCGGACTCGGCCGCCGCGATGGTCACCAGTTCGATGCCGCCAAAGGCAAAGGCGACGGCCAGCAATCCGGCGGCGAATCCAGGCATGCCATTGGGCAGGAAATTATCGGTGAAGTTGCTACCGGCCAAGGAGACATCCATGCCCGGCAGGATGCCCAGCGCCATAAGTGCGCCGATGACGAGGAAAGCGACGATGACTCCGACCTTGATGATGGCGAACCAGAACTCGAACTCACCAAAACCGCCCACGGCCGCGAAATTGACCACCGCGAAGAAGGCCACAGCAATAAACGCTGGAATCCACGGGGCAATATCGAACCAGTTGGAAATGATGGCGGCCGCGCCGGTGATTTCGGCACCCATGACCATGATCAGCATGAACCAGTAAATCCACCCCATGGTAAAGCGCGCCCAGTGACCGAAGGCCTGGCCGGCGTAGGTAGAAAACGACCCCAAAGAGGGGCGGGCGGCGGCCATTTCACCAAGCATCCACATCACCAGTGCGATGAGCGCGCCGGCCACGGCATAGGAGATGAGCACGGAGGTGCCGGAAATCTGGATGCCGAGGCCGACGCCGAGGAAAAGACCGGCGCCTACGGCAGAGCCAAGACCCATCATCGTGAGATGACGGGATTTCAATTGAGTGGCTTCGGCCATTGTTATCACCTTAGGGAGGACGAATTATTTGCAGTGAAGTGAACTTTACACAATGCGGTGAGCTGCGCGGAGCGCTAGCATGGCGCTTTGTGACTTTAGATCTATATGCAGACCCCATCGAACTGACCAAGGCGCTCGTGGATATTCCGAGCCCCTCCCACCATGAGGAGGCCATCGCAGACGCCATCGAAGAGGCGCTGCGCGGTTTGGACGTCGAGGTTGCCCGCTACGGCAATACCGTGTGTGCCCGCACGAACCGCGGACTAGATTCCCGCGTGGTGCTCGCCGGCCACATCGATACCGTTCCGTTGGCAGAAAATGTACCGCATCACATGGAAACCTCTGAAGACGGGGTGGAGATTATGTGGGGCTGTGGCACTGTGGACATGAAGTCCGGCATGGCCGTCTACCTCAATGCTTTTGCCCAGCTGCACGAAGCGAACGAGCTAAAGCATGACCTCACCGTCATCGCCTACGAGGGGGAAGAGGTGGCTACTGAATTTAATGGTTTGGGCCACCTGCAAAAAGACCACCCGGAGTGGCTCGAGGGCGACTTCGCGCTGCTGGGCGAGCCCTCCGGTGCCATGGTGGAGGCCGGCTGTCAGGGCTCCATCCGCCTGCGCGTTACCGCCCACGGCACCCGCGCGCACTCGGCCCGCGCGTGGCTCGGATCCAACGCAGCACACAAGCTCGCGCCCATCATGAGCCGCATCGCCGCCTATGAGTCCCGCGATGTCACCATCGATGGCTGCACCTACCGCGAGGGCCTCAACATCGTCCACCTCGAGTCCGGCGTGGCCACCAATACGCTGCCGGATGAGGCGTGGATGTTTGTAAACTTCCGCTTCGCGCCGGACCGCACGAGCGACGAGGCGCTGGAGTACATGAAGTCCATCATCGGCGAAGAAGAAGATGTCACCATCGAAATCGATGACATCGCCCCCGCCGCCCAGCCTGGCTTGGGCCAGCCAGCGGCCAAGGCTCTTATCGACGCCGTCGGGGGCAACGTCCGCGCCAAGTACGGCTGGACCGACGTCGCCCGCTTCTCCGAAATGGGCACCCCGGCCGTAAACTTTGGCGCCGGCGACCCCGGGTTCGCGCACAAGAAGGACGAGCAGGTCCCCACCGCGCAGATCACCGAAGTATCCACCGCCCTCTTGAACTACCTGAAGGGATAGACCATGACCCCTGAGCAGATGCGCACCCTGCGTGGCCCGATGCTGCTGCGCACCGAAGGCGAGCAGGCCTCCACCTTTGACCAACGGCTCTTGGAGTCCGGCGCGGACCATGAGTGGCAGCATGCCGATCCGTGGCGCGTCCTGCGCATCCAAGGCGAATTCGTCGCTGGCTTCGATGCGCTCTCCAAGCTGCCGAAGGCCGTTACCGTCTTCGGCTCCGCACGCACCACGCCGGAGGATGCGAGCTACCAGTTGGGCGTCGAGGTCGGCCGCAAGCTGGCCGAGCACTCCTATGCCGTCATCACCGGCGGCGGCCCCGGCATCATGGAGGCAGCCAATCGCGGCGCCCACGAGGCCGGCGGGCTCTCCGTGGGCCTGGGCATCGAGCTGCCCCACGAGCAGGGCCTTAACGAGTATGTGGACCTGGGCCTGAATTTCCGCTACTTCTTTGCCCGCAAGACGATGTTCTTGAAATACTCGCAGGCCTTCATCTGCCTGCCAGGCGGCATGGGCACGATGGATGAGTTCTTCGAGGTCATGTGCATGGTGCAGACCGGAAAGGTGACCAATTACCCCATCGTGCTCATGGGCACCGAGTATTGGTCCGGCCTGCTGGAATGGATGGACAACACGCTCGCGGCCAATGGCTATATTAACGAGGGCGACCGGGAGCTTTTCCTGCTTACCGACGACCCCGATGAGGCCCTCTCCCACATCATCCAACGCCACCAAGTCATGAGCGATAAGCGCATCAGGGAGCCGCGTTGAGCCTCGCGCGTGTGATGGCGATTGTCAATCGCACCCCGGATTCCTTCTATGACAAGGGCGCAACTTTTGACCTTGACCCGGCGCTGCGCCGTTGTGATGAGGTGATCGCTGCCGGTGCATCGATCGTCGATATCGGCGGCGTGAAGGCTGGCCCCGGCAAGGCCGTGGACGCGACGGAGGAAATCGACCGCGTGGTGCCGACCATCGAGAAGGTGCACGAGCGCCACCCGGATGTGCTCATCTCCGTCGATACCTGGCGCAGCGAGGTGGCCGAGGCCGCCATCGCAGCCGGCGCCGGCCTGGTCAATGACACCTGGGCCGGTTGGGACCCCGAGCTCATCGAGGTCGCCGGCCACCACCGTGTGGGCTATGTGTGTTCGCACACCGGCGGCATCACCCCGCGCACCCGGCCGCATCGCGTCCACTTCGACGACGTGGTGGCCGATGTGATCGCGGAAACCACCCAACTGGCCGAGCGCGCCGCCTCCCTCGGCTGCCCGGAGGATATGACCTTCATCGATCCGACGCATGACTTTGGCAAGAACACCTTCCATGGGCTCGAGCTCCTGCGGCGCATCGACGAGGTCGTGGCCACCGGATGGCCGGTGCTTATGGCGCTATCCAATAAGGACTTCGTGGGCGAGACGCTCGACCGCGGAGTAGGAGAGCGCGTGGCCGGCACCCTGGCCGCCACCGCGTGGTCCGCGGCCCGCGGCGTGGCCGCCTTTCGCGTGCACGAGGTGGCCGAGACCGCCGATGTCATACGCATGACCGCCGCCATCCAAGGCGAGGTCGCCCCGCTAGTAACCACGCGAGGCCTTGCATGAACGTCTCCGTTATCATTCCAGCGCTCAACGAGGAGGGCACTGTCGCGGACGTCGTGCGCGCCTGCCTCGCCGATGAACCGTTTGAGGTGCTCGTCATCGACGCCGACTCCACCGACGCCACCGCCTCCCGCGCTGCCGCCGCCGGAGCGGACGTGCGCAATTGGCGCGATATCCTTCCAGAGGAACCGCGCCCCGGGAAGGGCGAATCCCTCTGGCGCGGGGTTGCCGCAGCGAAGGGAGACATCGTCGTCTTTGTCGACGCCGACCTTGAATCCGCCGCACCCGGCATGGTCTCGGCCCTGGCCGCGCCCTTCGCCGACCCAGCGGTGGAGATGGTCAAAGCCCGCTACCGCCGCAGCCTCAACGGCCAGCCCACCGGCGGTGGCCGCGTGACCGAATTGACCGCCAAGCCGCTCATCAAGCAGTTCTTTCCCGAGCTCGCTCACATCGATCAACCCCTCGGAGGCGAATACGCCCTGCGCCGCGCCACCGCCCTAGAACTGCCCTTCGTGGAGGGCTATGGGGTGGAAGCGGGGCTAATGGTGGACGTCGGCAAGCGGGGCACAATCGCACAGGTAGACCTGGGCACGCGGGTACACCGCAACCGGCCGCTGCACGAGCTGGCGCCGATGGCCGAGGTAGTCGCGCGCACGCTGCTCGCCCGCGCCGGGGTCATCGCGCCCGTTGCTCAACGCCCGCCGCTAAAAGGTAAGGTTTAAGCCATGCTGTCTTGGATTATGCTCCTCCTAGTCCTTATCGCCCTGACCGTCATCGGCACCTGGGTATGGGGCTCCATTTTTGGCCGCGGCGAGGTCATGCACCCGCTCGACGAGCCGCAGAAGGTGCGCGAAAATAACCGCGCCGCACTCCGCGAAGGCCGCCTTGACCAGGTGAAATTCGAGGTAGTTCCCCGTGGATACCGCCAGGATCAGGTGGACGATCTCCTCACGCAATTGGAGGAACAACTATCTTCCGCGCAGAAAAGGTCTAAGCTGGAAAGAAAAGAAGTTAACTAAAGGAGACTCACTATGGCAGCAATGAAGCCGCGCACCACGGGCGGAGAAATGGAAGCAGTAGAGGAGTCCCGCAAAATTGTCATGCGCATCCCCTCGGATGGCGGCGGTCGCATCGTCATCGAGCTGAGCAAGGACGAAGCCGCCGAGCTCGGTTCCCTGTTGACCGAGGTTTCTAGCTAGTCTAGGTACATGCTTTCTCATATCGTCGACATTCTGGCCGATCCCAACGATGGCACCGCGCTTTCTGGTGCCGATGATTTCTCTCGCCTCGTTTCGGAATCCGGCCACTCTTATGATGTGGCCAAGCAGGGCTATGTCACCTTGGCCGCCGGCGCCGGACTCAAGCACAAGGGCGATGACATGGATATGGTCAACGCCCGCGAGACCTATTTGGCCATGGGCCACTTCGCGCCCTTCGTCGAGGCGGTAACCGGGGCCGTCCAGGACGCACTGGATTCCGCCTCCCTGGCCGAGTCCACGCCCGCCTCCCTCCTCGAGGTGGGTGCCGGCACCGGCTACTACCTGGCGCATACTCTGGACTCCATCGCGGAGGCCCGCGGCGTCGGCCTCGACATTTCCCCGCACGCCGCGAAGCACTTGGCTAAGTGCCACTCGCGCGTCGGCGCCGTCGTGGCCGATGTGTGGGAGCGCCTGCCCATCCGGGATGAGTCCGTCAACGCAATCTCCGTCGTCTTTGCCCCGCGCAATCCAGCCGAGTTCCAACGCGTGCTCGCCCCGGGTGGCCAGGTCATCGTCTTGACCCCGGGCGCCGGACACCTGGATGAGCTGCGCGAGCCGCTCGGCATCCTTGGCGTGGAAGAAGGCAAGGTGGAGCGCATGTATGAGCAGGCCGAGGGCTTTCTCGAGCAGGCGGCCGACCCGGTGGATATCTCGTTCCCCATCGAGCTTGATAAGGCCTCCGTCGCCGCTCAGGTCGGCATGAGCCCGTCCGCGCGCCACATCAGCGCCGGCGAACTCGCCGAGCGCATGGCCGCACTGCCCCCGACGCTCACGGTCACCGCCCGCGCCCGCTTGGATCGCCTCCGCGCCGTCTAGCTCCCGGCCGGCCACAGCCACCTCCACCGCCCTTCGCGCTCACCGGAAGCGCGTGGGGCGGTTCTTTTCGTCTCCCCAGTGAGCGCGAGGGGAGGTTTCCCCCTTGCCGCTCACCGGCACACGCTTTCCGACGCCCCAGCTTCTCCCCGTGAGCGCGAAGGACGCGTGTGAGGGAGCTAGGGGAGACGCAGCCCAGCGATGTGGATTGAAAACGAAATCCCCGCTCTTGCCGCTCACCAGGAGAGGCGGAACCGCGGTGGGCGGCCGCGCCGGTGAGCGCGAAGGGCGGGGGGAGGGACGGAGAGAGACGGGTTGGGTGAGGAGGGGCGAGCCAGGAGGATTAAAGCTTGGAGCCGGAGCGCTGCCAGTCCTGCTCGATGACGGCATCGCCGGAGGTCTCGACTTGCAGGCCGGAGCAGCCACCTTCGAAGTAGACGCGGGAGGCCATCGCGATGAGGCCGCCGTCGACGAATACCTCAACGGTGGAGCCGTCTTGGATGATGGTGAGGGTATCGGAGTCGCCTTCGGCAAGCGTGGCGGTGGCGGGTTTGGAATCAGCGAAACAGTGGTCGAAGGCCTTGTTCATGGAGCGATCGAGACTGATGTCATCGCCGGAGTGGCAGATGGTGGCGGCGGGGTCACCGGCGCCGTCGAGAAGCGTGACCGTTACGCAGGAACCGGAAGGGACCTCCATAACGCCGGTCCAGGAACGGGCGTAATCGGAGAGCTTGACGGCATCGGGCAAACCGGGGGCGGGTGCTTGGTAGAGGACGCCGCCTTCGAGGGTGACCCGGCGAGGCAGGGACAGAGCATTGGCCCAGCCTTCGGCCTCCCAGGAGGCGTGCGCGGTGGCGTCGTCGCCGCGGCCGTTGCCGTTGAGGAGGCCGACGATGACGGCGCGCTCGTAGCGCTGCTCTGGGGTGAGAGTGCCGGTAGTGGTGTTGGTACTGCGCGGGCGGGAGAAATCGTGGCCGAAGTCCACGCGGCGGAAGCCGGAGACCACGGTAAAGGTGGTGCCCTCCAGCCGGCCGACGAGGTAGCCGGAGACGTCGCGGCCGCCGCGCTCTAGGGTGACGAAGAGGACGTCGTAGATATTGCCGTCAACCTCATCGCGCAGGCGAACCAGGCGCGGGGAGACAACCGGCGGGATGGGCGAGGTAACGGGGACCTCGCCTTCGAGGAAGCCAGGGTCGCCGTCGAACTTGAGGCCGCCGCGCAGGCGCCAAGACACGCCGTCGGTGGATTCGAGGATGACGGGAACCGGGGCGTCGGAGTGGCCGGTGAGCGCGAGCATGAGCCAGCCGTCGTGGCCGTCATCGCGGTCCTCGGAGGCCCAATCGGGCACCACGCAGGGGGAGCGGAAGTGATCAAAGTTGCGGGTATTGCCTACGACCTCGCCAAAACGAACAACATTGGGGTCGAGCGCTTGAGGGTCGTCGGAGACCTCGCAGATCTCGTCCACGTCAGCGTAGCGGGCGAGGTGAACGGCGATTCCGGCGGCGGTCACGGAGGTGAAGTAGAGATGGATATCGTCCGGGCCTTGGGCTACGGAACCTGCGCGCAGGGAGAGCTCGCCGCCGACGGGGGCGAGGACATCGTCGCAGTCCAACCAGTCAAAGGGAGACTCTTCGGAGTAGGTGTGTCCCCAGCGGGCAGGGGAGTCTGCGGTGGGGCGGTACTGGTAGAACAGGTGCCAGGTATCGCCGTCGCGCAGGATACCAGCGGGGGCGTCGAGGACGCCGTCTTCGGGGACAAAATGCAGTTCGGGGCGGTGAGTTGTCACGGCTATCCTTCCTTAAATCAAGCTGCGGTAGATATCGACGGTCTGGGCGGCAATGGTAGCCCAAGAGAAATCGCGAATGGCGCGCTCGCGGCCGGCGCGGCCGAAATCGGCGGCGCGCTCTTTATCGACGGCGAGGTCATCGACGGCGGCGGCGAGGTCGGCTTCGAAGGCGGCGGTAGCGGCGGCGTCGTATGGCACCAGCACACCGGTCTCGCCATCGACCACAACCTCCGGAATGCCGCCTACGTTGGAGGCGACAACGGCCGTGCCGCAGGCCATAGCTTCCAGGTTGACGATGCCGAGCGGCTCGTAGATGGACGGGCAAACAAACACATCCGCACCGGAGTAAATCTGCTGGACCTCGTTGCGCGGGAGCATGTCCTTGACCCAGAAAATACCATCGCGCTGGGCGCGCAGCTCATCCACCAGCGCCTCGGTCTCCGCCGCGATTTCGGGCGTATCGGGCGCGCCGGCACACAGCACCAGCTGGATATCCGGGTCGAATTTCTGCGCCGCCTGCAACAGGTGCTTCACGCCTTTTTGCCGGGTAATGCGGCCGACGAAGGCAACGATGGGGCGTTGCTTATCGACGCCCAGCTTGTCCAACACATCTCCCTCTCGTGGCTGCCACAGCTCGGTGTCGATGCCGTTGAGGACAACGTGGACCTTGGAGGCGTCGATCCGTGGGTAAGCATCAAGGATGGAGTCCTTCATGCCGGCGGAGACGGCGATGACGGCGTCGGCATATTCCATGGCGTTCTTCTCGGACCACGAGGAAACGTCATAGCCGCCGCCGAGCTGCTCGCGCTTCCACGGGCGGTGCGGCTCCAGCGAGTGGGCGGTGACCACATGCGGAATATCGTAGAGCTGGGCGGAGAGGTGGCCGGCAAGACCCGTGTACCACGTGTGGGAATGGGCGATGTCGATATCGGAGGCGGCATCGGCCATGCGAAGCCCAGTGGACAAAGTCTTAAGCGCGCCATTAGCACCCTCAAGTGCGGGGTCCACGCCGTGGACAAATACGTCTTCTTCTTCGCGCGGGGAGCCCATGCAGTGCACGGAGACATCGATGATATCGCGCATAAAACGGGTGAGTTCAGCTACGTGAACTCCGGCCCCGCCGTAGATTTCCGGCGGGTATTCTTTGGAAAAGATTCCGGCTCTCATGCCCACCCAGAATACGTATCTCTGGTGCCGCGTGCAGAAATACGGGATGGGGGTAGAAATGTGCATATATCTGCTGCGAAATGTGGGATTTGCGGTTAGGTTTGGAAACGTGAGAAGCCTGCCAAATGTCCTAGCCATCGTCCTCGCCGGCGGCGAGGGAAAGCGTCTTTTTCCCCTGACCGAAGACCGCGCTAAACCCGCCGTGCCTTTTGGCGGTTCCTACCGCCTCATTGACTTTGTCCTGTCCAATCTGGTCAACGCCGGTTTCCTCAAGATTGCGGTGCTGACCCAGTACAAGTCCCACTCCCTGGACCGCCACATTTCCCAGGCGTGGAACTTAGCAGGGCCGACGCCGCAGTACATTGCCTCGGTGCCTGCCCAGCAGCGCCGCGGCAAGCGGTGGTACAACGGCTCCGCGGATGCCATTGTGCAGTCGCTTAACCTCATCTATGACGAGAATCCGGACTACGTCATCGTCTTCGGCGCAGACCATGTCTATCGCATGGATCCGGCGCAGATGGTAGAAGAGCACATTGCCACGGGGCTGGATTGCTCGGTGGCCGGCATTCGCGTGCCGCGCTCGGAGGCAACGGCGTTCGGATGCATCCAGGCCGATGGCATGGGAACCATCACGGAGTTCGTGGAAAAGCCTGCGGACCCACCGGCTACGCCGGATGATCCGAATATGAGCTATGCCTCGATGGGCAACTATGTCTTTACGGCGCAGGCGCTTATTGACGCCCTCTTGGAGGACGAAAAGAACGAGGACTCGGCCCACGATATGGGCGGCGATATTATCCCGTACTTTGTGGAGCGTGGGCAGGCGCATGTCTATGACTTCATGGCCAATGAGGTGCCGGGGTCTACCGAGCGCGATCATGGCTACTGGCGCGACGTGGGAACCATTGATTCCTTCTATGAAGCGCACATGGACATGATTTCGGTGCATCCGATCTTTAACCTCTATAACCGGAATTGGCCGATTCACTCCACGGATGACTCCAATTTCCCTCCGGCGAAGTTCGTGCAAAATGGCATCGCGCAGTCTTCGATGGTGGCGCCGGGCTGCATCGTCTCTGGCGGCACGGTGCGCAATTCCGTGCTGGCGTCTGATGTCCACGTGGCCGATGGCGCCACGGTCGAAGGATCGGTCATCTTGCCGGGCGTGCGCATCGGCCGTGGTGCGGTGGTGCGCCGCGCGATCCTCGATAAGAACGTCGTCGTCAGCGATGGCGCAATTATCGGCGTGGACCGCGAGCGTGATGAGGAGCGCTTCAAGGTTTCTGACGGCGGCGTGGTTGTCGTCGGCAAAAACCAGAAGGTCTAGAGTTTCGTTACGAGGGTGAGCCCGGACCCCAACGGCAAGCGGGTGACGTTCGCGCCCTCGAGCTCGCGCAGGTACTCGTCTGCTTCGCGGGCGGCGGCGGTGTCGCGGTCGGTCCGGGAGACGTCGGCAAGCGTGCCATCGAGCAAAGAATTAGCCAAGACCAGGGTGCCGCCTTGGTGCAGCAATGGCCACGCGGCCTTGATGATGGCGGGGAGCTCGAGCGCGGCGACGTCGGCGTAGATGACCTGGTAGGCATCATTAGCCAAGCGGCCCATGACCTCGAGTGGGCGAGACGGCAGGAAGCGGCCGCGTGAAGGTGGATAGCCCGCCTCGCGGAAGGCGGTCTTGGCGCTACGCTGGTGCTCAGCCTCGGGGTCGATGCAGGTCAAAATGCCATTATCGGGCATGCCGGCAAGCAGGTAGAGGCCTACCACATTGGCGGCTGGGGTGATCGCCACGGACTGGGGGCGTTCGGTAGAGCTGGACGAGGCGGCCGTCAGCGTGGCGAGCAGCTGGCCCGTTGATTCATCAGGAACGGGCAGACCGTACTCATCGGCGTGGTCGCGCGCGCCACGCAGGGCCGCCGAAGGCTCGCTGGTGGTCTCGATATAAGAACGCAGTGCTTCATATGCGGTAGTAGTCACGTAATAAACCTTAGGGAAAAGTGTCCGTCGATGTGGCAAAAACGCGCCTAGCCAGCAAGGTTGTGGTAGGTGGGGATAATGTGACGGACTCACAGGAAATTATCAGCACTGTGGCTGGAGTTTCACTTTGAAGTATAGAAAGATGACATGCATGACAACAACGAAGCGCGATGCCGAATCCCTTCAGCCCGCCACCCCTGAGGCGGCGTTGACCGGTACCGCGGCGTTCGATGCCGGCGAAGCCGACATGCCCGCTTGGGGTGATCTCGTGGCCGAACACGCCGATGGCGTTTATCGCTTGGCGTACCGACTCTCTGGTAATCAGCACGATGCAGAGGATCTCACCCAGGAAACCTTCATGCGCGTCTTCCGCTCCCTGGATAAATACCAGGCCGGTACGTTTGAAGGCTGGCTGCACCGCATTACCACCAACCTCTTCTTGGATATGGTTCGCCACCGCTCCAAGATCCGCATGGAGGCCCTGCCGGAGGATTATGAGCGCGTGCCCGGCACGGATATGACCCCGGAGCAGGCCTATACTGTGGCCAACTTGGACCCGGCGCTGCAGTCTGCGCTCGATGGTCTGGCTCCCGATTTCCGCGTGGCCGTGGTGCTGTGTGATGTGGTTGGCATGAGCTATGACGAAATTGCAGAAACCCTAGGCGTCAAGATGGGTACGGTGCGCTCTCGCATCCACCGTGGTCGCTCGCAGCTGCGTGCGGCACTCGAAAAGGAAGCACAAACCAATGCGGAAACCCGCATGCTGCTGCGCACGCGTTAAACCATCGCGCGCTAAACTCTAAAGAAACTGCATAGTCCCCGCTGCCGGCGGGGACTTTCCGTGTCACTGAAGGCCAAGCAACTAGTGGAGGAGGGTGTCGATGGACTCGCTGCGAGGACGCCGGCCCGTGTCCACGCTGAGCGTGCACGGCGGATTCGATGCCGCCCAGGCCAAGGCCCGCGATAAGGCGAAAGCCAAGGCGCGGCGCAGCGATACCATCGGGCACCTTGGCCCTGAGGCTGTCGTTGCCTTCGTAGATGGGGAGATGGAACCGAAATTCATGCACCGCGTGCGCATCCACTTGGTGCACTGCGCCGAGTGCCGCGCGGATGTGCACCAGCAGCGCCATGCCTCAGAGTGGGTTCGCCACTGCGCGGATTCCGCTAAGGTCAAGGCGCCGCAATCCCTGCTGGCAAAGCTCGCGGGCATTGCCACCGAAGAGGTTGCGCCCGGGCCGGATGCGGCAACGCCCGTGCACCGGCCGCAGCAGGATTTCTTGGACAAGGTGGAGATGATGGTTCGCGCAATCAAGCACAATCAGCGCGGCTAAGAGTGAGGGACTAGTATTTAACCGTGTTTTCTTCCATTGGTTGGCCCGAGATTTTCGTCATCGTGGTTTTGGGCATCATCGTCATCGGCCCGGAGCGCATGCCCGAGGTGATTAAGGATGTGCGCGCGGCCATTTACGCGGCGCGCAAGGCCATCAATAACGCTAAGGCAGAGCTCAACGGCGAGATGGGCTCGATTACCTCGGAATTCGATGATATCCGCGGCCCGCTCACCCAAGCAGCCCAGTGGACGCGCCTCGGCCCGAAAGGCGCTATTACCAAGGCGCTTTTCGACGGCGACGATTCCGCTTGGGACGATTTCAACCCCAAGAAAATGGCAGAAAACGTCAAGACCGCTACCGCTCCACAGGAGCCGGAGGAGCAGCCGCAGTCTCAACCGCAGCAGCAGCGCCCGAGCTTCGACTACTCCCAGATCTACGCTGAGCAGCCGCAGCCAGAGCCCCAGCCGCAGCAACGCCCCCAAGCTCCCCAGCCGACGGAGCAGCCCGCGCCCGAGAAAAAGCCGCCACGCGGTGGGGAAGAATCCACCGGCGGCGGCTTGTGGGGCGATGTAACCTAAGGCGTTAGTTCACGCCCAAGTTGAGGTTCTTGCCCACCAGGGAATCGGAGCGGATGGCCAGCTTATCGGCCACCGCCTGGATCTGTTGGGCGGCAGGGGACTCGGGAGAATCGAGAACAATCGGCGTGCCGGCATCGCCACCGCTGCGCAGGGTGGGATCCAACGGCACGGAGGCCAGCAGTGGCACCTCATGGCCCAAGATGACGCCTAGGCGATCGGCCACAATCTGTCCGCCGCCAGAGCCAAAGACATCCATGGTGGAGCCATCCGGCATCACCATGGCGCCCATGTTTTCAATTACGCCGGCCACGCGCTGGCGGGTCTGCTGGGAGATGGATCCGGCGCGCTCTGCCACCTCGGCCGCCGCGGCCTGCGGGGTGGTGACAATGAGTAGCTCCGCATTCGGGATGAGCTGGGCTACGGACAAGGCGACGTCGCCAGTGCCCGGAGGCAGATCCAAGAGCAGCACGTCGAGGTCGCCCCAGAAAACGTCAGCCAGGAATTGCTGTAGCGCGCGGTGGAGCATGGGGCCGCGCCAGACTACCGGGGCATTACCCTCCACAAACTGACCGATGGAAATGTGCTTAATGCCATGAGAAATCGGCGGCAGCAGCATCTCATCATCGAGCACGGTGGGGCCGTCGGTGCAGCCCAGCAGGTTGGGTACGGAGTGGCCGTAAATATCGGCGTCCACGATGCCAACCTTGAGGCCCTTCTGGACCAATGCCGCGGCAAGGTTGACGGTCATGGAGGACTTGCCCACGCCGCCCTTACCGGAGGCCACCGCGAAAACGCGAGTGGTAGAATCTGGCTTTGCAAATGGGATTTCCGGCTCGGCTTGGCCACCGCGCAGCTTCTTCTTCAGCTCGCGGCGCTGCTCGTCGCTCATGGCTTCCATCGTCACCGTGACGTTTCCAACGCCCTCGATATCCTCTACCGCAGCGCGGGTATTGGACTCGATGGTGGATTTCATGGGGCAGCCAGCGATGGTGAGGTAGATTTCCACGGCCACGTCATTACCGGTGACGGTAACGGACTTCACCATGTTGAGTTCGGTGATGGGGCGGCCGATTTCGGGGTCTTCGACGCGGGAGAGTGCCTCGCGTACGGCGGATTCAGTAATAACGCTAGACATAACTCTTGCCATCTTAGTCACGCCGCAACAGGAGGTAAACACACCCTCGGTGTAGAATCAGCTAGACGCTCACGCGCCGCTAACTAAAAGGAGAAGAGTATCGCTATGCGCAGCTTTGCCCGTCCCGCCCGCGCCATTGTCGGTGTGGTGCTGTCCGCAACGCTGCTTTCCGGCTGCTCTTCCCAGTTCGATACCAACCCCTTTGCCGAGAGTCCCCAGAGCGAGCCCATTGGCATTTTGGTGGATACCAATGAGACCGACCAGCTTGTCCTTGCGGAAATCTTCCGCCAGGAGCTGATGGGGCAGGGCCGCGAGGCGTCCATTGTGAAGGAAGACATCTTCCAAGAGACCAAGGGTGGGCGTTCCATGAACCCGGGCGGCAATTTCTATGTGGGCTGCACCGGCGCGTTCCTTAATATCCTCAATCCCGGTGAGGCGCGGGCGATTTCTAAGGATTACAAAAAGGCACAGAAAGCCTCCGAGCCCGGCGGCGAGGACTACCTGGCCCGCACCCACATTGCGCTCATGTCGAGCTTGCCCACGGATACCTCCACGGTCGAGCCTTCCGGTGCCAGCGGCTGCGAGGACGCCGAGCCCGAGTTGCCAGAAAATTTCGTGGTGCTCTATCAAGACGATCTTTTCGACCGTGAAGAGCGCCAGGCCGTGGCCTCGCTGACTAAGTTCATTACCCAAAAAGACCTCTCTGACATGGTCGAAGAGGTAGAAAACGACGACTCCAGCGCGGAGAAGGTCGTACGCTCCTGGATGAATTCCTCCGGTGGCGACATCGCCCATGAAGAAGGCGACTCCGATTCTTCCGGCGGGTCGAATCTCACTGGTTCTTAATGATTGATCGTTGGCAGATTTGTGTGAGTTCCCGGGGCTTGTTGACGACTTGGAGTTCCAGATGGTTAGCAACCGGCAGACCAACACCTCCACAGGATCAAGGACACGTGTGACTCGATATGGAACCATTCTGGGCTCGTGAATACCGACGCTAGTGCTTTTTCATTGCAGCCTGGTTTGAGCGACATGCATACGTGTCACGATTGGACATATCGAGTAAGCGCGCTAATTCTTAACCCGCTCCCTTGGCGCTCATGGGAAAGCGACCGCCAAGACAATAGTGTTCCGCTGGTGAGCGCGAAGGAATCGGAGATGAGAAAAGACGTGAGAGGGCAAGAACGCCGAGGGAGTGGTCCGGCAGAAGCAAGAACAGAAGCTTTACTAATGCTGGTGTCGGCATGAATAAACCCCAGTGAGGAGGTCCTCACTGGGGTTTAAACGGGGTAGAGGCGACTAGATGTCGAAGGCCTCTTCCAGCAGGTTCTTCTGCTCAATCTGGTGCACCTTGGCGTTACCGGTGGCAGTCGAGGACTGTGCGCGGCGGGAAACGCGAACCAGCTCCGGCATATCCGGAATCAGGGTGCGCAGGTGCTCGTTGTAGAACGGCCATGGGCCCTGGTTGGCCGGCTCGTCCTGAACGAAGCGGACCTGGGTGGCATTCGGGTAAGCCTCGAATGCCTCGCGCAGGCGGTTGAACGGAATCGGGTGGAGCATCTCCACGCGGACGATGGCGATGTCATCGCGGCCGTCGGCCTCGCGCTTCTTTTCCAGATCCCAGTACAACTTGCCGGAGACCAGCATGATGGTCTTGACCTTGTCGGTATCGCCGACCTTATTGCCGTCGATGTCGACGTAGTTCGGGTCATTGATAACGGACTGGAAGCGCTTGACCTCGGTGAAGTCTTCCACAGCAGAGGTGGCCGCCTTGTTGCGCAGCATGGACTTCGGGGTGAAGACGACCAGCGGGCGCTTCATCTCACCGAGGGCCTGACGGCGCAGCAGGTGGAAGTGGTTAGCCGGGGTGGAAGGCTGAGCCACGGTCATGGAACCCTCAGCGCACAGCTGCAGGTAGCGCTCGATGCGGGCGGAGGAGTGGTCCGGGCCCTGGCCCTCGTAGCCGTGTGGCAGGAGGAGTACCAGGCTGGACAGCTGGCCCCACTTGGCCTCACCGGAGGAGATGTACTCGTCGATGATGGTCTGGGCGCCGTTCGCGAAGTCACCGAACTGTGCCTCCCAGGCCACGAGGGCGTCTGGGTTGCCCACGGTGTAGCCGTATTCGAAGCCCATGCCGGCGTACTCGGTCAGAGCGGAGTTGTAAACCATGAACTTGCCGCCGTTGCCCTTGGAGGTGGCGACCGCGTGCATCGGGTTGTACTCGTTGCCGTTGCGCGGGTCGAAGGTGACGGCGTGGCGCTGGGTGAAGGTGCCGCGACGGGAATCCTCACCAGCCAGGCGGACAACCTTGCCCTCACCGGCCAGGGAACCGAAGGCGATGAGCTCGCCCCAGCCCCAGTCGATGCCGCCCTCACGGGAGGACTTCTCGCGCTCCTTGGCTACCTTGCCCACGCGCTTGTGGTACTCGAAGTCCTCTGGTGGGTTGCCATAAGCGGCACCCAGCTCGGCGAGTTCCTCGGCGGTGATGGAGGTATCCAGGCCGCGGGTGAGCTCCTGGGAGGAGGTGATGCCGGTCTGCTCCTTCGGGCGGGCCTTGCCGGCTTCCTTGTGCTCAGCAAAGACGGATTCCATCTGGTCGTGGAAGTCGCGTGCGGCAGCCTCGGCGTCCTCAGCGGAAAGGTCACCACGGCCGATGAGGTCGTTGGTGTAGTGCTCGCGCACTGCCTTGTGCTCGTCGATGACGGAGTAGAGCTCCGGCTGAGTCATGGACGGGTCATCGGCCTCGTTGTGACCGCGCAGGCGGTAGACCATGAGATCAATGAAGACGTCCTTGCCAAACTGGCGGCGGTACTCGGCTGCCATCTGACCAACCCAGACAACTGCCTCTGGGTCGTCGCCGTTGACGTGGAAGACCGGGCAGTCGAAGCCCTTGGCCAGGTCGGTGGCGTAGTGGGTGGAGCGACCGGAGTCCGGGGTGGTGGTGAAGCCCACCTGGTTGTTGACCACGATGTGGACGGTGCCGCCGTTGGTATAACCGCGCAGCTGGGACAGGTTGATGGTCTCCTGAACAATGCCCAGGCCGGTGAAGGAGGCATCGCCATGGAGCATGACCGGAACAACGGTGTGGCCCTCTGGGCCCTTGTCCAAGATGTCCTGCTTAGCGCGGGCGATGCCCTCCATGACCGGATCCACGGCCTCAAGGTGGGATGGGTTGGCGGCGAGGGTGACCTTGATTTCGCCATCGCCAAACATCTGCAGGTGGTGGCCCTCGGAGCCCAGGTGGTACTTCACGTCACCGGAGCCGCCGAGCTGGCCGCCCTTGTAGTTGCCGTCGAACTCGCCGAAGATATCGGCCAGCGGCTTGCCCACGATATTGAACAAAACGTTCAGGCGGCCGCGGTGCGGCATGCCGATGACGACCTCGTCCAGATCCTGGCCGGCGGCGGTATCAATGATGGAATCCAGCAGCGGGATGAGGGTCTCGGCGCCCTCGAGGGAGAAGCGCTTCTGGCCCACGTACTTGGTCTGCAGGAAGTTCTCGAATGCTTCTGCGGCATTGACCTTCTGCAGGATGTACTTCTGCTCCGCGTTGGTCGGCTTCGGCATGCCCGCCTCCAGGCGGTCCTGCAGCCAGCCGCGCTCATCGCGGTCCAGGATGTGGGTGTATTCGGAGCCGACCTTCAAGGTGTAGGCGGCGCGCAGGCGGGACAGCACCTCGCGCAGGGTCATCTGCTCCTTGCCACCAAAGCCACCGACGTTGAAGGTGCGGTCCAGATCCCAAATGGTCAGGCCGTGGGTCGCGATGTCGAGGTCGCGGTGGTCCGGGTTAGGCAGGCCCGGCTGTACCCAGCCCAGCGGGTTGGTATCGGCCAGCAGGTGGCCGCGGGAGCGGTAGGACTCGATGAGCTGCATGACGCGGGTGTTCTTGTCCACGCCGGAGTTCGGCACGTCCTGTGCCCAACGGAACGGCTCATAAGGCACGCCCATGGAGGAGAAGAGGTCGTCCCAAAAGGCGCCGTCGACAAGCAGCTGGCCAATGGTGCGCAAGAACTCGCCGGACTCTGCACCCTGGATGACGCGGTGGTCATAGGTGGAGGTCAGGGTAACCAGGCGGCCGACGCCCAGGTCTGCCAAGCGGTCCGCGGAAGCGCCAGCGAACTCGGCCGGGTAATCCATAGAGCCCACGCCGATGATGGAGCCGGCGCCCTTAGTCAGGCGGGCGATGGAGTGGCGGGTGCCGATGCCGCCTGGGTTGGTGAGGTTAATGGTCACACCAGAGAAGTCATCCATGGTGAGCTTGTTCTTGCGAGAACGGGTAACGATGTCCTCGTAGGCCTCAACAAACTCGGAGAAGGACTTGGTCTCGCACTCCTTGATGGCGGCGACGACCAACGCGCGGGAGCCATCCTTCTGCGGCAGGTCAATGGCCAGACCCAGGTTAATGTGCTCCGGCTGGATGACATAAGGCTTGCCATCCTTTTCCTCGTAGCGCACGTTCATGTCAGGGTGCAGCTGTACGGCCTTAACCATGGCGTAGCCGATGATGTGGGTAAAGGAGATCTTGCCACCGCGAGTGCGCTTGAGGTGGTCATTGATCATGGAGCGGTTTTCCCACATGAGCTTGACCGGCATATCGCGCACGGTGGTAGCGGTAGGAATCTCCAGGGATTCCTCCATGTTCTTCGCAATGGCCTTGAACATGCCCTTGAGCTGGTGCTCCTCGCCGCCCTTGTAGTCTTCGATGCGGTCGAGCGGGGACTCGGACTTCTTCACGGACTGCTTGGCCTTAGCGGACTTTTCCTGCGCCTTGGCCACGGACTTATCCACGTTGGTCTCGCGGGCCTCCTGCTTGCGGGCGGTAGTCGTACCCTCAGTCTTCTTCGCGGCAGGCTTAGACGGCTTCTTCGGGGCTTCCTTGGCAGGTGCCTCAGACTTGGGCGCGCCGTTTGCTTCGAAGTAGTCGCGCCACTCCTTATCTACGGAGCTAGGGTCCTTGGAGTACTGCTGGAACTGCTCGTCTATCAGCCACGCATTGGGGCCGAAGATATTCGATGTGCTCACGGCAGGTATTCGCCTCATTTCTCTGCTTTAAAATGGTCGTTTATTCGACTTTAGTGCGGCCTTTGCACGAGCGCATGCGTCACTCGCCAAAGAGTCTGCCTACATGATACGGGTCATACCCCTAAACTCACTATGTTAGGGGTATCAATTGCCCCACTTATCGGTTCCCGGCTACCCCTAGGCTTGGGTGAGGGGAGAAAGCTGCTCGCTGGCGTGCTCGATGACCTGCTTGGCCAGCTTGCGGTTGGCGGTAGTGCCGAGCACGGCGCCGATGCCCATGGGCATGAGCTTGCTGATCCACGCCCACTCCAGGCGCTTGGTGATCTGCTTGGTAAAAAGCTTGGTCAGGCGGCCGTTGATTCCAGACAGCGTCGGGCCGGAGAAACGGGACAGGCTAGCGGCCGAGCGCATGCCCGCCACGCTATTGAGATCACCCACAAAGGTATCCACCAAAGCGGAGCCCTTCGAACCGGTCAGCACCAAAAGTACAAGGGCGCGGCGGCGCTCGGGGGACTTGATGTCATCGCCATGCAGGTAGGCCGAAGCCAAGATGTACCACGCGGTCGCCTCCAAAAAGACCACGGATTCGCCGGCGATGGTAGCTGCGCCGGTTACCAAGCCAACACCTGGGATGGCAGCGGAAGCGCCCGCGGCCGCACCCGTGCCGGAGGTGATATTAAGGAAGTGCTTGTCAATGAGCTCCTGTAGCTGCTGCGGGCTCGCGTCCTTATTACGCTTCTTTAAGTTCTCGACGTACTTGATGATGACGCCGGACTGCACGGCCACTGCGCGGTCCAGGGAATTGAGGAGCGCGGAGGTAAAGCGGTTGGTATCTTCCGGATCGATGTCATAGGTATCGACGGTATCGACCTCGGCGGAGTTGTCCTTTTTGTCTTTAGTAAATAGCCCCATTTTTTCCTTCTCTTTTGCTAAAACTTATCTGCGCCCAGCATAGTAAAGGCTCTATTTATGCGCCGCTGCGCCGTAATGAGATCGCCGAGGGCGTGCAAGCGACCTAAGCTAGTGGGTATGGTTACGCCGCACGAGAACAACCGCGATTCCGGGGGTTTCCCTCTGGAGGAATCCTTCGCGGCGGCGCGCCTGAAAGCGGAGCAGGCTCACGAACGCGCCCGCCGCGCGCACGAAGAGGCCCAAAACGCCCTGGCAGATGAGCTCACCGTGCGCACTACCTCCGGGTGGGTGCGCGGCGTTATAGAGGAGGACCTGCGCACCGATCGCCCCATTAGCGCCGGTCCGGTGCTCACCTGGCGCGGCATCCCCTTTGGCGATACCACCGCCGGGGACAACCGCTTCCGCGCCCCGCAGCCTGCACCGGCTTGGGATGGCGTGCGCGATTGCAGCCAATTCGGCCCACCGGCCCCGCAGCCCACGTACTCCTGGACTGATCGCATTATCGGCTCCGAGGACTGCCTGCACCTCGACATCGTGCGCCCGCGCACCGAAGAGAAGCTTCCTGTGGTGGTCTACCTGCACGGAGGCAGCTTCATCATGGGCTCGTCGCACATGCTCATGCTCCGCGGCTTTGAGCTGGCTACCCGCATGGAGGTGGTCTACGTATCCATTAACTTCCGCCTCAACTCCCTGGGCTATTTGGATCTGCGCAGCCTGGGTGGGGACTGCAGTGCTAACCCGGCGGTGGCCGATCAGATCCTGGCGTTGCAGTGGGTGCGCGACAATATTGCGGCCTTTGGCGGCGATCCTGAATCCGTCACCCTCATGGGGGAATCGGCCGGGGGCGCGGCGGTTCTCACCCTCATGACGAGCCCGGCCGCGGAGGGACTCTTTCACCGCGCCATCGCCCAGTCCCCGCCGATTGCGATGATCCATTCCCGCGCCCAGTCCACCTTGTGGGCGCGCGAGCTGGTCCACCGCATGGCCTTGCCCCGGCGCACCTCGGTGGAGGACCTGCGCCAGGAAAACTTTGCCGATCTGGTGCGCTCGGGCCAATCCATGATGTGGCGGGCCGGCGAGCTCATTCACCTCAATTCCTGCTACGCGCCCACGGTGGATGATGAGCTCATTCCGGAACACCCCATAGCTGCCTTTGAAAATGGGCACCAGCACCAGGTTCCGCTGCTCATCGGCACGAACTCGGACGAGGCTAGCTTTGGTAAATTCCTCTTCCAGCGTCAAAGCTCCCGCGAGCGCGCCGCCTTGCGCCTCCTGGCTTCCTTCGATCCCCAGCACGCCCCCGAAGTCGTCGCCGCCTATGACGGCGCGGTGGCCCGGGAGGACTTTGCGCACCTGCTTGCCGACGCCCTCTTTTGGGCACCCTCCACCCGCATCGCCACCGCGCATGCGCAGGCGGCACCAACGTGGATGTATCGCTTCGACTTCGCCTCTGCCGTGCTCAAGTGGCTGGGCCTAGGAGCCATGCATTCGATGGAGCTGGGCAATGTCTTCGGTGACCCTTACTCCTCGCGCGCGTCTTTCCTTACCAATTGGGGCTCGCGTGCGGAGATGGAAGAACTTACCGCCACCATGCAGCAACACTGGTCTGCCTTCATCCATGGCGGCCGCCCGGAGATGAGCTGGCCGCGCTACGGGTCCACTCAGCGCGCCACCATGATCTTCGATGCCGAGGCCTATATTGAGCACGCGCCGCACGAGCTCAAGCGGCAAGCCTGGGAGGGATACCATATGTTGGAGTGGGGAAGTGGGCGCCCGGAGCTGGTGAGATCCTTGGGCTTCCAACCATCCGGGTGGGAATAACGGTAGACTCCACAGTGACCGCGGGCGGCGGCTTGCCTACCGTGGGAACCTCTGCTTCCGAAGGATGGATTTTAAACCACCATGAGCTTTTTCGAAGATATTGCTTCTGCATTGGATGCCGAGGGCATCGAGTCCCGCGTCAACGATGACGTCATGTTCGTTCCAATCACCTCTGATCTGGAAATCCAATTTATTGAAATCGATCCGCTTCTTCCCGCCGCGAACGTCTACATTGCCGCGGCGGATGTTGATGAAGACGATGAGGAATTCGAGGCAGTCCTCGTCTCCGTCGCCTTCTCTGTAGATGATGCCGTGGAGGCGGTGTCCCGCCACATCGCTACCGACCAGGTGGTCACCGTCCTGCGGGACCTGCTGGAAGGCACCGATGAGCGCATCGCGGAACTAGAATTTGCCCAAGATGAGCTCAACCCGCACCTCGTCGTGGCTGAAGTGGCCAACGACTCGGAGCTGCGCGTGCTCGTGGAAACCATCGACGGCGTCCCGTCCGCCATCGTGCGCTTCCTTGCCTTCGACTTCGACGAAGACGATCTCGATGACATGGAGGATGAGGCAGTCGCCCTCGCGTGGGAAGTGGACGAAGAGGATGAGGACCTCGACGAGGCTGACCGCCTCGCCCTCTTTGATAACGCCGAGTTTGATGACGTTCCCATCGTGGAGGTTCCCGCCGAGGCCCTTGAGCTTGGCACCTACACCGACTTCGATCGCCTCTTTGATGTCCTAGGCCTCGTCTCCGAGCAGGCCCTGGACTGGGAAGCACAGCTCGTTTCCTTCGATGACGAAGACTACGAAGAACCTGACGTCTACGACATCTTCGGCGAAGACGACGAGGACGAAGACGAGGACTTCTTCGACGGCGACGATGCCGACCTGGACGACGAATCCGCCGCCCCCGCAGCCGACGAAAAATAATCCCCGCCTCCCCATAGCCCAGCCCCGCCGCCTTCCGCGGCCGGGCTGGGCCTTTCCCGTTTTAGGGGCCCTTTTGTGTTGCTACTTTCGCGCGCCGCCAATTAGGCTTTAGGGCGTCCCCAGCCTGCAGCTGGAAATCCGCCCTAAACCTAGCTCTGTGAGGAGGAGAAGACCATGGCGATGACCCGCGATACCACGTGGCGCTACGTCCTTGTTGTAGTAGCCGTGGCACTCTCGCTTGCCGCGTGGTTTTGCACCGTCTTTGGGGTGTACTCCACGGTAAATATGACTTTCGAGTCCTACCTGACCGCCAGCGTCTGGGTTCTCCTCCTAGCGGCCGCGGTGCTGCTATATACCTCGCAGCATGGGCTGGTGCCTAACTGCATCCTCCTGTATCCGATCTTCGGCGCCTCCATCAACCTGCTGTTGGGCTCGTTGACGGTGCGCACGCAGGTGCCGATGTTCTTCGATGCTGTCGGCACCGCCATCGTCGCCATCATCGCCGGTCCCGTGCTCGGCATGGCCACGGGGCTTACCACCACCGTATTGGGCGGAGCGTACTTTGCCTATAATCTCGCCTTTGCGCCCGTAGGTATCTTAATCGGTGCCGCAGTAGGCCTGCTGGCTCGCCGCGGGGTATTCAACAAGCTGTCCTGGATCATTTTCTCCGGCCTCGGAATAGGCATCGGCTCCGGCGTGATGAGCGTGTACGTACTCATCTTTTCCTTCAGTGGTCACCCACGCAAGGGGCCACAAAACCTCACCAAGTTCTACGAGATGATTTTCCAAGACGAGCGCCTGGCCATCATCTTGCAGGGCCTTACCTCGGACATTTTGGATAAGGTCTTTACCGTCCTCATCGCCTGCTTGGTCCTGCGCTTTATGCCAAAGGTAATTGCCCGGCACTACACGGTGACCTTCAACCACGAGGTGATGAGGAAGGTGCTCCACGCGCCTGACCCGCATGCAGAGTCAGACGCATCTGCGCAGTCAACACAACAGCGCGCGACCGCCTAGGCGGCTTGGCTGAAGCCGGCGAAGAGCGACTCGGGGGAGTGGACCGGCTGATAGGAGCTATCCACGAGCCACACATAAGTGGCATTCGGGCCACGGGAGACCTCGTGGACTGCACCTACCATCTCTGCCGGCACGAGCGTGCGCACCCAGCCCTCGGCCACGGCCGGATCTACCGGCTGACCAAAGTTCTCGGTAATGCGGATGGTGATCAGATAGGCAGGAATGCGGTCTTGCCCAAAGCCGCGCACGCGGGCCTTCACGCGCGCACCCACGCGGTGGCGGGTAATGCTCATGCAATACTCTCCGCCCGGTCCACCGGCGGGCGTCGGCAGTTGCTTTATCGGTGGGCGCCAGGTGGGAGTGGGGCGCGCCAGGGAGCGCGGATGGTGCATGATGGCAGCGATGGAATTGATGGTGTCATATTCGTGGTAGAGCAAGTCCGCCGCAATCTCGGAAGCGGACTGGGGTAGGTTCATTGCGGTGGGCTGGGGAAACTTCTTTTGTACGTTGTGCATGGCCATCACACTAGAACCCAACGCGGACACAACCCCACCACAAACAAACGTTTGTTCGAACATAAACCGCAAATGGCTTTCCCTGACACCAAGGATTAGAGTTGCAGCCGATATGATGAATACACGCAGTGGGGAAGTAGAACACGAGGAAGCGCCCAAGATTCCGCGCGAAATCTGGGTCATGGTTACCGCCGCCTTTATTATCGCTTTGGGCTATGGCCTCATCGCCCCGCTGCTTCCGCAGTTCGTGGTGAGCTTCGATGTCTCCATGGCTGCCGCGGGCCTTGTGGTCTCCATCTTCGCCGCTTCGCGCCTTATCTTCGCGCCCATGTCCGGCACGCTTGTGGATCGCGTCGGCTCGCGCCGCGTTTATCTCATCGGGCTCATGACCGTCGCGGTGACCACGGGCCTAGTCTCCATCGCCCAAAGCTATTGGCACATCGTGGCCCTGCGCGCCCTAGCCGGCATTGGCTCGACCATGTTCACCGTCTCCGCCATGGGTCTGATCGTGCGCATGTCCCCGCCGACGATTCGCGGCAAGTGCTCTGCCACCTACGCCACTGCCTTCCTGCTCGGTAACGTCGCCGGCCCCGTTCTTGGTGCCAGCTTGTCCTTCCTGGGGTTCCGCTGGCCATTTTTCATCTACGGCGTGGGCGTGGCGCTGGCCGCGTTCGTCGTCTGGTGGCAAATGCCCCGCGTCAACCACAAACAAGCCAGCAAGGATAAGCTGCCACCCATGCGCCTGCAGGAGGCCTGGGGCGATACCGCCTATCGCGCGGTGCTGACCTCCAACTTCGCCCATAGCTGGATCAACATGGGCGTGCGCGTATCTGTCCTGCCGCTTTTTGCCGCTTCCATCTTCCACAATGGCGCGGCCGCCTCCGGCCTGGCGCTTGCAGTCTTTGCGGCCGGCAACGCTATCGTGTTGCAGTTCTCCGGCAAGTGGTCCGATATCCACGGCCGCAAACCACTTATCCTCATCGGCCTCGTTGGCTCCGCCATCTTCATGGTGCTTATGGGCATGGCCACCAGCGTGTGGTTCCTCTTGCTCGTCTCCGCCTTCGCCGGCGCCTCTTCCGGGCTTATCAACCCCTCCCAACAGGCCGCGGTGGGAGACATTGTGGGAAATGACCGCTCCGGCGGCAAGGTGCTATCCACCTTCCAGATGGCCGGAGACTTCGGCCAAATCTTGGGCCCCATGCTCATTGGCCTGCTTGCCGACGCCTCCGGCTTCCCCCTCGCCTTCACCGTCTGCGGTGCCATCGCCTTCATCGGCATCATTGCCTGGGCATTCGGCCGCGACCCGCACGCCGGGGTGGGGAACAAGCCGAAGCGAGTGCCGCAGGGGAAGTAGGCACTTATTCTCGGCTAGAGAATTTCAGCCAATTGGGAAACGCATAGATAAACGAAGGCAACGGAGATTACCGCCATCAACGTGTTGACGATCCAACCGTTTCTCCATTGCTTTGGGGTGTGTTTGGTATTCAGCAGCACCAAAAGCGTAAGGCCTAAGAACGGCATAAACAAAGCGCCCAGGACTCCGTAGGCGATGATAAGGCCGGTTGGCTTTCCAAGGAGCAAAAGCAGCATTGGTGGGAAGGTTAACCAGATGAGGTAAGCGCGGTAGTACTTTCCACCAGTACTGGTTCGGGGATCGCCTTGCGGGATCTTTTTGAGGTGACCTATGTAGTCGGCAAACATCAGGGATACACCGTTCCAAACACCAAGGCAGGAAGAGAACGCGGCGGAGAAGAACCCGACGATGAACAACTTAGACATGAACGTTCCGTAGCGGTCCTCGAGAACGTCTGCCATATCAACGAGCCCCTGATCATTATCGGAGACCGCGACGTTGGCGCTGTAGAGTAGTTCGGCACCCAGTGCGAGTGTGGCCAAGACAAAAATTCCGGTAACAGCGTAAGCCACCGCATTGTCCATGCGCATAACTTGCATCCATTTTGGCGTGTACCATTCCTTTTCTCTCAGCCAGTAGCCATAAGCGGCAAGCGTAATTGTGCCGCCGACTCCGCCAGCGATGGACAACACATAGACGAAGGAGCCATCTGGAATCTGTGGTACCAAACCACCGATGACTTCGGGAAGGTTCGGGGCCGTAATGGCTGCGATACCCACCACGGTGACAAACATGATTCCGACCAAGATGGCTGATAGCTTCTCAAAAAGCTGATACCGCCCAAGCCAAGTTAGAGTGAAGCAGGTTATTCCGGCAAAAATTGCCCACATTTCTAGGCTGGTACCTGGGAAAAGAGCGCTGAGGGCGAGGCCAGCGCCGGACATCGATGCGGCACCGTAGACAAGGCCCCAAATAACGATATAAGGGGCAAAATACCAGGAAGTCCACCGTCCCAACTCGCGCCAGCCATGGAACATGGTGTTTCCGGTAGCAAGGCTATACCGCCCGACACCTTCGACCAGCACAATTTTCATTATTGTTCCGATAATGACCGCCCACAGGAGAGCGTAGCCATAGCGTTGACCGGCAATCATGGTGGCAACTAGGTCGGCTGCGCCGACACCCGTCGCTGCCGCAACTAGCCCCGGACCGATCAGGGTCCATTTCACTCTTGTCTGGTCGGTTGATTCTGTGTCGTGCTTGCCCCCTGCAGGCCGGGCGGAACTCGATTCGCTGGTCTGGTTCATAGCACCCTCTCGATTCATTGTGTTTCTAATCACTATAGGGAGAGTGCTGCCTAGTATCAGGAAAACGAGAAATTCAATTCCCCGAGCGGAGATTTAAGCCACCGTTCTTCCCGCAGTATAGAGAGCCTTGGGCATCGACCTTTGGAGCTTCCACTCAAACTGAATCGGCTTTTCTCCATGGTGGGAAACATAATCCACTGCACCGAGGTAGGTATATGCGCTCGCTGTCCCTACTTCGTTTTTCTTGGTAAAGCGCGAGGCAATGAGGATTTTCCCATCACGTTCCTGATGGCCGATATATCGCCTAGCCGCCTTTGATTTCAAAGTCGTTGTTGATTGAGATTCCCAGTGCAAGAGATCGGGTGATATTGGATAGTCTCGGTAGTTCGTGGAGGCACTAACTTGTTCGTCCTTTTGGAACGTCACCAAGAAAAGATCAGTGTTGATATCGGGAAAATATTTCACACCTTCGCGTGGCAGGTTTACAAGCTGCTGAAGGCTTCCTGACTCTAAAGCGCCAATAAGCTCGGCCAACGAGTAATCCGCATGCGTTTCCAAAACTGAACTATCGCTATGCTGTGGAACGATACGCGAGGAGTCACTGCTCAGTTGCATAACCTGTTTCAACTCCCAAGCAACTTGTGGGTATTGGCGCAAAATCGTCAGGGCCGCGTCATAGGAACCAGGGTGCGGAGAATTTGAGTTTGCCCAGAATCCGAGTACGAGCATTCGGGTGAAGGCCTGGTCGGATGGCTCCATGTCGGCGTAGTGAAGACTTGGGGTGGAAAGGATGCGCAGATAGGCATCGATTCGGTGTGGATCGTTGACGTGAAGGAAGACTCGAATTCGGTTAAGTAGAAATGATTCGGTCTCATCGGCGTTTTGCTCTAGTAGGCCTTCTTCTCGAAGAAGCCGTGTCCACGAATATTTCGACGGGCGGTAGATATCCTCTAGTTGCAGGTTAGAATCCTCAAGGAACTCTTTGAGATTTGTGGTTCGAATTTCCGAGAGCAATGCCCGCACTTTGCGTAAGGAATTTCGTGAGACCTTCTTGACGTTTCGGAGAACCTGCTCGGTCGTCGATTGATCGAATTGAATATGCGAACCCGGTGGGACGGTGGGAAAGCCCTGTTCAATTTCTTCAACCAAGCGCTTGCCGCGTTTTCTGGTTAAGGCATGGAACTTTCTCTCAAAATCAAAATCGACATGCTGCTGGCCAATGAAATCGAGAATGACGCAGGAGTCCTTGCCTGGAGATAGACGAAGACCGCGACCCAGTTGTTGTAGAAAGACCACAGGGCTTTGTGTCGGGCGGAGCAAAAGAAGGGTGTTTACAGCAGGGATATCAACGCCCTCATTAAATATATCTACTGAGAACAGGACTTTGACGTCGCCAGTCTCCAGATCTTTAATGGCCTGAGCACGCTCGGTGGCGGTGAGATCGCTTGTGACCGCTCGCGCTGGGATGCCAAATTGCTGGAATTGGCGCGCCATATATTCTGCGTGAGCAATCGTGACGCAAAACCCGATAGCCTTCATATCTGAGAGATCGAAGATGCGTCGGTTTAGCTCGTTAACAATGAAGCGGGTGCGCTTTTCTCCCGCTTTGATGTAGAACTCGGAGAGCTCTTCGGTGTTGTAGTCCTTTTTTCCTCGGCTCCATGTCAATGAGGAAAGATCCGTTCCATCGGCAATCCCGTAGTAATGCATGGGGACTAGAAGCTGTAGACGCAATGCGTCCCACAAACGCAGTTCATGAGCTACGCGATAGTCAAAGTATTTCTGGACGTTTTCGCCATCACCACGTTCTGGTGTTGCTGTTAAACCCAAGAGCTCTTGTGGCTGAAAGTGGTCCAAAAGTGCTCTATAGGTGGGGGCCTGTGCGTGATGGAACTCGTCGATTACTACGACATCAAAATGCTCTGAATTTAGCTTTTGTAAACGAGAAGCACTGAGAGATTGCACGCTGGCGAAAACATAGTCCCATCGGCGGGGCTCAGCGCCGTCGACTAGTAGCTCACCAAAGTCCGCGTCTTTGAGCACTTCCTGGAATGTACGACGGGCTTGTTGAAGAATTTCCTTTCGGTGTGCAACGAAAAGCAACCGAGGACGTCGCTTCCATTGTTCGCATAGGTTTCGGTAGTCCAATGCGGCAACTACCGTTTTTCCTGTTCCTGTCGCAGCAACCAGTAGGTTCCGATGCCTATCTTTTACTTCTCGTTCTGACCGTAGAGCCTCGAGCATCTCTTCTTGGTAGGGATAAGGCGTCACCTCTAGTCCAGATAGCTCCAGTTGACGAAGTGCTCCGGAGGCCTCACCACCCTTGGCAACGCGGAGAGACCGCTCGAGTCTCTCCATGTCGCGATTTGGCTCGAAGGTCTTGAAATGGCTGTCGTGCCAGTAGCTATCGAATGTCTTGATGAACTTATCGATTACTTCCGGAGTCGCAGTGTTAGACCCGCGGACATTCCACTCCCAACCATCGACGAGAGCAGATCGTGAAAGGTTGGAACTGCCGATAAAGGCAGTATCGAATCCGGATTTTCGGCGGAATAGCCAAGCTTTGGCATGAAGGCGAGTCGATTTATGCTCATAGCAAATCTTTACATCGGCCTGATACTTCTCAACCAATCGCTTGAGTGCGGCTGCGTCGGACGCACCGCAGTAGGTAGAAGTGAGTAGACGGAAAGGGATCTCGTTATCGCGAAGGTACTCGAGTTGTCTATCAAGAACGCTGATGCCGGAGTTCTTGATGAACGCACAGAGCAGATCAACCGAATCAGCAGTTTTGATTTCTCTCTCGATTTCGCTGGTTAAACTAGATTCTCCCTGGGCATTGGTGAATAGTGCACTCTTGGTGAGCGAAACATCCGGGAGCAGGGGAGGTTCCGCCAATCCGGAGTTATATACGGCGAAGAGGAGTTCCTCGGAATCAATTTCCTCATCTTCGCCCAGTAGAAGCGCGATGTTATTGATTAGGGCAATCCGATCTTCGGGTGACTTCAAAGCGTATAGCCGTCGTTCTAGAAGTGAACCAATGTGGTGTGAAACCGCCGAGGTATAGCGGCCATGAGCTTCTTCGTCGGAGCTTCTTCCAATACCGAATCCTGCAGCAGGATGTTGGCTTAACGTTTCGTTCATGCGTTCACGGATTCGGGCCGTAATAGGGGTCTCGTAAACGCCGAAAGGTAGGGAAGAGTCGGGGTTAGTACTCATAATGACCAAATTTTAAAGGCTTCGGAATGCAAATTGGCTGATTCAAGGATTGGCGAATTAATTTTCTCCAGACGGTGTTGTCCTAAAGTGATCTTCATTGTTTGCATTCCTCAGAGACTTTGAACTCGATTAAGAAGTGCAATCCCTGCAGTCTAAATTTTTATCCCTTTTGATTGGAGAATGGATTGAGAAGTCCAAAGTGGCTACGAGATGAGATTCTTTTGGTGGCTGAAATCGGAATCCGTTTAGGATGGCCGGCTTCAGGACCTAAGGAGGAAATATCTCGGGTTTCCAATCTTCTGGCCAGGGGAGTCATGTATGGAGCCGAGTTCCAGCCAGGTCCTAAATTTAGGAATGTCAATGGCGTGAGCCGGAAATATTTTGATCTTTACTCGGCGCCACCCTCCTATGAAGGACAAACGACAAACGGAGGGAAGGCAACGCAGGAAATCGCAGCATTAGCGGAATCCGACCCGCAATTGGTAGTGCGTTTAGCAGAGGATATCCGCCGCATGCTGGCAGAAGGCAAATACGAAAGGAAGAATCTTTCTTTTCTTAGCTGTGACTAGAAGTAATAGCTTCTACTGCCGGGATATCAGCGGGGGCCCACGTCAGATGCGCGGCCTCTGCGGAGGTAACCCATCTTGTATCGTCATGGTCGGTCAGGCGTAGGTCGCCGTCGACAAGCGTGCAGTAGAAAGTGGTTAGCTCAATGGTCGCAAAATCGTACTCATAGGTTGTTGTCGTCACTTTCTGGCCGACCTCGGCGATGAGGTTGAGCTCCTCGCGAATTTCTCGCGCTAGAGCTTGCTCAGGAGTTTCGCCAGGCTCGATCTTTCCACCCGGAAATTCCCAATGGCCTTCTAGGGGCTTGCCTGGTTTCTTGCGGCAGGCGAGGAACCGCTCGCCGTCGTGGAAGACGGCGCCAACGACGCGAATGGGGTTAGACATGACTCCATTGTGCCTTGGATCTCGGAAACATCTAGACAGTGAGCTGTTACTTAGATAACATATCCCCAATGTTCGCGTAAGGCTGTCACGCGGGCTTGATTTTTGTATGCAAGCTTGAGGGGACGGTTTTACTGTGACTTCTACCGAATCTGTCTACACCTCGCACCAGAGCCACGACGGGGAAATCCCGCAGCCTGGGGGACGGTGGAAACTCTTTTTATATAGCGCCATCGGCGCGTTCGTATTCTTCCTGCCGGTGACGTACCAGGATAAGCGTTCCATTCCTTTGGACCACATGGTCACCATGGTGCGCGAGGGGATTCCGGCGCTGGTGCCGTGGATTATCTTTGCCCTTGCTGTCTATGGCACGGTGCGCAGCTTTACCACTGGGGCGTTTAAGGAAAGCGTATTGCAGGCGGTCTTTGCGGTGCTCAACATTGTGGGCGCGGTGGTCTCCTTCCTTATGGTCATCGATGCGCTGCCGTGGGTCCTGGGCGATGAAGACCTGGTGCCGTTCCTCTGGAACTCCATTGCGATTCCGGTGGGCCTCATCGTGCCGATTGGCGGTGCTTTCTTGGCATTTTTGATTGGCTTTGGCCTGCTGGAATTTGTCGGTGTGCTCATGCAGCCAATCATGCAGCCGGTGTGGAAGACACCGGGGCGCTCCGCGATTGATGCGGTGGCCTCGTTCGTGGGCTCGTATTCGCTGGGTATTTTGGTCACGGACCGCGTTTATCAAAAAGGTGGCTATACCGGTAGGGAAGCAGCGATTATTGCCACCGGGTTTTCGACGGTCTCTGCGGCCTTTATGGTGATCGTCGCCAAGCAGCTAGACCTGATGAACATTTGGGGCACCTACTTTGCGGTCACGCTGATAGTGACCTTCTTGGTGACGGCCATTACGGTGCGTATTCCGCCGCTGCGCACCATTCCTGATGAGTATTGCGAGGGCGTAAAACCGGATCCGGAGAAGTCGATAGAGGGCTCGCGAGTGAAAAATGCGTGGCGCGAGGCGATGTTGGCGCTACAGCGCGCGCCATCCCTGCCCGCAGCAATTTGGGAGAACTTGCGTGATGGTGTCCGCATGGCGGCGGCCATCGTACCTTCCATCATGTCGGTGGGCCTTATTGGCCTACTGCTTGCGCGCTTTACGCCCATCTTCGAGTGGATTGGCTACCTGTTTTATCCATTCGCGTGGGTAGTGCAGCTGCCGGAGCCGGTCCAGGCCGGCAAGGGCGCGGCCATGGGTATTGCGGAGATGTTCCTGCCCGCCACCGCAGTGGCAGATAGCGACAGCATGGTGCTCAAGTTCGTCATCGGCGTAGTAGCAGTCTCCGCCATCATTTTCTTCTCCGCGCTGGTGCCGTGCATCCTGGCAACCAAGATCCCGGTGAAGCTGACCCACCTGGTCATCATCTGGTTCGAGCGCGTGGCGCTGACCATTCTTATCGCCACGCCGATTGCCCACCTGCTGTTTTGATAAGTTGAACCCAAGACGGGTAAGAGGATCGATATCGCTGGAGGGAAATGATGCTTATAGCCACTATCGCAGCTGAGGTAGCTTTTTGGCTGTGCTTAGTGGCTGGCTGCCTCTTGCGCTATGTGTTTAATCTGCGCAAACTCGGCTTGATACTTATGGCCGCGACCCCAATTATCGACCTGCTGCTCTTAGTATTTTTCTATGTGAGCCTGAGCCAAGGTGGTACGGCGCAGTTTATGCACGGTTTCGCGGCCTTTTATATTGCCTTTTCAGTTGTCTTTGGCAAAGACATTATTCAATTCGTAGACCAGAAAGTTTCTGGCGCCAGCCACCACAACGGCCCTAAGGACGACCGACGTAGTCTCAAACAGTGCGTCGTCGCTAGTATTGGCGCAGCGCTTTTGCTGCTCATAGGCATTGTAGTGACTGGCTTAGCGGGTAGCTTCTGGCTTGTCTACTGGCTCATCGCCGTCGCCTTTACTCCCGCTATGTGGTGGGGAGTCCAACGTTGGATGAGTAAGAAAGCTACCCGTTAAACTGCACGGCCCAGGTAAAACCAAACGCCGTTGGGGTTTAGCTAGTGAGGTGGGCCGTTACGATGTCGTCGATAAGCCGCGCCGCTGCCTTGGCGGTGCGGTTATCTATGTCAAAGGTGGGGTTGAGTTCGACGACGTCCACCAGGGCCAGCTTGCCCGTTTGCGCAATAGCCACGGCCATGGCGCGGATGCGCTCATAACTGACGCCCAGCGACGCCGGTGCGGATACGCCCGGCGCGGTGGATGCTGGCAGGACGTCGAGGTCGATGGACAGGTGGACCTTGTCCTTGCCCTCGGTAGCACGGGCGGCAAGCTCGCCGCACTCGGCTGGGGAGAGGTTGACCAGCTCTTCGTCTAGGGTGATGGCCACGCCGAGGGACTCGGCTTCGTCGAAAAGCACCGCGGTGTTATTGGGGAGGGAGATGCCCAGCACGGTGTAGTCGAAGTCATCGGTGAGCTCTGAAATCTGCTTGAACGGGGTGCCGGAGGTGGCTTGATCGGCGCGGCGCAGATCGAAGTGGGCGTCTAGGTTGATGATCTTGGTGGCGCCCACCGCACGGTAAAGGCCGCGGTGTGAGCCGAAAGCTGTTTCGTGACCGCCGCCCAGAATGATGGGGAGGGTGCCGGCTTCGACGAGTTCCTGCACCTTATCGGAGAGCGCATCGTGGGCGCCGTCGAGGTCGTCGGCTTGGGTGGTGATCGTGCCGGCGTCGGCAAGCGCATGCGCATGGTGCACCGCCAAGGAACCCAGCGCGGAACGCAGCGCGGCCGGGCCTGCGGCTGCACCTTGGCGGCCGCCATTGCGCAACACACCCTCATCGGAGGCAAAGCCCAGGAGGGTTACCGGGGCGGGGGAGTCGGTGGACTGATTGATAACGCTATGCCAACGGGCATGTTCTGGGCCAGGGCCATCGGAGCGGCCGGACCATTCGGGGGCGGGGGTGAAAAGTTCAGCTTTTTCGGTGTTCATGGTTATCGATGTTAGGCGGGGAATTACATCAGCGCAGCGATGCCGTAGGCAAACGGTGCGGCGATGACGGTGGACAATATGACGCGCTCGAACCAGATTATGATGATGTTCTTAATGCTCAGTGGAATGTCCGTGGCCAGCACGGAAGGCACCATAGAGGAGAAGAAGAATACCTGGGAGACTGACACCATGGCGATAATAAGCCTTAGGACATCGGACTCCGCGCCGGCAACCAAGGTGGCTGGCAGGAAGAGCTCAGATAGGCCAATGGCAAGTGCTTCGGAGCCAAGGCCCGGATCCGGTACTCCCAAAATCCACAGCACTGGGTAGAACAGGTAGCCAAAATAAGTAAAGAACGGGGTGTAGAAGGCGACTACCAAGCCAAGGAAACCTACGGACATGATGCCTGGTAGAACCTGCATGGTCATGAGCAAGCCATCGCGAAAGTTGTGCCAAAGTACCTTCCAGAGCGGTGGCGAATCACGGAGAACTGTCTTAGCTTCTTCCCAGGCAGCGTGCGCACGGCTGTCATCGACCTCGGATTCCGGGTTGGGTTCCGCGCCGGGGTAGTAGTCTTCTGGGATGGTAGCGATGGGTGGAATGCGCACCATGATTATTGTCACCAGGAAGGTGACGATGAGGGTGGCTCCGAAATACATACCCCACACACTCATGAGGTCAAGGGCGCGGGCAATGACCACCATGAATGTGGCGGAGGCGGTAGAAAAGCCGGCTGCGATAATGGCAGCTTCCTTGCCGGTATATCCACCGGCTTTATAGACGCGGTTAGTTACGAGTAGCCCCAGCGAGTAGCTGCCCACGAAGGAGGCCACTGCATCGATAGCAGAGCGGCCCGGTGTCTTATAGAGAGGACGCATGATGGGCTGGACCCATACGCCCATGTACTCCATGAGGCCGAAACCGACGAGCAGCGCGAGGAAAATAGCACCCACTGGGATTAAAAGGCCAACGGGAATGACCAGCTTATTGAGGAGGAAGCGGCCAAGGTCTTCTCTAAAAATAAAATCCGGACCAAAGTCGAACACCAGCATGACCGTGATGACAACTGCCAAGATATTCAGAAATGAAAAGACCGCGCGGGCTGCAGAAGTCTTCCACCCTCCGGTGATAAAGGGCGTGACGGCGCCGGCGATGATAAGCAGCAGTACTACATACTTCGAGCCAGTGCCCAGGGAATCAGAAATCCAGCCCACTAAGTGATCCAGCAAGATGGTGTTTTCTTCCCCAATAGGGAAGGGAACGAAGAATGCAAAAATGCCGAGCCCGCTATAGACAAAGAACCGCCAGGTGTTTTTCACCGGAGGGGTGGCGATTTCAGCACGGGGATTCTTGGTGTCAGTCATGGTGTCTCCATTTCAGAATCATCCGCGGGCCGGCTCAGCAAGCCACTCGGGGATAAGGGAGTTATGCTCGCCTAGCTGCGGAGCTGGCTCTGGTGAGCGGGAGCCGGTCAAGCGCAGAGGAGAGCTTAAGGTGGTGAACCCATCGGATTCGGTGAAAAGCACGTCGCGCTCGGTGCCAACTTCTCCGTGCAAGGCCTCATCGACGGAATGCACCGGCGCAGTGGGGACTCCGTGCTCCTGGAACAGCGCGAGCGCTTGCTCGACGGTCTTGCCCCGCAGGGCGTCCTCGATGATGGAACGGACCTCTTCGCGGCGCTCCTTGCGAGCGGCGTTGGAGTGATATCGCGGGTCATCGACCATGTACTCCAAGCCCAAGGCACGCGTGAGGCAGCCGAAGAGCTTCTCATTCAAGATGGCAATGACCACCTCGCCATCGTCTACACGGTAAGTACTGAAGGGAACCGTCATGGCATGGTCGCTGCCGACGGCCGTAGGTACCTCGTCCTCGTAGAGGTCGCGCATGGCCACCGACTCTAGAATGGAGACAAGGGAGTCAAACATAGCGACGTCCACGTGCTGCCCGCAGCCGGTTCGGTGGCGCTCTTGCAAGGCGCCGAGTGTGCCAATGGCGCCGTAGAGTCCGGGGATTAGATCTCCCAGACTGATTCCTACGCGGGTTGGGCGCCCTCCCGGCCAGCCGGTAATGGACATGATGCCGCTCATAGCTTGCGCGACGAGATCGTAGGCTGGTGCCTTGCTCATCGATCCGGTTTGACCAAAACCGCTAATACTGGTGACGATGAGCTGCGGGTTGAGCTCCATGAGGGATTCGGGAGAAATGCCCAGCTTTTCCATTACTCCCGGGCGGAAGTTTTCTACGAGGACGTCTGCGCGTTTGACTAGCTCGCGTAGAGTAGCCAGATCCGAATCCTCTTTCAGGTTTAGGGTGATGCCCTTTTTGGATCGGTTGAACAGCCGGTAATAGGCGGAATCACCATTGAAGTCTGGGCCAAAGTTGCGTGAATCATCGCCCCAAGGCGTTTCGATCTTGATGACCTCGGCCCCTAGGTCAGCCAGAATCATTGAGCAAAAGGGACCTGCCAGTACGCGTGACATATCCAGTACGCGCAGGCCTTCGAGGGAGTGTGGGTGTCCGGTGGTGACCATAGGGAACTCCTTTCGGGAAGGTGGTTTAGACAAAAGCGGAAAGGCCTGTAATGGATCGAGCCGCGACCAGTTGGTTGATATCGAAAGTGCCCTCGTAGGAGTAGATGGCCTCAGCATCACAGAAGTGCTTGGCGGCGGTGTAGTCAGAAATGATGCCGTTTCCGCCAAGCAGCTCTCGGCCAAGAGCAGCCGATTCGCGCATCAGCTTGGATACGTGTGCCTTTGCTAGAGCAGAGTGTTCACCACGGGTCTCTCCGCGAGCCTCCAACCGCGATAGGGCTGCCATCATGGACTCGGAGGCGATGAGATTGCCCAGGATGGTGGATAGCTTGGACTGGTTTATTTGGAAGCTGGCCAGTGGTTTTCCAAATTGGTTGCGATTAGCGGTGTATTCCAAGGCGGTATCGAGCACACCCATTTGTAGTCCCACTGCTTGCCAGCCCACCGTGGAGCGGGCGGACTTTAATACCTTGTTGGTGTCTTTGAAGGTATTGGCATGAGCCAGTTTGTAATCGTCTGGAACAAAGACGTCGTTTAGCGTGATATCAGCATTTTGGACGGCGCGAAGCGCGATGCGGTTTTCCATGAGGGTGGCCTTGTAGCCTTCCCAGGAGGTATCCACCAGGAATCCTTTGACATGGTTGTCCTCTGGGTCGCGAGCCCAGATGATGACGTAGTCAGACCATGTAGCGTTGCCGATCCAACGCTTGGCGCCGTTGAGGATCCATCCGCCATCGACCTTCCTGGCGGTGGTGGACATGTCTTGGGCGACATCGGAGCCAGCATCTGGCTCGGTGATTGCGAAGACGCCGGTCTTTTTCACCGCATAGATATCTGGGAGCCAACGCTTTTTCTGTTCTTCGGAGGCTAGTAGCTCGATTGAACCGGTAAACAGCCCATCCTGGCCGCTAAAGAAGGTGCCAACCGAGGCATCAGCGCGATGGATTTCTGCCGTGACGAGCCCAGCTAATAGGTGGGAGCGGCCTTGGTGGCGTACGAGGCTGATGATGTCGAGGTCTTGAATCGAGGGGAGTAATTCATGGGGGAATTCCGAACGGTTCCAGTAGTCGGTGGCGATAGGGCGAACCTTCTCGTGGGTCCATTCGCGCACCTTGTGGAGTATCTCTAGCTCCTCGGCGGGAAGGTCCTTTTCAAATCCATAGAAGTCTCCGTCCGGGTAGCGGCCAGTCATAGGGTCCTCCAATCTCATAGGTAATCTGACACACAATTGGTTTCAGAATGTAATCTGTGACACTCTGTGGGGGATAGGTTACGGAGTGCGGCAAGACGGAGCACTAGCTGAACCGTGTGGAAAGTCTTGTATGTGAGACTGTTAAAAAGTAAGTTATTTCTGTGTAGTAACAGTTATTGGTAGCGGAGGATGGGTGACAGTGGCTAAATCTCAGGTCCCAGCGGCAAGAAACGTGCTCGCTATTTTGCGGTTGCTTTCTACTATTGACGTCCCCATTTCTGCCAGTCGTATCCGTTCTGAGCTGGATCTACCGCGCTCGTCTACCTATCACCTGCTTAATGAAATGGTGGAGTCTGGCTTTGTAGTCCACATCGAGGAAAACCAAACTTACGGTCTTGGGCTTGCTGCATACGCCATGGCTTCGGCATATTCCACGCAACAGCCACTCGTACGACTAGCCACTAATCAACTGCGCGATATAGCAACGGTGGTGGCCGGCTCGGGCCACGTTGCGCGCATGTCTGGATCAGAGATTGTCTATTTGCAAGAGGTGCGAGCACCGGGGGCCGTTTCCTTGGTGACGGATAAGGGGGTGCGCTTGCCTGCGTATAAGACTGCTTCCGGAAAGATTATGATGGCCTACCAGTCAGACAGTGAGGTGCGTGCCGCCTTTTCCGATAAGGGGGCATCTGCCTATTTCTCTCCCTATAAGAAGCAGGTGGATGTCTTTCGTGCTCGTGGGTGGGCAGAGGAAAGGGAAGAAATTTCTAAAGGGCAAGCAACGGTCGCGGTAGCCGTTATGGATCACCTCAGACGCCCTTCCGCGTCACTGGCCGTGACCTTTTCCATAAACGAGGAAAACCTAGCGAAAGAGGGGGTGGTGGTGGACCGCCTAACGATATTGGCTAAGGATCTTTCTCGCCGTATCTATGGCAAAAAGTCCGCCGGTTAGGTTTCCCATCCTCACATGGCAAAAATATGATGTAGCATACATCTATCGCGTTGGGCTGTCGCGCGACACATTTTTAGCTATTGATCCAGAACAAGGAGATTGTCATGCCTAACGCCTACCCATCCACCGTGACCGTCAACGTTGGTGCGCTGAGCATCGAAGACGTCGTTGCTGTTGCCCGCTATGGGGCGAAGGTGGAGATTGCGCCCGAGGCTCTCGAAGAGGTAGCCGCGACCCGTGAGCGCGTGGAAGAACTAGCGCAGGATCCCACCCCGGTCTATGGCATTTCCACCGGCTTTGGTGCACTTGCCCGCCGCCACATTCCAGAGGAAATGCGCGCCCAGCTGCAGCTTTCCCTGGTCCGCTCGCATGCTGCGGGAACTGGCCCGGAGGTGGAAGAAGAAGTTATCCGTGCACTGATGCTGCTGCGCCTGTCCACCCTGTGTACCGGTCGCACCGGCGTGCGCCCTGTGGTGGTAGAAACCTATGCCAAGGCGCTGAACGCTGGCATCGTTCCGGTGGTGCGCGAGTACGGCTCGCTCGGCTGCTCTGGCGACTTGGCGCCGCTGGCTCACTGCGCGCTGGCCCTGCTGGGCGAGGGCGAGGTGCGTGTCAACGGCGAGCTCAAGGATGCGGGCGACGCCCTGGCCGCGGCCGGCATTGAACCGCTGCAGCTGCGCGAGAAGGAAGGCCTCGCGCTTATTAACGGCACCGATGGCATGCTCGGCCAGCTCTGCCTGGCCATTACGGATCTACGCGCGGCAGCCAAGACCGCCGATATTGCCACCGCCATGACCGTGGAAGGACTGCTCGGCACCCTCGTGGTCTTTGCCGATGACCTGCAGCAGTTGCGCCCGCACCCAGGCCAGGCCGATGCCGCAGCGAATATCCTCCAGGTGGCTGAAGGCTCGGAGATCCTGGAGGCCGCGCTTGAGGAGTTCAAGAAGAACCAGGTGCAGGATGCTTACTCCGTGCGCTGCGCCCCGCAGGTTGCCGGCGGGTTCCGCGATACCCTGGCCCACACCGTCCAGGTGGCGGAGCGCGAGCTCGCCGCCGCGGTGGATAACCCGGTGGTGACCAAGGACGGCCGCGTGGTCTCTAATGGCAATTTCCACGGTGCACCGGTGGCCTATGCGCTCGATTTCCTCGCTATCGTCACCGCGGACTTGGCGTCCATTTCCGAGCGCCGCACCGACCGCTTCTTGGACCCAGCGCGCAACCGCGGGTTGAATGCTTTCCTTGCTGATGACCCCGGTGTGGACTCCGGCCACATGATCGCGCAGTACGCCCAGGCTGGCATCGTCAGTGAGATGAAGCACCTGGCTAACCCCTCCTCGGCTGATTCCATTCCGTCTTCGGCCATGCAGGAAGACCACGTGTCCATGGGCTGGTCCGCTGCCCGCAAGCTGCGCAAGGCTGTCGATGGCCTGCAGCGGGTGCTCGCCGTAGAGATCCTCACTGCCGCCCGCGCCATCGACATGCGCGAGGGCACCCCGGCCAAGGGCACCGGCGCGGTGATTGAGAAGTTGCGCGAGACTGTCGAAGGCCCCGGCGTAGACCGATACCTGTCCCCGGAAATCGAGGAGACTGTACGCCTAGTCAAGGAGGGCGCTCTTATCGACGCCGTCGAGGACGCTACTGGAAAGCTGCGTGGTTAATATGTCGACCATTTCTTGGCATCCACAGACCGAACCTAACCCCTTGCCATTTTCGCCCTTTAAGGCGAGCACGGTTCCAAGGCCCATTGGTTGGCTCTCTAGCGTCGACGGCCAAGGGCGCGAAAATATCGCCCCCTACAGCCAGTGGCAAAACCTCACCTTCGATCCACCTATGGTGATGTTCTCGGCTAACCAGTACCCGGATGGCCGCCGCAAGGACACGGTCCTCAATGCCGAGGAAACCGGCTGGTTCGTATGGAATATGGCTACCTATGACCTGCGTGAAGAGGTCAATAAATCCGCCCAAGTACTGGATTACGGCGAAAGCGAATGGGATCGCCTTTCCGTGACCAAGGAATACGCGGACAACCACCGCATTCCCATGGTGAAGGAATCGCCAGTGAAGTTCGAGTGTCAGTACAAGACCTCCTTGCGGGTGCCCGGCAATTCCAAGGTGGGCACCATCGACCTTGTGGTGGCGGATGTCAAGACCATTCACATCGATGAATCCGTCATCGATGAGGACGGCAAGCTCGATATCCTCAAGATTAAGCCCATTGCGCGCATGGGTTACTTTGACTACACCGTGGTCACAGAGCGGTTCGAGATGCGCGTTCCCGGTTCCGATGACGCCGCGCGCGCCGGGCTAGAGGGCAGCGCGTAGCTCCTTGGCCATGGCCTGCTGGCCCGCGTGGGTGGGGTGCATGGGGAAGGAATTGGTGTCCTTGCCCGTAAAATCCACCCACGGCGAGGGGGAGCAGGCGGTGTGGTCTAGGGCGGCGTCGGCAAGCACGTAAGTAGCCCCATTGCGCTCGGCGGCCTCGCGCACCGCCTGGTTGATGCGCTCGATGGAGCCTGCCAACCATTCCCGGTCACTGGCCGGGATTTTTTCTATGTAGGGGCAGGTCTCCCCGCGCTTTATCAGCGGAAGGTAGCCGGTGGCGAGGATCTTCGCATTAGGGGAGCGGCGGCGAATCTCCTCGTAAACCTTGTCCAGCCGGCGGGGCAGATCGCGGATTTCCAGGTCAATCTGCGCGCCGGATTGCGCCTGGCAGATATCGTCCGTGGCGCACTGGGTAAGGCGCACGAAGCTGGCGTCATTGCCGCCGATGGATAGGCTCACCAGGTCGGTGTCCTCGCGTAGGGCGTCCACCTGGGCGGGGTGCTCGCCGGCCGAGGAAAGCACGTCGAGGGTGCTAGCGCCCTGGCAGGCGACATTGGTGAGCTCTGCGCCCATCTCCTTGGCCGCGAGCTCGGGGTAGGAATCCTGTGCGCGCACGCAGGTATTGGGCGGATCTAGTGGCAGCGTGGTCGAGCCCATGGCCGCATAGGAATCTCCCAGCGCTACATAGTGGGGTGGCTGCGGTTCCTCGGCGGGGGTGGAACAAGCGGCGAGGAGGGCCACGGAAAGGAGGGGGATGAACCGACGCATGCAGGCCATCGTAGATCATTCCGCGGGTGTCTCATATACGAGACAGTTCGGGTTTGTGTGGCATGGTACATAGGGCTAGGTCACAGTACCTTGTGGCATGTGACGCTGAACAAGTCCTCGGGGACAGCCCCGGGACACCGGCCTAGGGGGCTTGGGAAGGCGTCAGAAAAGCACGACGAAAGGAAGCCATGTCTCAACCACGCGAAGTACGCGCGCCGCGCGGAACCGAACTGTCCGCCAAGTCCTGGCAGACCGAAGCGCCCCTGCGCATGCTCATGAATAACCTCGACCCGGAGGTTGCCGAGCGCCCCGAGGACCTCGTGGTCTATGGCGGCACCGGCCGCGCAGCACGCAGCTGGGAAGCCTTCGACGCCATCGTTGAATCCCTCAAGGACCTCGAGTCCGATGAGACCCTGCTGGTGCAGTCCGGCAAGCCGGTGGGCATTTGGAAGACCAACGAGTGGGCACCGCGCGTGCTCATCGCTAACTCCAACCTCGTGGGAGACTGGGCTAACTGGGAGCACTTCCGCAAGCTCGAGGATGAAGGCCTCATGATGTACGGCCAGATGACGGCCGGCTCGTGGATCTACATCGCCACCCAGGGCATCCTGCAGGGCACTTTCGAGACCTTTGCGGCCGTGGCGAAGAAGCGTTTCGGTGGCAGCCTGGCTGGCACCTTTACCCTGACCGGTGGCTGCGGCGGCATGGGCGGCGCACAGCCGCTGTCCGTCACCCTCAACGGCGGCGCCTGCCTTATCGTGGACGTGGACGAGACCCGCCTGAAGCGTCGTCAGCACAAGCGCTACCTAGATGAGGTTGTCACCGACCTCGACGAGGCCCTGAAGCTGGTCCTGGATGCCAAGGAAAACAAGAAGGCCCTGTCCGTCGGCCTCGTGGGCAACGCCGCTGAAGTCTTTCCGGAGATCCTGCGCCGCCAGCGCGCCGGGGAATTTACCGTAGATATCGTCACGGACCAGACCTCCGCACATGACCCGCTGTCCTACCTGCCTTCTGAAATCACCATGGAAGACTGGCACAACGAGGCCAAGGCGGATCCGACCACCTTTACCAAGAAGGCTCGCGAGTCCATGGCCGCCCAGGTCCAGGCCATGGTCGAGTTCCAGGATGAGGGTGCCGAGGTCTTCGACTACGGCAACTCGATCCGCGATGAGGCCCGCAAGGCCGGCTACCAGCGCGCCTTCGAGTTCCCGGGCTTCGTTCCGGCCTATATTCGCCCGCTCTTCTGCGAGGGCCTGGGCCCCTTCCGCTGGGCCGCGCTTTCCGGCGACCCGGAGGACATCAAGGTCACCGACCAGGCGCTCAAGGAGCTCTTCCCGGACAACGAGCACCTGCACAACTGGCTCGACGCCGCCGAAGAATACGTCGAATTCGAGGGCCTGCCGGCTCGCATTTGCTGGCTGGGCTACAACGAACGCCACAAGGCCGGCCTGCTCTTTAATGACCTAGTGCGCGAGGGCAAGATCAAGGCGCCGATCGTCATCGGCCGTGATCACCTGGATTCTGGCTCCGTGGCCTCCCCGTACCGCGAAACCGAGGCCATGCTCGATGGCACCGATGCCGTGGCTGACTGGCCGCTGCTCAATGCGATGACCGCCGTATCTTCCGGCGCTACCTGGGTTTCCCTCCACCACGGCGGAGGCGTGGGCATGGGCCGCTCCATCCACGCCGGCCAGGTCACCGTTGCAGACGGCACCGAGCTCGCCGCGGCCAAGCTGCGCGCGGTGCTCACCAATGACCCGGGCATGGGCGTTATCCGCCACGTCGATTCCGGCTACACTCGCGCAAAGGAGGTCGCCGACGAGCGCGGCGTCCGCATTCCGATGGAATTCAAGGCAAGGGACTAGATGAGCACACTTTTTACCGGCATTTCAGAACTCCGTACGGTCAGCGAGCGTGGCACGCTTAACGACGCCGCCATTATCGCCCAATCCGGCACCATCGCCTGGGTCGGCCCAGCCTCCGAGGCGCCGGCGGCCGACGAAAAGGTGGACTTGGGCGGCCGCGCCGTCCTGCCCGGCTGGGTAGATTCGCACACCCACATGGTCTTTGACGGTGACCGCTCCGCCGAATTCGAGGCCCGCATCTCCGGCGGTTCCTATGAAGCAGGCGGCATCGCCGTGACCATGGACGCTACCCGTCAGGCCGGCACCGACCGCCTAGACAAGCTGGTGGCGGACCGCGTGGCCGCCGGCCGCCGCGGAGGCACCACCACCTTTGAGACCAAGACCGGCTACGGCCTCAATACCGAGTCCGAGGTGGAGGCCGCCAAGGTAGCCTCCCGCCACGTCGATGACGTGACCTTCTTGGGCGCGCACCTGGTCCCGCCGGGAGCGGACGCAGAGGAGTACCTCGACGAGGTCGTTGGCCCCATGCTCGAGGGCGTTGCTCCCTACGTGCAGTGGATCGACGTCTTCTGCGAGCGCGGCGCCTTCAACGAGGAACAATCCCGCCGCGTGCTGGAGGCCGGTAAGAAGTTGGGCCTCGGCCTGCGCGTGCACGGCAACCAGCTGGGCGAGGGGCCAGGCGTTGCCCTAGCCGTGGAGCTCGGCGCAGCGTCCGTGGATCACGTCAATCACCTAACCGACGAGGACGTGGAGCTGCTGGCCAATTCCGATACCGTGGCCACCATGCTGCCGGCATGCGACCTGTCCACCCGCGAACCGCTCGCCCCGGGCCGCACGCTTCTCGACGCCGGCGCTACCCTCGCCATCGCCTCCAACCTCAACCCCGGCACGTCCTATACCTCCTCGATGAATTACTGCGTGACCACCGCGGTCCTGCAGCAACACCTCTCCGTCGATGAGGCCATCCACGCCGCCACCACCGGCGGAGCGACCGCCCTGCGCCGCCACAACGTGGGCAACGGCCTCGACCCGCAGGGCCGCCCCGCTAAGGGCACGATCGTGGAGGGCGCCGCCGCGGACCTGCACGTGCTCGACGCACCCAGCGCCGTGCACCTGGCCTACCGCCCAGGCATGCCACTGAGCTATCGCGCCTTTATCGCCGGAGCCTAGCGCTCCTCTAGAAAGGTCGCCGCTATCTGATATAGTCGGCGGCCTTTTTCTTTTGTCATATGCAGCCACGCGTCTTTTTTGCCGATAAAGACCGCCCGCGATCCATCCGGATCTTCTACCATAAAGAGGGTTTCTTCGTCTTGTGCACCATGAACAGTCCATGACTCTGGGTCGTAGAGGCGACGGAAGCGCCCTAGCTCTATCTCTACGTCCGTGCGGGTGATAGCCGGTGGCCGGTAGGGGAGGTTATCGGGGCCGTAGTCCTTTCGCGGTCCTTTTCTTTCTCCGCGCTCAAAGTCGCTATAGAGCTCGCTCACCTGGGCGCGCACCAGCCCATTGTTGTCCTCCGTGGATTCTATGCGCAGGCATAAAGGGTGCCGAGGCCGTGAAGTAAAGCAGGAGTATAGGCGGCCTACCTTAGGCTTATCGACAGCACTAAAAGTCACAAACTTGGCACGAGATGCGAAATCAAACTCCACCGGAAAGTAAGTAGTTTTCTCGTTGTCCACCACGCTGCCAAGGCTAAGAAGCTTAGGACGTGCGGCGTATTCAGTGCGGTGAAAGCGCACTGGATCTAGCTCCACCACATAAAACTCAAAATTGTCCTCCACCTTAGTTATGCGAAAAACGGGGTTTAGGTGAAAGCGGCGGTCTGTAATGTGTACAAACTCGCCATGCTGTGGCCGACGGCTGCGCCTAGTGGGGTAGATCAGGCCCGTAGACAGCGAGGACAGATAAAGATCTACCGGAGGGTCCAGTTCCGTGCTGAACCCTGGATACGAACTTAGCTTGGCACGGATACGTGCTTGGTCGTAAAGGAACCGTGGGCGTGGATGAGACATGAACTGCACCTTAGAAGAAGGACGCGACGCCACGCTTCGGTGTTTTCGAACTGCTTCGAACATTGCAGGAAATCTGGGCTAGGAAAGCCGAGGAGCTGCGCAATGGAGTTTGTGGCTGCAATCGCGTAGGGTTGGTGAAGCAATGAGCATTACCGATAACGCCACCGGCGGCGTCAACGAGCCGGAAGATTTTAATAAGTCGGAATCTCAGGACAACTCGCAAGGTGTCACCAAGGACACCAGGGCTGCGAATACTTCTGAGGACACCGGCGCTGAGTCCGAAGATTCAGCCAACGACAACTCCCAGGGGTTCGCGCATCTTGGCCTGCCAGAGAAAATTCTGGAGGCCGTTGCGAAAGTAGGCTTCACCAAGCCTTCCCCCATTCAGGAAGAAACCATCCCGATCTTGATGGAAGGCCGCGACGTAGTTGGCCTTGCCCAGACCGGTACCGGCAAAACCGCAGCCTTCGCGCTGCCGGTTCTGTCGCAGATTGACACCAAGGCCCGTCATCCGCAGGCACTCGTGCTCGCCCCAACCCGCGAGCTGGCCCTGCAGGTGGCGGACTCCTTCCAGTCCTTCGCCGAGTCTCTCAAGGGTGTCGAGGTGCTGCCTATCTACGGCGGCCAAGCCTATGGCATTCAGCTATCCGGTCTGCGCCGCGGTGCGCAGGTCATCGTGGGCACCCCGGGTCGCGTCATCGACCACCTGGAGAAGGGCTCGCTGGACCTGTCCCAGTTGCAGTTCCTCGTCCTCGATGAGGCCGATGAGATGCTGAACATGGGCTTCCAAGAAGACGTCGAGCGCATCCTGGAAGACACCCCGGACCGCAAGCAGGTGGCGCTTTTCTCGGCCACCATGCCGAACGCTATCCGGCGCCTTTCTAAGCAGTACCTCGACAACCCCGCCGAGGTCACGGTGAAGTCCGAGCGCCGCACCAATGACAACATCACGCAGCGCTTCCTCCTTATCCCGCACCGCGCAAAGATGGATGCCTTCACCCGCATCCTTGAGGTCATCAATTACGACGCCATCATCGTCTTCTGCCGCACCAAGCACGAGACCGAAGAGGTAGCCCAGACCCTGCGTGACCGCGGTTTCAGCGCCGCCGCCATCAACGGCGATATTGCACAGGCGCAGCGTGAGCGTACCGTCGATCAGCTCAAGGATGGCCGCCTAGACATCCTCGTGGCTACCGACGTCGCCGCCCGTGGCCTCGACGTCGAGCGCATCACGCACGTGGTCAACTTCGATATCCCGAACGATACCGAGTCCTACGTGCACCGCATCGGCCGCACCGGCCGCGCGGGCCGCTCCGGCGAAGCCATCCTGTTCGTCACCCCGCGCGAGCGCCGCATGTTGCGCTCCATCGAGCGCGTGACCAACGCCCGCCTGGAAGAGATGGACCTGCCGTCCGTCGATGAGGTCAATGAAAAGCGCAAGGAAAAGTTTGCGCAGTCCATTACCAACTCCATGGACAATAAGCAGGCGGATTTCTTCCGCACCTTGGTGCGCAAATACTCCGAGGACAATAACGCGGCCATGGATGACATTGCCGCAGCCCTCGCCGTCATGCTGCAGGGCGGCAAGAACTTCCTGATGGAAGACAAGCCGCTTCCCAAGCCGAAGCGCGACCGCGAACGCCGCGACGATCGCAAGCGTGATTTCAAGGGCGGCGGCAAGGGCCGCGGCCCCAAGCGGCCGGACGGAGACTTTGAGACGTACCGACTGGACGTCGGCAAGCGGCAAAATGTGCGCCCGGGAGCTATCGTGGGTGCCATCGCCAATGAAGGCGGATTGTCGGCCAAGGACTTCGGCCGCATCACCATCGCGGTGGGCCATACCCTGGTTGACCTGCCAAAGAACCTTGACCCGGCAGTGCTGGACCGCCTGAAGGATACCCGTATTTCCGGCCAGCTGATCAAGATTCAAAAGGACACCGGCCGCCCGCCACGCCGTGACCACGGCGGCGGACGCAAGCGCGGTGGACGCTGGCGAGACTAGCATTTTCGACTGAATGGGCCTTTTCGGAGGCCCATTTTTTCGTGCCTTTTGACCTGCGGTTTTACTATAAACGGGGGTAGTGTGTCGGAGGGGTTTTGTATACTGAAAGCGCAAACATGTTCTAGAGAAACTTCTGCGGGGGAAGTCCATGAATGCGCCCTACTTTGCCAATACCAATCCAGCAAATTCCACCTCACAAGCAGCAACAGACATCCGCAAGGCCGAATACCTCCTCTGGAAGCGCCTGCATCCAGACCCGGATGATGATATCGAAATAATTAGCCAATCACTGTCAGATCTCACCGGAACGCGGCAGTCCCGAATTAGAAATATCATTTTCGCCTTTGAGCGATTACAGGAGCTGCCGCGCCTTAAAGCCCGGCAGGAAGAGCACTACCACTTAGATTTAGACCGCTTAATTACCATCGACCAGACGCTGTCCAAGTTGGGCGAGATTGGCACCGAACAATGCCTGCTTATCGACGCCGAATTAACCACCTACCTCACCCCCAAACGTCCCAACCAAAAATTACCGTCCCATCGCAACCTGCGGCGAAAGCTGCGGGAGCTCATTGTCCGCCTTGATCCCACCATCGCCGCACGCGACCCGCGGCGCAAGGAGTCCTATCACCTCGAGCCTACGGGCGGGGAGTGGGCCGCAGTGTGCCTCGATGTGGGCTTAGAGACTGCCGAAATCATCGACCGAAATATTCGCGGTGTGGCCACGGAGAAGGACATTTCCTTGGCTCAGGCTGCGGTCGAGTTGCTCACCGGCGAGGCCGAAGCCAAGGCGAAGGTGGTGCTCAATATGTACCGCTGCGATCTGCCGGATGCTCCGGCCTTCGTCCAAAGCTTGGGGTGGGTTTCACCGGAGGTTGCCGATGACATGCAATCGCGGGCCACGACCGTCCGCGACATGGATGCAGCAGCGGAGGATGAAAGCGGAAACTATGTAACTCCGCCGCATATTCGCGCCTTTGTGGAAGGGCTCGATGGAACCTGCCGGTGGCCCGGATGTACGCGGCCGGCGATGGCTTCCCAGATGGACCATCGGCATGATTTCGCTGACGGAGGACCTACTTCGGCGGCGAACTTGACCTGCCTGTGTCAACATCACCACAACATTAAGACTGATGGGCGGGCGTTTTATATCAAAGACCCGATTAGCGGGGACGTCGTCTGGCTCTTTGAAGACTCGACTTGGGTCTATGACGAAGCCAGCGGACCGCTCGCGCCGAAGAATCGGAGATGGGCGCAGACTGTGGCACAGGCGACGCAGCGGCGTCGGCAAAATGCGCACGAGGAAGCACAAAAGTTGAAGGAGGAGCTCAAAAACGAGAAAGGGGACAGTGAAGATACTGTCCCAGAGGAGTAAATGGCTCTCTAAAAGGCCACTTAGAAGTTGACGTACATCAGGATAAGGCAGACAATCCACAGCAGGTTGAACACGCCGCCGAATGCGGACAGCGGCTTCTTTGCTGCCGCGTAGTCGAAGGATTCAGTGGACTCGAGGGCGGCCATTGCCTTCTTCTGCTTTGGCAGAATGACGAAGAAGAGCAGGCACCATGCGACGATGGCAACCAAGATGGCGATGTGGAAATTGACCGCGGACTTGTAAGCGTCAATATCGGACAGGAATACGCCGAGGCCGAGGATAGGCACGATGGCAGAGATGTAGCCGTAGGTATTGGTGATGTTATACAGGGCGCGAGCGGAACCGAGCGCCGCGTGGTCGCCTTGTGCCGCCTTGGCCATTTGGGTCTGGAAGCTGGAGGTGGATACGCATACTGGGCCGATCAAGAGAATGGCTGCGGCCACGTGGAGGAATACAAGGAAAGAAGTCATTGAAAGAACCCTTCAATCGCGGAAAGTTGCCACGTCAACCCTAATCAATTCCCGGTGAGTACGGCTAACCGACATTGCCTTTGCATAACCCGCACGTCCTTGGAAGGCAGGGGAAGGGAGTACTTTCGAGCGATGTCGGCGAGGCGCCGGGAATAACCGCAGCGGTTGGCGGGAGGAAGCCAATCCGCAGGGAGGGAGTCTGACTTTTCTTGGTTGAGCTCACGGCTGGTAGCTACGAGATTGAGCGGGTCGTTGCCAAAGCGGACCTTGGTTTCGCGGTCCCACTCGGAAGCGCCAAGGTCATAGGCCGCGGAGAGGGGAAAGATATGGTCGATCTCAATGGGAGAGGTAGCGGGAATGGTGGTGCCACTATAGGGGTCATAAAGAGTCCCGCTGCGGGCGTGGCAGGCGTGGAGGGGATCGCTTGATTGGCTTTCTAGAATGACCTCGCGGGTGGTGCAGGCGCCGTGGGGCTGCCAGATGCCGAAGTCTTCGCGGTCGTAGCCGGTGGCCTCGGGGCGAGCTGGGAGAGTGGCAACATCAAAACGTGGAAAAGGCCACGCATACCATGCGCCGATGAGAACGGTAATGCATGATAGCGCGGCCAAGTAATAGGACTTCATGTCCTATTGGACTGCGCGGAGCGCAGGGTGGTTCCGACTATTTATCGGTGACCTTTTCTGCGGCTTCCTCGAAGTCGAGGTTGGAGTCATTTTCCACGAGCTTGGCCAGCTTGGTGGACTCTTCGAATTCGGCAACAACCTCTGGCTTAGGCTCCTTCGTGAGCTTGGAGACAATAACCGCCACGATGAGGGCCAGGAAGAAGCCTGGGACGATTTCGTAGAGGACGTCGGAAAGCGGAGACATGCCCCAGCCAATAGCAACGATTGCACCGGTAAGCATGCCTGCAATGGCACCGGCGGAGTTGAGGCGCTTCCAGTACAGGGAGAGCAAGATGATCGGGCCGAAGGCAGAACCAAAGCCTGCCCAAGCGAAGCCAACCAGACCCAAAATGGAGTCAGATGGGTTGATTGCCAGCAGGGCGGCGATGACCGCGATGGCGACGATGGCGGTGCGGGAGAGATTAATGAGGACCTGCTCGCCTGGCTTCTTCTTAGCAAAGATGAGGAAGAGGTCCTCGATGAGGGAAGTAGAGACGACGAGCATCTGGGACGACATGGTGGACATAATGGCGGCCAGAACCGCGGTCAGGACGAAGCCTGCGGGCAGTGGGTGCATCATGGCTTGCGCCATATCCAGGAAGATGGTTTCGAAGTTCTCCTGGTCGGTGATGCTGTGGCCGGTCTGGGTGAAGTAAACGGTACCGGATAGGGCGACGAAGATAGCGCCGATGACGGATAGGCCCATCCAGGTGACGCCGTAGAAGCGGCCCTGGCGGGCGTCGGAAGGCTTGCGCAGCGCCATGAAACGCACGATGATGTGCGGCTGGCCAAAGTAGCCCAGGCCCCAGGCAAGGTTGCCGATGATAACGCCAGCGGAAACGCCCGCGAACATGGAGAAGTAGTTGTCATTTTCCACTACGCCATCGGTGCCGTAGGCATTATTGCTTGCGAAAGAGAAGATGGAAGCAGGATCGCTGAGAGAGACGATTGCCATAATCGGCACGATCATCAGGGCGACGAACATAAGCACGCCCTGGACGACGTCCGTGTAGGACACCGCCAAGAAGCCACCGACGAAGGTGTAGAAGATGGTCACCGCGGCGATAACGAGCATGCCGGTGAGGTAGTCGCCACCGAAGGTGGACTCAAAGTAGCGGCCGCCGGAGACCATGCCGGAGGAGACGTAGAAGGTAAAGAAGAAGATGATGATAGCTGCAGAGATGATGCGCAGCAGACGGGACTTATCGTGCAGGCGGTTTTCAAAGAAGGACGGCACGGTAATCGAGTTGGCCGCGATCTCCGAGTAGGAGCGCAGGCGCGGTGCGACCCACTTCCAGTTTGCCCAGCAGCCGACGAGCAGGCCGATGGCCATCCATAGCTCGGACATGCCGGAGAGGAAGAGCGCGCCAGGCAGGCCCATGAGGAGCCAGCCGGACATGTCGGAAGCGCCTGCGGAGAGAGCCGCTACGAATGGGTGCAGACCACGGCCGCCCAAAACATAATCGTCATATTGATCGGTTTGCTTGTAGCTCCAATAGCCAATGGCTGCCATTGCGAGGAGATACACGATCATCGCAATGACGTACCAAGTTGAATCTTGCACGATTTACTCCTTGTAGATGTGTGATGACATTCTCACGTTAACGGGGTCACAAGGTTAACCCAAGCGAAAATACAGGTGTGGCGCAGATCTCCGTTTCGATTTTCTGTCGTTCAACTGGGAAAAGGGTGGAACATAACGAGCCTGTAACAAAACCAAAAGGGGCTGCTATGCTGGCGGCTATGGCTTCTTACCTCGTGCATGGACTGTGGCTCCCCGTTACGGGACTAGGTCTATGGATTGAACAGGTAGAAGGACACAAGATCGTCATGCCCAACGCCGTCCCCGAGGGCACCTTCCCGCCAGCGGTGGAGTCCATCTTGGCGCAGAAATCCTTCCGCAACCGAGCGCGGGTATCGCTGCGTACGCCAAAGGGCAAGGATGTCTCCCTGATGGTGCCCATGGCGATGTTCGGACCCGAAGAGGCCGTGGCGGCGCTTGCCCAAATGGAGCACCTGAACCACAAGCCGCCCGCCACCATCGCGCCAGACCTCCAGTGGCTCATCCACGCCTACAGCGGCCTGTGCAAGTTTGTGCGCGCCGGGCGGGTGACCTTCCGGCTGGCTTACCAGGCCAATGAGTGGTTCCCCATGTGGCAGCTGGCCTCCGGCTTGGGCGAGCGCGGCTGGCTCGCGGAGATGATGGCGGCCGCGCCAGGAATCTTGCACGTTAATAACCGTGCGCTGTCGGATGATATGGCCGATGAGCTTACCCACTGGATTGCCTTCCGCGAGCTGCGGCCCGTGGCGGAGGCGCCGCGGCCGATGCCATGGCACGAGTTTGCTCGCGCCCTGCTCGATACGCGGCCGATCCGACGGGGGCGATCGCAGCTGCTGCGCGGGCTCAATGAGTGGAAGAACTCCATTTACGAGGTAGAGCTCCAGCTGGTCTACATCGTGGAGGAGCCGCTTGACGATGACCCGGATACGGCCAAGTGGCCAGTGCGCGTGCGGGTTCGCTCGGGCACGGATTCTCCGCGGCCGGTGTCGGCGCAGAGTTTGGATAGGGCGAGTGTGGAAAAGCTGCGCGAGGCTCACCGCAAAGCAGTGCGCATCGCACCCACACTGAGGGAGACCGCGCAACTGCCGCAGCCTGGCGACGGCGACTGGGACGTCTACCTTGAAACCCACCAGCTCACCCACTTTATTACCCACGAGGTGGATAAGCTCAAGGCCAGCGGCGTGACCGTCATGCTTCCCAAAGCCTGGGCGCAGATGGAGACTAAGGCCAAGTTGGAAACCCACGAGGCCCGCGATCCGGCTGAAGCCGCCACGAAGAAGCACATCGGCATGAATAAGCTGGTGGACTATAACTGGCGCATGTCCGTGGGCGATGTGGAGCTGACCGAGGAAGAGATGGAGGACCTGGTCAATTCCAAGTCCGGCCTCATCCAGCTGCGCGGCAAGTGGGTCATGGCCGATAAGCAGGTCGTCTCCCAAGTCTCCGGCTACATGGACGCGCTGCGGGAGAAGGCCATCGCGCGCAAGAAGAAGGAGCTCGAGCAGCTAGCAGCCTCCGCAGAGATGGCTAAGCAGCTCGACCAGCCAGGGTGGGAAGCTCTGATGGCGGACGTGGAGCGCCGCCGCCAAGAATTCAACGAGGGCGGCGAGGAGCACGAGCAGGTCACCGTGGCCGAGCTGCGCGAGCTGGCGCTGGAGTCCATGACCCAAGAGCCCATCGAGTTCACCGGCAGCACTTGGCACACGGCGCTGCTCGGCGGGGTGGATAAGGTCGCCCCGGAGCGCGTGGAGATTCCTACGACTGTGCATGCGGAGCTGCGCGAGTACCAGCGCCGCGGCGTCGACTGGCTGTACTGGATGTCGCGCAGTGGCATTGGAGCAGTGCTTGCCGACGACATGGGGCTCGGCAAAACCCTCCAACTACTGTCCCTCCTCGCGGTAGAAAAGGACCGCGGTGAGCAGACCGGTCCCACGCTCGTGGTGGCACCAACGTCCGTGGTGGGCAACTGGGCCCGCGAGGCTCAGCGCTTCGTCCCAGACTTCAAGGTCATGGTGCAGCACGGTCCCAGCCGCCCGCGCGGCGAGGACTTTATTAAGAAGGCCGGCGAGTGCGACCTCGTCATCACCACCTACGGCACCGTGGGCCGCGATTTTAAGGACATGGGCGAAGTCGGCTGGCAGCGCGTTGTCCTCGACGAGGCCCAGGCCATCAAGAATTCCGCGACCCGCTCGTCCAAGGCCGTGCGCTCGCTGCCCTCGGAACACCGCGTGGCGCTAACCGGCACCCCGGTGGAAAATCGCCTCTCGGAGATGCGCTCCATCCTGGATTTCTGCAATCCCGGCGTGCTGGGCACCGCTTCGTTCTTCCGCAATCACTTTGCTAAGGCCATCGAGCGCAATAATGACGAGGAAATGTCCGAGCGCCTGCGCCAGCTCACCGCGCCGTTTATCCTCCGCCGCGTCAAGACGGATCCGAATATCATCGATGACCTGCCGGAAAAGTCCGAGCAGATCCTCACCGTATCCATGACCACCGAACAGGCTGCCCTGTATAAGGCGCTGGTCAACCAGGTGAAAAAGGACCTGCAGGAAGCGACGGGCATCAATAAGCGCGGTTTGGTGCTGGCCTCACTCACCCGCATTAAGCAGATTTGTAATCACCCCGCGCACTACCTAGGCGATAACTCACCGGTGGTGCTCAAGGGAAAGCACCGCTCCGGCAAGGTCAAAGAGCTCATGCGCATCGTGGATGAGGCCACCGAATCCGGCGAGCGTCTCCTGGTGTTTACCCAGTACAAGGCCTTTGGTGATATCTTGCAGCCTTACCTAAGCGACCAGCTCGGCCGCGAGATCCCCTTCCTGCACGGCGGGGTAAGCAAGAATAAGCGCGACCAGATGGTGGAGGACTTCCAGTCCGAGGACGGCCCGCCGGCGATGATCCTATCGCTCAAGGCGGGCGGCACCGGCCTGAACCTCACGGCCGCCTCTATCGTCGTGCACATGGACCGCTGGTGGAACCCGGCGGTGGAAAACCAGGCGACGGACCGTGCCTTCCGCATTGGCCAGCGCCGCAATGTGCAGGTGTATAAGATGATCACCGCAGGTACGCTGGAGGAATCCATCCAGGATATCTTGGACGGTAAGACGCAGCTGGCCGGCGCCGTGGTGGGCGAAGGCGAGGGCTGGCTTACCGAGCTAGACCCCGATCAGCTGGCCGCACTCATGAGCTACCGGGGGAGGGAGTAATCCATGGCTGTTAAAGGCGACGACAACGTCATCTATGCCAATTTTGGTACCCGCAAGCGGGTGAGCACCCCGGCCGAGGTCAATCACGTAGACCGCAGCGGGCGCATACTGTCCACCACGGCTGCGCGGATTGCGGCCTTTACCTCGCATGGCGCGGATCGCGGCCGAATTACTCGCGGCCGTCAGTATGCCGAGGGCGGCCACGTCGTAGGCCTCGAGGTGCGCAATGGCGCCATCCATGGCCGCGTGGCCGGCTCCCAGAACGAGCCCTTTGCGGTGCTCATCCAGCTGCCGTACCGCAATAACGACGATATTGCCCAGCTAGCCACCGAGTTCGCCCGCACCCCCAATTCCGTGGCCAATGCGCGCAAGGGCATGCTTTCCGACGCCGCCTTAGACACCCTCTTCGCCCACGAGGCCGAAGACTTGCGCCTGACCTGTGACTGCCCCGACGGCGAGTACGTATGCAAGCACATCGTGGCGGTGGGCGATAAGCTCGCCACCCGCGCCGATGCGGATCCGGCCGTCATCTTTAATATGCGCGGGCTGGACTTTGCTCGGCTGGAGCGCATGGTCTTAGAGCAGGCCAAGGCGGTCAGCCGCGAAAGCTTCACCCCGAGCGACCTGTCCGAGGAAGAGAAGAATGACATTTTCTGGAACGGGCGAGAACTGCCGAAGCTGCCGCAGCCCAAGGTCGCCCCGGCCATAGATGACTCCGATCCGGACCTCTTGCGCAAGGCCATGCGTTCGGTTTCGCATACCAACCTGGACCTCCTGCGCGCGGTATCCGATATTGAAGACCTCTACTACCACCTCTCGCACTAATGACTGCTACCACGTTTATCCATACCTCCGATTTTCAGCTGGGCATGACCCGGTGGTTCTTGAAGGGTGAAGCCCAAGGCCGGTTTAACGATGACCGCGAGGCCGCCATCGTCCGGCTGGGAGAACTGGCTGAGGAGACCGGCGCGGAGTTCATCGTCGTGGCCGGCGACGTCTTTGAGCACAATGCCCTCTCGCGCGACATCCTTGCCCGCGCCACGGAGATGTTCAAGCGCCTGCCGGTGCCGGTTTATGTCCTGCCGGGAAACCACGATCCGCTGGTGGCGGATTCGGTCTTTTATAAGACCAGCGCCGAGAATGTCCACGTCATCGCAGACTCAGAGCCCATCGAGGTCGCACCCGGCGTGGAGTTGGTCGGCGCGCCGTACCTGTCCAAGCGAGCAAACCACGACTTGGTCCGCCAAGCGCTCGAACCGTTGGAACCGGCCGCGGGCATTCGCATCGCCGTCGGCCACGGCCAAGTGGATTCCCGCTCCGGCGAGGATGACGCCGATACCATCGACCTTGCCTTTGTCGAGGACTGCCTGGGCCGTGGGGTGATCGACTACCTAGCGCTGGGCGATACCCACTCCACCGCCAGCCTCGGTACCACCGGCCGGGTGTGGTTCTCCGGCAGCCCGGAGACCACGGATTATAAGGAAACGAGCACCGGTGGCGGCGAGGCCGATTCCGGCAATGCGCTGGTGGTGCGCGTGGGGGATAAGGTGGACGTCGAGAAGCGCCGCATCGGCCGCTGGACCTTTGAGGCCATTGATGCCGCTGTGGATTCCGCCGAGGACGTGGAGCGCTTCCTCGCGCACCTAGGCGAGTACCCCGATAAGGTGCGCACGGCCGTGAAATATAGCCTGCGCGGAACGCTCGGAGTCGCGGCCCATGCCCGCCTGCAGCGTGGCTTGGATGAGTACGAAGCCGTATTTGCCTCCCTGCGCCCGCGCGAGCGCACCATGGACCTTTACCTGGAACCCAGCGAGGAGGAATTGGCCAGCCTCGATATCTCCGGCTACGCGGCTGAGGCGCTGCATGAACTGTTGGATAACCGCGAGGATCCCGTCGCCCGCGACGCCGCCAACCTGCTATTCCGCCTGGAGGGACAGTCCTGATGCGCATCCACCGCCTAGAACTTACCAACGTCCGCGGCATTGAGCACTTGGTCCTTGATGAGCTTCCCGAGACCGGCGTCGTGGTCATCCATGGCGAGAACGAGGCCGGCAAGTCCACCATCGTGGAGGCACTCGACGTGGTGCTCACCGAAAAGCACAGCGGCCGCTCCAAGCGCATTCGCTCCCTGCAGCCGGCGGGCAAGGACGTTGCCCCGGAAGTTACGGCCGAGCTAAGCGTAGGGGAATACCGCTTCCGCATTGCCAAGCGTTGGCTATCCAAGAAATCCTGCGAGCTGACTATCACCGCACCCCGGCCGGCGCAGTTTACCGGCAGCCAAGCCGATGATGAGCTGGAGCGCATCCTCTCTGAGCATTTGGATCGCTCGCTTGTCGACGCCCTCTTTATGCGCCAAGACGACACCGGCGAGGCCATTTCTGCCGTCGGCATCCCCAGCCTAACCCGGGCGCTAGAGCGCGAATCCGGCCTGGCTGAGGAAGAAGTCTCTGGCGATGACTCCGCGTTGTTGGCCCGAGTGGATAAGGAATATCAGCGCTACTTCACTGCAGCGAAGGGTAATCCGGCAGGCGAGTACAAGGAATCCGCCGCAGCCCTAGCTCGCGCCGAAGAGGAATACACAGAAGCCACCCGCGTACTGCGCGAGCTCGATTCCGTGGTCGAGCGTTACGAGCAACTCGAGCGCGACCAAGCCGCCGCCCAGTCCGAACTTCCCGCTGCGCAGGCCGATCTCACTGACAAGCAGTCTCGGGCCAAGGAAGCCGCAACCGCGCAGGCCAAGCTGGACTCCCATAAAGCCACGCTTGAGCGCGCCTCGGACGATCTCGCTCGTGCGCAATCCGCAGTCACCGAGCGCGGCGAGCTCGTTACCGCCGCCGAGGAATCTGCCAGGGCTACCGAGGCTGCCCAGTACAAGCTCACCGCCGCGCAGGACAAGGCTAAAGAGGAGGCCGAGGAGAAGGAAAGATTAGAAAAGCGCCTGGCGGAGGCCAAAGAGGACTATGCGGCGGCCCGCAGCACACTTAAGCAAGCGCGCCGCCAGCAAGATAAGCAGAAGTTTGAGCAGCTCAGTGCCCGGCTAGAATCGCTTGACGCCCTTGCCGCCGAGGCGGATCAAGCCCGCTCCGTCGTTGCGCAGCGCGGCCGCGAGGTGACCGCGGCCGATATCACCGGTTTGCATAAGGCAGACTCAGCGCTGTCGGTGGCCGAGCGCCTGCACGAGGCTGCGGCCGCCAAGGTGCATTTTTCTGGGCCGGCGGGTTCTACCATTCGCGTCGATGGCGAGGACATCGAGGTAGGGGAGGACACCGCCGTCGAGCTTGTCGATTCCCGCGTAATCACCATCAGCGATATCACCGCCCGCTTCTCGGCCGGTTCCTATTCCGCGGAGGACACCCAGCGCGATGTGGAACAGGCCCGCACCCGGCTGCACGATCTGCTCGATACCCTGGGCGTAGGTTCAGTGGCTGCGGCTGAGAAGGCCCATGAGGTGCACCGTTCGCAGAACGATGCCCTCGACGCCGCCACCCGCGCCCTTGCCGCGGAACTGGGACCGGATGATTTGGGCGAGCTGCGCGCCCAGCATGCTGCGCTGGCTGAGAAGATCGCGGACCTTGCGGACGTGGAAGAGGTAGATGTCGCCGCCGCCGAAGCTGCGGAGGAAGATGCTAGCGAAAAGGTCGATGCGCTCGACCGCGAGCTTGTGCCGTATCGCGAAAGCCGCCTGGCCCATGAGGCTGTGCGCCTCGATGCCGAACTTGCCGCGGCCCGCGAAAACGCGCAGCGCGTGACTCGAGAGCTTTCCTCCGCGCGCGAACGCGCCGCTGACGATGATCTGCATGCCGAGGTCGTTCGCCTGGAATCCGTAGTGGTGGACCTGCGCGGGCAGCTCGAAGAAATGGAAGCCGTTGACCTTGCTACCGCGCAGTCCCTGGTAGAAGGCGCGCAGTCCCACCTGGATTACCTCACCGAACGCATTCAACGCTGCGAGGTAGACCTCGGCCGGCTTTCCAGCGAGGTGAATTTCCACTCCGGTGCCGCCGAGCGCGCCCAACAGGCCACCGCGGCGGTGGAGATGGCCCGGGCGGTGTACGAGAGCGTGGACAAGCGTGCGCAAGCCGCACGGTACCTGCGCGAACTTTTGCTCAAGCACCGCGATGCCGCCCGCCAGCGCTACGCCGCGCCCTTCGTGGCTGTGCTCTCACAGTTGGCGCGCACCGTTTATGGTGGCGAAATCACCTTTGAACTGGATGAAGATCTCCGTGTGATCGCTCGCACTCAGGGCAATGAGACGGTAAGTCTGGCTAGCCTTTCTGGTGGTGCCCGCGAGCAATTGGCCATCCTCACCCGCTTTGCCATTGCGCAATTAGTGGGGGCGGAGTCGGTACCGGTCATCGTCGACGATGCGCTGGGTTCTACTGACGCGCACCGTCTGCAACTAATGGCCACGCTCTTTTCCCATGTCGGCCGGGACAATCAGGTATTGGTCTTTACCTGCATGCCAGAGCGCTACTCCCGGGTGCCGGGACGCGACGAGCGCGACATAGCTTCCCTCAAAGGGGTAATCTAGGCCCCATGCCTTATCAAACTCGCTGGTTAAACGACGAAGAACAGGAGCTATGGCGCCTGTTGCTTGCCGCTGTGCGCAAAATAGATAGGGGAATGGATGAAACGCTGAAAGCCGGCGGGGAAGTCTCTGCCTCCGAGTTTGCCGTCCTGGTCGCTCTTTCAGAGGCACCCGAACAGCGCCTGCGCCTACGCGAGCTATGTACGCAGCTGCAGTGGGACCGCTCCCGCGCCTCCCACCAAGTAACGAGGATGGAAAAGCGCGGCCTGCTCACCAAAGAACCGGACGAGGACGATGCTCGCGGCATCTACGTGTGCGTGACCCACGTGGGCCTAGAACACCTGCGACGTGCCGCTCCTGAACACGTGGAGTCCGTGCGCCGCATGGTCTTTGACCATATGCAACCCGAGGACGTACCGGCGCTGCGGCGTTTTTTCGCCGGAGTTCTTCAGGTCAATAACATCCCGGGCTATGAGGGGTACGTGCCAGATTGGCTACTACACGGAAAGGATTAAGCTCCATGATGGGACAAGAGCTCTTTGAGCACCCGAAGAAGCAATACAAGACCTACGGCATCACCGCGTTGGAGGAGCTTAGCCCGCGCATCGGTGACCCTGAGGTGCACCTGGATGATGCTGCCAGCGAGGACCAAGTTGCCGCCATGGAGGAAGCGCTAGAGGCCTACCCGGATTCTGCGCTGACCTATGACCAAGACACTGAACTGTGGATTGTAGGCGCGGAAGAGGATATTGAGCGCATGCTGGCGGACCGCGAGTCTTTCGTAGAAGCACTGCTCAATAATGAAGACCCAGGAATTTAATTGCTGATTTTCGGCGTCAATCAAAAGTGCGAGGAATGCGGCCTTATGAGCATCTAACTGTTAAGATATCCGTAGTTAATCCTCGGTGGATCGAAAGGTTTTATCATTATGAACGAGCGTGAGGCTCAGGAACAGCGCGAAGCAGCAGCCCGCGATAAGGGCAATGGCTGGGTTCCCGTATTCCTTCAGTGGATCCCTTCCATGCTGCTATCCGTAGTGATGCTGGCAGCCATGTTCTTCGGTATGTACTACATCGAGCACGGCACCTTGGACATCACCCAGCCGATCACCAACGAGTTCATTACTCAGTAGCTTCGGCACATAAAAGAATCCGGCTCCCACACAATCGGCGGGGAGCCGGATTATTTTTACTTGCTCAGTGCTTGGCGCCAGGTCATCTTGCGGCCATTGTTCAAAATGGCGCGGCGGTAAATGCGGCCAACCATGACGATAATAAGTGCAGTGGTCAAGGCCATCAGTAGGTAGCTTGCGGCAAGGCCTAGCCAGCTGAGGTTGCCTCCGGCCACCTGCAGCGGAGCGACCAGCATGGACACCGGCGGCAACCAAGTCATGACCTGCATCCACGTGGCATCCAGGTGCATCCAGCCGAACATCGGTACATACATGGTGGCAAATACGAGGAACAGGATAGGGGCCTGCGTGGACTGGAGATCCTCGGTGCGCTGCACCATCGAGCCGGCTGCAGCGTAGAGGCTGCCAAAGAAGAGCAGGCCTAGAATCTCGCCAACAAGGAGCACGGCTACCAAGCCATAGTCCAGCTCGATGTCACTAGCCAGGCCGGTCGCAGCAAGCGAGATTGCACCGCCGCCCAAAATGAGCAGCGTGGCTAGGAATCCAACGATGGTATTGCCCAGAATCTTGCCGGCCAAAAAGTCCACCGGACGCACAGAAGACAAGATAATTTCCACCACTCGGGACGACTTTTCCTCCGTGACGCGGCCGCCAATGAGGCCGGCGAAGGTCATGACGGAAAAGACGACCACCATTGCGCCAATGAGGACCGTGGCTACGCCGGCCATCTTTTGTTCCGTGCCGTCCTCTTCTTCTAAGTTCACCTGATTGACCGTGGTGGATGGCGTTGCGTCTTCCAGCTCCTGCGGGTCAATATTGAGCGTATCCAGCGCCGTTGCTTGTGCTTGAGAAGAAACGATTTGGTTGACCGTGGTAGTTACCGCGGCAGGCGTGTCGCCCTTGCTGAGGAGATCCCAGCCGTCATCCTCGGCCGGCACTAGGGCGGCATCGGCCTCTTCATTCTCTACCATTTGCTGGGCTTCTGCGCGGTCTTTCGCCGCGGTGGCATCGATGCCGGAATCATCAAAGGCAGAGGCTTCCATCCCCACGACGGCTACGGAATCCGGTTCATCATCTCCGCCGAAAATATTGATGGCAATAGGGGCGATAATGGCACCGAGGATGAGCAGCAGCATGGTGCCTACCACCATCTTCGACTTCAGTGCGACTGCCATCTCACGCTTGGCTACAACTCCGATGGTCTTCATTGCGGAATACTGCATGGCCTAGGCCTCCTCATTCTGGTTGCTGGTCACGACGTCCTGGAATAGCTCGGTGAGATCCGGAATCTTGCGGCCGAAGGAATGCACTGGGCCCGCGGCTAGGGCTGCCTGCAGGATTGCCTGGTCATCGATGGTTTCATCGGCCTCGAGCACGACGGCATCGGCAGTTTCTGCCACCAGCTCCGTGCCTTCCGGATACCAGCCGCGCGCTGGGGTAGCGACCTCAAAGCGGGGAGGGCCTTGGCTGCGCAGCTTATCGACGCCCCCTTCAGCCACCATATGCCCCTTCGTCACAATGCCCACGCGGTCACACAAGCGCTGCACCAGGTCCAACTGGTGCGAGGAGAAAATAACGGGCACACCGCGATTGGCGCGCTCGCGCAGCATGTCTGACATGACGTTGACCGCCACCGGGTCCAGCCCGGAGAAGGGCTCGTCCAGAATCAGCATGTCTGGGTCATGGATAAGGGAGGCCGCGAGCTGTACTCGCTGCTGGTTGCCCAAGGAGAGGTCATCGAGCTTATCGTCCATGCGCTCGCCCAGCCCCAGCTGTTCTAGTAGTTCAATGCCGGCGCGCTTGGCGGCGGGCTTATCCATGCCGTGCAGCGTGCCGAGGAAAACCAGCTGGCTAAGCAGCGGCTCCTTGCCGTAGAGCCCGCGCTCTTCTGGCATATAACCAATGCGGCGGCGGTTATCGTCATTGATTGGGGCGTCATCGAAGTAGACCTCGCCAGAGTCTTTGGCCAGCACACCAAGCGCAATGCGCATGGTGGTGGACTTTCCGGCGCCGTTGGAACCGACGAAACCGAAGATTTCGCCGTCACCAACGCTAAAGGTCATATCCCGCAGGGCTTGAGTCTCCCCGAAGGACTTATTGAGGTGGTCAATGGTCAAGGTGGGCATGAGTTAGTCCTCCGAGTTCTGGTTGAAGGTTAGCGCGTATCCGACAGCGGGCAACGTGGCAGAGATGAAGTAACTAAAGAGCAGGTAGTAGCCAGCTCCAAGCAAATATTTGGTGCCAATAGTGCCGGTAATTCCTCCGCCTAGGAACCAATTGCCTACGAGAAGGGTGACAAGACCGCCGGCAAAAAGAAACGCGTTAGACAGCTGCAAAGCCTTCCGGCGCCACTGGTCGAGAACCTGGGCCTCATACTCATCAAGAGAGGACAGCGGCTTGCGGTCTTTGGAATCAATTGATACCCGCAGAATGGTCCACGGAATGCAAGAAAGCACCATTGCGATAGACATTCCTAACAGTGCCCAGTAAGAAGAAATCGCCAATGCGAGGATGAGGAAAATCGCGGATACGGCCACGCAGCCATACATTGCCGCGATTAATCCACGGGTGGGGCCGGGCCTGCGGAACCGTTCGGCGCGGATCGTTGTTGAAACAGGGGCGTCGTTTGCTGTCATGCATTCAAGTGTTGCATAAACCCAACACTCTGGCAACAGTTTCTGCAGATTTTCTCTGGGGTTGACCCTGACGTGGCGTTAGGCGCGACAATGAAGCCATGGACGACATCGATGAAGTTCTTTATACCGTTGGCGAGGTAGCAGCGCTCTTCCGCATTACGGTGCGCACCTTGCACCACTGGGAGGCACAAGGCTTGCTGTCTCCCACGTGGCGCAGCTGGTCCAATTACCGGCTGTACACCGAGGAAGACTGCGCCCGCGTGCAGAAGATTCTGATCTACCGCGCTACCGGTATGAAATTGACCGATATTAAACAGCTGCTAGATGGCGATGCTTCCGATCTGGAACATTTGCGGAGGCAAAGAGAAAGCCTGCTCGCGCAGCGAGACAGTCTTAGCGACATGCTGGCAGCAATTGACACCTTGATGGAGGATGCAATGAATAACCGAAAGCTCACCACCGAAGAAATCGGACAAATTGTCGGCGATGCCAACTTCGCCGCGCACCAACAAGAAGCCGAGGAGGCCTACGGATCGAGCGAGGATTGGGCTATGTATCAGCAGCGCACTGCCGGCTGGTCGGAGAAGAACTGGAGTGATGCGCAAGCCGGCGTCGCTGAGGTGGAAAAAGAACTGGCCCAGGCCGTAGCAGACGGTGTGGCTGCTGGGTCGGAGGAGGCGCAGGGGCTCGTCGACAAGCACCGCGCGGCCCTCAGCGCCTTCTTTCCCGTCACACCGGCAAAGCACTTTTTAATCTCGCGCGGCTATGTGGCTGATGAACGCTTCCGTGCCCACTATGAGACGCAGCAGGAGGGGTTGGCGCAGTGGCTGGCAGACGCGATTGAGCATGCAGCTAAGGCACAAGGGGTGGATACCGACAACCCGGAGTGGCAATAGAAGGCTCGTGTTCAGCCAGGAAAGACTAGCTGGCCGGAGGGAAAATGAACCGCTGACCACCAGAAAATCTTGGTGGTCAGCGGTGAATGTGTCCCCGACAGGGATCGAACCTGCGACCTTCGGTACCGGAAACCGATGCTCTAATCCGCTGAGCTACGGAGACATCTCTGGGAGAATTCCCAACGATGTGATTCTAGCGCATGGGTTAGTGGGGGACTAAATCAACCCGGGGGCGTCGGAAGTAGTGACTTCACCGGTGCGCAGGTAGTGCACGCCAATGTCATCAACGACCTTGTTCTTAGAGGCAAAGTGGGCATGGCCAGGGCCATGGACGGTGACAACTCGAGACTGCATCGGCTTCGAGAGGCTGGTGTGGTACTGATACGGCGTTTGTGGGTCGCCCGTAGCCTGAATCTGGAGGGGCTTGGTGGCCAACTTGGAGCCGTCGAGAGGTGCCTGGCCCGTCACCGGTGCACGTCCACCGCATCCCGCGCCGGAGCCGTAGAGGGAATTGATGAGCGTGAAGGGATCAACGCTGACGAAGTTGGCCCACAGGTAGCTTGGGTACAGCAGTGGATTGCCAGGGACCGTGTTTTCATTGCAGACGATGAGGTTTTGCATATTCATCGCCTGGGCCAGGGATTCTTGCTCCTTGCGCACTGCTTCCGGATCGGGCTGCTCGGCATCCATAGGCTCGCTGCCATTCAAGTGCTTGGCAAAGGCATCCCACTGCGCAGGAACCGGAACAACGACGCGCGTCATCCCCAAGAGTGGGGAGGAAACCTGCACAGCATTGGGGTGCTGAATCTTCTGGCTGAGAAACTCCGCCTGCACCCGCAGCGGGCCGGTGGCGGTCATGATGTCAGCACCAGGCTGGCCGGCAAACTCGAGCCCTGGTGGGAGGTCACCAATCTTGGCATTTGGGGGCAAGACCGTGGGGCGAACGCCGGCCTCGCGGGCTACCTTTTGCGACCACTTTTCATAGACCTGTAATGGGGTGGTGCCGAGGTGGTACTTGGCGTCATTTTTAGCAATGAACCCGAAGAGATCATGCAGTCCCTTTTCATAGCCACGCTGTTGCGAAGCAAAGATGCCATTCCACGCCAGCTTGGGGCTCATGCCCGAATCTAGCAGGACCTTGCCGGTGTGCTCCGGATACTTGGTGGCGTAGGCGGAGCCGAGGTAGGTGCCATAGGAGGTGCCGGCGATATCAATCTTTTCCTCGCCCAAAGCACGGCGCACCATTTCCCAGTCCTGCAGGGTATTCGCGGTGGTCAGCGAGTTGGTATAGCCCGGGGTGTGCTTTTCGCAGGCATCGCGGGTGAGCTTACCTACCTGGAGGCTTCCTTGGAGCGGATTACTGGTGGCCGTGGCATCGCACTTTACTGGCGTGGAGCCAGGCAGGCCACGCGGTTGTACACCGATGGTGTCCCACTCATCGCGCACGGCCTGTGGCCACGGAATAGCGCTATTGCCGGCCCATCCATAGGCATCGCCACTTGGGCCACCAGGGTTGGTAAACAATGCGCCACGGCGGGCGCCTGGGTTTGCGGCGGGAACGCGCACGAAGCCGACGCTAATGGTTCCGGCCTGTGGGTTGTCGTAATACGTAGGCACGTCGATGCGGCCGCATTCGGCATTGGCGACGTCCACTTGCTCGGGGCATTCTTCCCAGGAAATGGCGGGCTTGGTGTCCTGCGGTGCGGGGGCCGGTGCAGCCGTGGCAATCGGCGCGGTGACACCAATGGCGACCGCAGCAGCTCCGAGCGTGGCCGCAAGCTTAGAAGAAAAAGAAAGCATAGGTTAGGTCTCCAGAATAAAAATGATTGGTAGACCTAGCCTATGCTTTTTTGATGCTTTTGGCATCATATTCACAGTAGGTGGGTGCCCTCACCGGCCGGGGCAGGAGAGGGGCTACGCAGTACTACTTGACGATGACAACGATGAGGTCACGCGGGCCGTGTACGCCCTCGACACGAGTGAGCTCGATATCGGAGGTAGCGGACGGGCCGGAGATCCAGGTCGCTGGCTTCTCCGGGTTCATGCGGGAGATGACTTCGGGAATGCCGTAGACGATCTCATTCTGGTGGACGATGCACAGGTGGCGGTCCGGAACCAGGGTCAGTGCGCGACGGCCGCAACGCTCGTCAGACTCGAGCACGATGGTGCCGGTCTGCGCGGAGGTGACGTGGGAATAAGTAACCACAGCGTCGGTCTCGTTCAGCGTGCGCGGATCGACAGCCTTATCGTCCGGCTTGGCGTCGAAGCCCTCGAAGAGGGTGGCGTCCATGCCTTCGGCGTAACGAATGTCGTTGCACTCGCGGTCCTTGAGGATCGTGGCGATGGTCTGCTTGAGCTCGCTTTCCTCGGTGACGTGCACCTCGGCCTTGTAATCCTCGAGTCGGTCAATGAGCATATCGCGCAGCTCGTCCGCGTTCAGGGGGCCCTCGCGGTGGTAGTCGCGCGGGGCATCAACGTGGTCGGGCAAACCAGCCTGCTTCTGGGCGGAGCGGATGCGGCTTAGGATTTCCTGCTTTGCGTTCACTTTTTGGACTCCTCACGGGCCTCGGCAAGAAGCTCCTTGCCTTCTTCGGACTCGAACCACTGGCGGAAGGACTTCTTTGGCGGAACCGCGGTGTCGCGGCCCTCAGACCAACCGGACATAAACAGTGGCAGGGATTCGATGGTCTTGTTGGTACCACCCAAGATGCGGCCCAAGGCGACCATGTGGGTTGCCTTGTTCCACAGCTTCGGGTTGCTCCACAGAAGCTGAATGGTCTTGAAGAGCTTCGGCTCGATTGGTGGGGTGGCGTGGGTAACCTTCTGGTGGCGGTTTTCCAAAATGACGTCGGAAAGCGGAATCTTCACCGGGCACACCTCGTCGCAGCGGCCACACAGCGAGCACGCATAAGGCAGGCTGGCGGAAGGATCGTTGTGGTCCTTCATGCCGGTCAGCTGCGGCGTCAGGGAAATACCGATCGGGCCAGGGTAGACAGAGCCGTAGGCGTGGCCGCCGGCGCGCTCGTAGACTGGGCAAACATTCAGGCAAGCCGAGCAACGGATGCACTTGAGAGCCTGGTGACCAATCGGGGAGGACAGGGCCGCGGTACGGCCGTTATCCAGCAGCACCAAGTGGAAGTTCTGCGGGCCATCGCCCTCAGTAACGCCGGACCACATGGAGGTGTATGGATTCATGCGCTCTGCCGTGGAAGAACGCGGCAGCAGCTGGAGGAAGACCTCCAGGTCCTGGAAGGTAGGAACCAGCTTTTCGATGCCCATCACGGTAATGAGGGTCTCCGGCAGGGTAAGGCACATGCGGCCATTGCCCTCGGACTCCACGATGTTGATGGTGCCGGTTTCTGCTACACCGAAGTTGGCGCCGGAAATGGCAACCTTGGCCTGCATGAACTGCTCGCGCAGGAACTGGCGGGAAGCCTCGGCCAACTCTGCCGGCTCAGCCTGCAGGGTGTCATCGGTATTCGGCATCTTGTTGACGAAGATATCGCGAATCTCCGCACGGTTGCGGTGGATAGCCGGAACCAGAATGTGGGACGGCTTATCCTCACCTAGCTGCACGATGAGCTCGGCCAGGTCGGTCTCGCGAGCATTGATGCCCGCGGCCTCCAGGTGTTCATTCAAGCCGATTTCCTGGGTGGCCATGGACTTAACCTTGACCACATCGGTCTCGCCGGTAGCGCGAATCAGACCCTCAATGATCTGGTTAGCTTCCTTGGCATCGCGTGCCCAGTGGACGATGCCGCCGCGAGCCTTGACTGCCTCTTCGAACTGCTCGAGCAGTTCTGGCATGCGAGCGGCAACATCTTCCTTGATGGCGGAACCCGCAGCGCGCAGCTCCTGCCAATCGTCCAGCTCCTCCACAGCGTTGGAGCGCTTCTCACGAATGGAGGTGGTGGCGTGCTGCAGGTTGTGGCGCTGGGTGGCGTTATTCAGGCCAACGTGTGCCAGGGGAACAAAGGCCTTGCTGCCACGCAGGTTGCCGTAGCCTTCCGGCGCGCGTGGTGGGGTGGTATCGAGGAAAGAGGTCATTAGAGCATCGTCTCCTTGGAGTAAGCGGCGGAGGTCGGAGTCCATGGGTGCTCCTTGGTGGAAGCCAAAATCTCAGCCATGTGCACGGCGCGGACGCCGGAACGCTGGCGGCTCAGGGCACCACCGATGTTCATGAGGCAAGAAGAGTCACCGCCGGTGACGAACTCAGCCTCAGTCTCCTTGATGTGGCGAGTCTTGTCGGTGACCATCGCGCGGGATACCTCTGCGTTCTTGATGGCGAAGGTGCCGCCGAAGCCGCAGCATTCTTCCTTATTGGGGAGTGTGACTAGGTCGATTCCTTCTACTTCTTGGAGAAGCTGGAGTGGGCGGTCTCCCAGCTTCAAAAAGCGTAGGCCGTGGCAGGAGGGGTGGTACGTCACGCGGTGCGGGAAGAATGCGCCGACGTTGGTCACGCCGGCAACATCCACTAGGAATTCCGGGAGATCCAAGGTCTTCTGAGTGGTCTTGCGCGCGCCGTCGACGTCGGCGGAGTTGCCAAATCGGTCAGCGATGCGCTCGTGCTGCTCGCGGACGGCGCCGACGCAGGAGCCGGAGGCCGCGACGACATAATCAATGGAGGGGTCGGCAAAGGCATCCGCATAGGAGCGAATCATGCCCAGGGTTTCCTTCTGATAGCCGGTATTGATGTGCATCTGGCCACAGCAGGTCTGTTCCTCCGGGAAGACCACTTCGTGGCCCAAGCGGGAGAGAACCAGTGCCGTTGCCTTTTGTACGTCCGGGAAAAGGGCGTCACCAATGCAAGTGGAAAATAGCGCAATGCGCATACGGTGCTCCTCGTTGATTTTTTACATGGGGTAGGCACGACCTTACTCCCTTTAAGTAGTACGTGCGTAATGCGTCCCCCGCTTGACCAGCAATTATTTCGCAATATTAGTGTTGTAGAAAACTGCTATCCACCGTTTGCGCTGCAAAGGGGAGTATTCTGGCGCGGCCCTTTTCACACTTGACTTTTCAGTCCACTAGAATCGTGCGACATGACACCAGCTGATTTGGCCACATTGATTAAAGAAACTGCCGTTAAGGTCATGCAAAGCCATGAGCTTGATTCCTCTGTCTTGCCAGAAACGGTAACCGTTGAGCGTCCGCGCAACCCTGAGCACGGCGATTATGCCACCAACGTGGCGCTGCAGGTGGCCAAGAAGGCCGGTGCTAATCCGCGTGAGCTAGGCGGCTGGTTGGCAGAGGCCTTGGCAGAAAATGACGCCGTTGCCGAGGCTGACATTGCGGGACCTGGGTTCATTAATATTCGCCTTGCTGCCGACGCCCAGGGAGAAATCGTCGCGCAGATTCTCCGCGCAGGCAAGGAGTATGGCAATAATGATGCCTTTGCGGGCAAGAAGGTCAACCTAGAGTTTGTCTCCGCGAACCCGACCGGCCCGATCCACCTTGGCGGCACCCGTTGGGCGGCCGTAGGCGATTCCCTGGGCCGCGTGCTGGAGGCCTCTGGCGCGGAGGTTACCCGCGAGTATTACTTCAATGACCATGGCGGCCAGATTGACCGTTTCTCCCGTTCCCTGGTGGCTGCCGCGAAGGGCGAGCCGACTCCGGAGGATGGCTACGGTGGAGCCTATATCCAGGACATCGCCCAGGCTGTTGTGGAGAAGAACCCATCCGCGCTAGAGGGCAGCGACGAAGAGGTCCAGGAAGCTTTCCGCGCAGACGGCGTGGAGATGATGTTTGCGCAGATTAAGCAGTCCCTGCACGAGTTTGGCGTGGACTTTGATGTCTACTTCCACGAGAACTCCCTCTTTGACTCCGGTGCTGTGGATGCAGCGTTGGAAAAGCTCAAGGCCGAAGGCCATATGTACGAGGCCGAGAATGCGTGGTGGCTCAAGTCCACCGACTATGGCGACTCCAAGGACCGCGTGGTGGTCAAGTCCGATGGCAATGCAGCCTATATTGCAGGTGACATTGCCTACGTGGCCGATAAGTTTGATCGCGGCCACGATTTGAATATCTACATGCTGGGCGCAGACCACCACGGCTATGTGCCGCGTTTGAAGGCGGCAGCGGCTGCCCTAGGCTACGACGCCGATGCCGTCGAGGTTCTTATCGGCCAGCTGGTTAACCTCATGCGTGATGGCAAGCCGGTGCGCATGTCTAAGCGCGCAGGCACGGTCATCACCATGGAGGATCTCGTCGCCGCCATTGGCGTGGATGCTTCGCGCTATTCCCTGGTGCGCTCTTCCGTGGATCAAACCATCGATATTGACTTGGGCCTGTGGGAGACGCAGTCTTCCGATAATCCCGTCTACTACGTGCAGTACGGCCACGCCCGCCTGTGCTCTATCGGCCGCAAGGCAGCCGAGCTGGGCGTCGATGCGGAAGGCGCGGATCTTTCCTTGCTCACCCATGATCGCGAGGGCGACCTCATCCGCACCCTGGGTGAGTTCCCAGCCGTGGTGGAAGAAGCCGCGCAGCTGCGCGAGCCGCACCGCATCGCCCGCTATGCCGAGGACCTCGCCGCGGTATTCCACCGCTTCTATGACTCCTGCCAGGTCCTGCCCAAGGCTGGCGAGGATGAAGCTCCTATCCATGGTGCCCGCCTCGCGCTGGCACAAGCCTCCCGCGTGGTCTTGGCCAATGCCTTGACCATGGTGGGCGTGAGCACCCCGGAGAAGATGTAAGTGGCGGATTTCAATGAGCTGCCGGCCCACGTCTGGCCGCGCAATGCAAAGCGCGAGGAAGACGGCGTAGTAACCATTGCTGGTGTTCCGCTGCCGGATTTGGCGGAGGAATTCCAGACCCCGCTCTATGTCTTCGATGAAGATGACTTCCGGTCCCGCTGCCAGGACATGGCCCGCGCTTTCGGTGGACCCGAGCACGTGCACTATGCCTCCAAGGCATTCATCTCAAAGAAGATCGTGAACTGGGTCAATGAGGAAGGCCTGTGCTTGGACGCGGCCTCGCTCAATGAGCTCAAGATTGCCTTGGCCGCAGAGTTCCCGGCCGAGCGCATCACCACGCACGGCAATAATAAGGACGAGGAATACCTGCGTTTGTGCGTAGACGCCGGTGTGGGCCATGTGGTCATTGATAACGAGCTCGAGCTGGAAGAGCTCAATCGCATTGCGGGCGAGGCCGGCAAGGTCCAGCCGGTGATGATCCGCGTCAAGCCGGGCGTTGATGCGCATACGCACGAATTCATCGCCACGGCGCATGAGGATCAAAAGTTCGGTATTTCGCTCGCCACGGGCGCGGCCTTTGCTGCTGCCAAGCGTTGCTTGGAGGCGGACAACCTGCACCTGAGCGGCCTGCACTGCCACGTGGGATCCCAGGTTTTTAATGCGGAGGGATTCAAACTTGCCGCGGAGCGCGTCATGGGGCTGTACCGCCAGATTTATACCGAGCTGGGTGTGACGCTGGAAGAGCTCGATCTAGGCGGCGGCTTTGGTATTCCCTACATGCCCTATGAGGAGGCGCTGGATATCGAGCGCGTGGCCGGCGATATGCTCGGCGCAGTCAAGCACACCGCAGAGGAGTTGGGCATTGAGGCACCCTTCCTCTTGGTGGAACCGGGTCGCTCCTTGGTCGCCGGCTCGGCGGTGACCGTCTACCGCGTGGGTACCGTCAAGGATGTAGAAACTGGCAAGTCGGATCTGCCGCTGCGTCGCTATATCTCCGTCGATGGTGGAATGTCAGATAATATCCGGCCTGCGCTTTACGGTTCGGCCTATGACGTGCGCGTGGTCAACCGCTTTAGTGATGGGGAAGAGGTGCCTTCCCGCGTGGTGGGCTTCCATTGCGAGTCCGGCGATATTCTCCTTGAGGACGGCGAGCTGCCCAATGATATCCAGCCGGGAGACTTGATCGCCTTTGCAGCGACTGGCGGCTACCAGTACATGATGTCCTCGCGCTATAACGGTGCGGTGCGCCCGGCGGTCGTCGCCACGCGCGTGGGCCAGACCAAGCCCATGCTGCGCCGCGAGACCATCGAGGATCTTCTTTCCTTAGAGGCGGATTAACCTCCATCCTTCAGTCCCCGTTACATGGCGGAATTTAATTCACGCCCTGTGACGGGGACTTTTCTATTAATGGCTCTATTTAGGGCGAAAGTAGACAGCTTGTTCTGTATAGTGTCCTGTATCCGCAATTAGCGGGCACTAAACCTTTACCCCAACCGCACAATGGAGACGGACTATGGCTGCATCGACTAGCGAGCTTCAGGCACACGAGCATTCCGGCAAGGGCGAGGGCGAGACCGTTGGTATCGCGCTGCTGGGCTTCGGCACCGTTGGTGCTGAGGTCTTTCGCCTGCTAGGAGAGAATGCTCATGCCTTTGCTCACCGCATCGGTGGCCCAGCCGAGATTCGCGGCATCGCCATCCACAATAAAAATAAGCTGCGCCCGGGTGTGCCCAAGGAGCTTTTGACCGATGACGCCAAGGCGCTCGTCGCCCGCGATGATATCGACCTCGTGGTTGAGGTTATCGGCGGTATCGACTTCCCACGCGAGCTGGTGCTCGCCGCACTCAATTCCGGAAAGTCGGTGGTGACCGCCAATAAGGCCCTGGTGGCCGCGCACGCAGACGAGCTGGCGGAGGCCGCCGACCGCGCCGGTGTAGATCTCTACTTCGAGGCTGCCGTAGCCGCCGCGATTCCGGTAGTGGGCATGCTGCGTCGTTCCTTGGCCGGCGATCAGGTAGAGCGCATCTCTGGCATCGTCAATGGCACCACCAACTTCATCTTGGACGCGATGGAGTCCACGGGCGCTTCCTATGATGAAGCGCTGGCGGAGGCTACCCGCCTGGGCTATGCCGAGGCCGATCCCACTGCGGATGTAGAGGGCCATGACGCCGCCTCTAAGGCCGCCATCATGGCGTCTTTGGGTTTCCACACCCGCGTGAAGTTTGAGGACGTCCACTGCGAGGGCATTACCAAGGTCACTGCCGCGGATATCGCCGCGGCCAATGATGCCGGCTATTCCATCAAGCTGCTGGCCATTTGCGAGCGCCTTCAGCGTGAGGACGGCTCCGAGGCGGTCAATGCCCGCGTGCACCCCACGTTGGTGCCTAAGGAGCACCCGTTGGCTTCCGTGAGCGAGTCTTATAATGCCATCTTCGTCGAGGCTGAGGCCGCAGGTTCCCTGATGTTCTACGGCAACGGCGCGGGCGGCAATCCTACGGCTTCTGCCGTGCTTGGCGACGTCGTCGGGGCAGCCCGCAATATCGTCCACGGCGGCCGCGCACCGGGCGAGAATACCTATGCCAACCTGCCTATCGCAGACTTCGGTGAGGTAGAAACCCGCTACCACATCGATATGGAAGTCCAAGACCGCACCGGTGTGCTGGCCGCCATCTCCGCCGTCTTTGCCGATAATGGCGTTTCCCTGCGCACCGTGCGCCAGGAAGACGGCGAGGACACCGCCCGCCTCATCGTGGTCACCCATGCCGCGAAGGAGGCGACCTTGGACACGATTGTGGCTGCTTTGGGCGAGCTCGAAGAGGTCAAGGCCGTTCATTCCGTAATCCGCCTCGGCAGCTAGCCCGGCCAAATAGACTGGACAGCTATGAGTATCGAAGTTGAAGTCGGCACTAAAGCCATCGTGACCGTTCCCGCCTCCACGGCGAACCTGGGCCCAGGATATGACACCTTGGGCATGGCGTTGAGCCTGTATGACACCGTCGAGGTAGAGGTCACCGCCTCGGGCCTTACGGTGGAAATTTTCGGCGAGGGCACAGAAGACCTTCCGCGCGATGGCTCCCACTTGGTGGTCAAGGCGATTCGCTCCGCACTCTCGGCGGCCGACGCCACGGTGCCCGGCCTGCGCGTGGTCTCGCATAATAATATCCCGCAGTCGCGCGGCCTGGGCTCTTCCGCCTCCGCCGCGGTGGCGGGCGTGGCCGCCGGCAATGCGCTGGCGGGAAGCCCGCTGACCCAAGAGCAAGTGGTGCAGCTTTCTTCCGCCTTTGAGGGCCACCCCGATAATGCGGCCGCCTCCGTGTTGGGTGACGCCGTGGTGTCGTGGACCAATGTCCCTGTCGACGGCCATTCTTTGCCGGACTACCGCGCCGCGTCCATCAAGGTGCACGAAGATATCCGCGCCACCGCGCTCGTGCCTGATTTCCACGCCTCCACCCAGGCGGTGCGCCGCGTCCTGCCCTCGCACGTGACGCATTCGGATGCGGCGTTCAACGTCTCGCGCACCGCGGTCCAGGTGGCGGCATTGCAGAACTACCCGGATCTCCTGTGGGAGGGAACCCGCGATCGCTTGCACCAGCCGTACCGCGCGGATGTGCTTCCCGTGACCGCGGAGTGGGTCAACCGCCTGCGCAACCGCGGCTATGCGGCCTACCTCTCCGGCGCCGGCCCCACCGTCATGGTGTTGCACACCGAGGAAATTGAGGAAAGCATTCTTGCCGACGCCCGCGAGCAAAACCTCCGCGTCATCGACCTCACCGTGGCCGGCCCCGTCCGCGTGGAGCTTACGCAGGTTTAATTTTTAGCCGGCACACGTTGGGGTGCTGGCGCGGCACCAAGGTGATCGAGGTGTCATCATCGCTGGTTTCTTGCAGGAAGCCAGCGTGTACCGCGCACAGGAACGGCGAAGGCTCAAGCCCTGAAGAGACAAACGGGCAAGCATGGAGCTCGATGTCGGTTGAATCGGGTTTGGTGGCAGGATCAAAGCCCATATCGCGCAGGGTGGCAAAGAGCGTATCGAGCGCACCATCGGAGGCATCCGCGCCCGCGGCGCGCGCCCAGCGTCGCCCGATCTCGAGGGCCTTGGCCGAGGCGGCGTCATCAAGCTCTTCCTTATCCGCTAGCATCGTGGTCAGCACTTCCACCAAGGTGATGTATTCCTCTGCCACCGCTTTATTATCTGGAATGCGGGCTTGGAAGATGAGGGAGGGGCGCCCGCGGCCCTTACTCGGCGCGGATACTACGTTGACGGCCCCAGCGTTGACCAGTTCATCGATGTGTCCGCGGGCGGTGTTGACGTGCATGCCTAGTTCCTCGGCCACGGTGCCGGCCTTGGCGCCTTCGGGGTGGCGCTGCACAGCGGTGAGCACCTCGCGCTGCTTGGGCGAGAGGTTGAGGGCCTCAGGAAAAAGTTCGGTGGTGGGCCGGGGAAGTGAATCAGGCATGGTGGAAATCCGCCTTGGGGTCTGCGAATACAGAAAAACTAGTTGGGGTGGGCAAAAACGTGTGCTTTAGATATCGCTAAGGATACGATGTTACCCACCGCGACGCCTAAAGCGAACTCGCGGTCTACCGGTACTGTAGCCTCTTGGCCGCCCAGATCAACGCGCAGCTGCGCCGCTGCGAGGCTGGTGGCCTCGACCGCAAGGACTCGCACCGCCCACTGATTGCATGGTTCCTCCGCCGCGCCAATGGTGGCCGCCTGCGGGTCAAAGGTCACCGCCACCTTCTGCCCGGGCTCAAAAGACGTATGCTCCGTGGTCGCCAGAACGGAAATATCGCCGCACGCGACCTCGACGGCGGAGGCGCCGATCGCGGTCACGGTTCCTTCGAGGCGGTTGAGACCCGCTAGCGCCGCAACGAAGCCCGTCGGCGGTGCCTCAAGCAGCTGCGCGGTTGCGCCGTGGGCCCGCACTTGGCCGGATTCCATGACCAGCATGTCCTGCGCCAGGTGCGCGATATCGAGCGCATCATGGGTAACAAGCAGCGTGGTACGGTCTGCGCGGGCCGCGTGTAAGAAGCGGCGCCACCTCTCGGCCGATTTCACATCGACTGCGGCAAGGGGCTCGTCCACAATCAAGACCGCCGGCCGTGCGGCTAGCGCGCGCACCAGCGCCACGTGGGCGGCCTGGCCGCCGGACAGGGCGGGCACGGGGACGTCGGCAAGCTCGCGCAATCCCGCCGCCGCCAGGAGTTCCTGCGCACGGGTCTTATCGCGGGTGACCATGGCGACCGCCTGCACGGCCGTCGAGCGCGGCGGCAAGTCCGGACGCTGGGTGAGCAAGACGACGTCGGCGCCCTCCGGGGAGATCTTCCCGCCGCTCAGGCGCCCGGCAATGCGCCCCATCAAGGTTGTTTTGCCGGAACCATTCGGGCCCACTACGGCCGTTATGGCGCGCGGGGAAAAATCCGTGCGCGCCCCGTCGACGGTCACGGACAGTGCCGGCGCATCAGTGGGACGGGTAAGGGCGCGGAGCTTATCGACGTCCATCCCATGCAACCTCCTGGCCTGCGGCTGGTAGCTTCGCCGCCGAAGGGCAGGCAAGCCCGCCAGCGCCAGACAGGCCAAGGCCAACCCGATAAGCAGCGCGGAGAGCACGTACGCGCCATCCGCATCGACCTCGCGCTCCAGATAAATACCCAGCGGCATGGTGCGGGTAACCCCCGGCTGCGAGCCGGCAAAGGTCAGGGTCGTGCCAAATTCGCCCAGCGAGCGCGCGAAGGCCAACCCCGCGCCCGTGGCCAAGGCCGGGGCGATGGAGGGAAGGATAATTTTGCCCAGGACCTCCCACCGGCCCAAGCCCACGCCGCGCGCAGAGGCGAGGATTTCCTGGTCCAGCTGGCGCAATGCCGAATCAACCGCGACCACCACGAAGGGCAGCGCCACAAAGGTCTGCGCCATAACGACTCCGGGGAAGGCGAAGGCGAGGTGGATGCCTAGGGCGTCGAAAAGCGGGGCCAGGTACCCCTTGCGGCCAAAGGCTGCGGTAAGAGCCAAGCCACCCACCACCGGTGGCATGGCTAGGGGGAGGTAGACCAGGAGGCGCACTACGGAGCTGCCGCGGCCGAGCTGCTGCACCCACAAGGCCAGCCCCAAGCCCAGCACGAGCGCAAGAACCATGGATTGGAAGGCGGCTGCCACTGAGATGAGCAGCATGTCTCGGATCTCGTGGCGCGCGAGGTAGTCGCTAATGCGCGCCCAGGGCACGCGCAGGCCAAGAGCGGCAACGGGGACGATGATGGTCGCCACCGCGATGAGGGCAATAAGGCCGATAAGAAGCGGGGCTTTGGGGCGAATGGGTTGTGGGGCGGACATAGTCTACTCCGCTGGGGTGAAGCCGCGGTCGCGCCAGGTGGGCGCAAAGTCGCCGCTCAGGATATCGAGCACCGCGCGAGCCTGATCGGGGTGGGATGCATCCTTGGCTACGGCGCCCACGATCTGGTTAGAGAACTTCTCCGCGCCAGGAATGTCAATCACCTCGACATCATCGCCTGCCGCAGCGGCGTCGGTGGAGTAGACCCACCCTGCATCGGCCTCGCCCGAGGCAACCTTGCCTAATACGTCAGCTACCTGGCGCTCTTGGGAGGAAGGGTGGACGTCAAGGCGCTTATCGTCGATGATCTGGGAGGAGATATCGCCACAGGGAACTTGGGGATCGCAAAGCACGAAGTGATCGGAGTGGGGGAGATCCTCCACTGACTGGATTCCCGCCGGGTTGCCCTTGGGCACGACCATGACCATGACATTGGTGGCAAGCACCTCGGGCGTGGCAACCGTGCCATCCTGCACCGCCTTATCCATGGTCTTTTTCGATGCCGTGAGGAGAAGATCAGCCGGGGCGCCTTCGCGCAGCTTGCTTACCAAATCGGAGGAGCCGCCATTTTCAAAGTTCAGATTTACCGGCGGCGTGAGCTGGCCTGCGCGCTGACTTAGTTCGTCATTGATGACGCGGGTGGAGGATGCAGCTAGGACATTGAGCGTGGGAGCATCCGCGTCCTGGGCGGAGGTCGTTGACGTTGGGGGAGCGCAGGCCGCTAGGGCGAATGCGAGGGCGGCGAGGAGTGCGGCGGCGCGCTTCTTCATCTGCGGAGGGCTCCTTCTACAGCGGAGAGTGTGACCTATCCAGGATAGCCCTCCGCCCCGGCAATGGTTTAGCTCACGCGGGTGAACTTGATGTGGAAATCGTTTTCTTCTTCTTTGAGGTAATCGAGCTCGAATTTTTCCTCGCGTGCTTCGACTTCCTTGAGCAGAGGAACCGGGTTATGTGGGGCGATGAGGATCATTGCTTCGCCCACGTTGAGGGTGCCCAGCGCGCCATGGATGGCGCCGTGGCGAACGGCGTGCGGAATTTCGGAGGCGTTCAGGGTCGGGATGGAGTGCGGCTTATTGGCATCGGAAATGGGCAGTTGCATGGTTTGTAGTCCTTTCTTAAGGGGTGCGGTTTTCGCTCTGTTAGCAATATTAGTACGATAAAACCCGTGCAAAATAATAGCGTGGCGCATCGCCTCATCTTCCTCGCCTTCGCTGGCCTATCGCTGCTGGTGGGCCTAGCTGCGGGCGCCACTCTTTTGGGGTTGACCGCCACCCCTGGCGCGTCCTTTGCCGCCGACCACGGACCGCTCATGGTCTTCGGCTTCGTGGGCGGAGCCATCGGACTGGAGCGCACCGTCGCTGTGCGCACCTCCTGGGCATGGGCCGGGCCCGTGTTCCACGTCGCCGGCGTGCTGAGCATTCTCGCCGGCCTGCCGCGGGCGGTCCCGGCCGTGTGTTTTGCCGCGAGCTTCCTTGTCCTTGGCTTCATTTACGCCACCATCTATCGCCGTCAGGCGAGCCTTGCGATCTTGGTGCAGGCAGCCGGAGTTATCGGGGGAATAGCAGCAGCTGCCCTATGGGCCATGGGTCCGGGGTTCACCGCGGCGATGCCGTTGTGCGTCCTCTACGCCGTGGCCACCATCATCGGCGAGCGCATGGAACTAGCGCGCGTCACCATGGCCGGAACCCGCGCCGAAAACCACCTCACCCTTCTGGTTCTGGGGCTGGCGGCGGTCAGCGTCATCTACGTGCTTGCCCCTGCGGTGGGCTATCGCGCCATGGGCGTGGTGCTCATCGCCATCGCTGCGGCCACCGCGCGGGTAGACGTGGCCAAGAATCTGGTGCGCTCGCACGGCCTGCCGCGCTACTCGGCGGCGTGCATGTTGGCCGGCTACGGCTGGCTCGCCCTCGGCGGTTACCTCTGGCTGCTATACGGACAGTCCACCGGCTTTGCCTATGATGCCTCCGTGCACGCCATCTTCTTGGGCTTTGTCATGTCCATGATTTTTGCGCACGCTCCCATCATCTTCACCTCCGTTATCCGCCGCCGTTTGCCGTATCGCCCGGTGCTCTATGTGCCGGTGGCGCTCTTACATGGCGGCCTCGCGCTGCGCATTCTTGCCGATTGCGCCGAGCACACCTCGGCCCTCCACACTGGCGGGGTGGTTACGATAATCGCAGTGTTAGCATTTCTTGCCTGCGGCATTGCCTTGACTGCGAAGGAGGCGCGACGTGCGCATTCATGACGTATCCCTGGCCGTGCGCGGCCGCTGGCATACCCTGAGCGCCGCCGTTATTGGCTTGTGGATCCTTATTGGTCTCGGCCTACTCATTGCTGGCTCCTTGGGCGCTCCTGTGGTGTGGTGGGATATCATCCATCCCTTCACCATTGGTGCTCTGACCACGGCCATCATCGTCTTTTCCACCCATTTCACCGAGGCCTTGACCCGGACTGCGGGCGGGGACTACCGGGGCGTCGGCAGTCGCGTGGGCCTAGTGCAGCTCGGGCTTATCTTGCTGCTCATTGATAGGGCGGGGTATGACTGGGGCCCGCTTGCCGACGCCGCCTCTGCCCTCATCATCGCCGCCCTCACCTGGCACCTGTGGTTCGTTGCGCGGCGCCTTCGCGGCTCACTGTCTGGTTCTTTTGCCGTGACCGTGCCCTTTTATATCGCGGCGGCTGTGTTCATGATTGCCTCCGTGGTGCTTGTCATCCTCAGCGGTAATGGGGTGGGCGAGTACTCCCTCCTCGTCGGCGCCCACTCGCGCGGCATGGTCTGGGGCTTCGCGTGGCTGACCGTCATCGGCACGGTGGTTACGTTGCTCCCCACGCTATCGGCCACGGCGATTTCGCCCACCGCTCGCGCGCGGTGTACTCGCGCGCTCATCGTGCACTGCGTTGGCTTGTCCTTGGCGATGGCGCTGTACGCGGTGGGCCTTACCCGCGCCGCAGGCGTGGCCCAACTGCTCGTGGTCCTGGCGGCGGTGCTCATCATCCAGCCGGTGCTTGCCACCGTCATGGGGCGTTCGCCGCGGCTGACCACCGCCACCGTTGCTGTCATCGCCGGCCTGCTGTGGATGCTGGCGCTGTGCGCCGGCGATGCCATTTCCGCAGCGGTAGGCGCCTACCCGCGCACCATTACCCTGATTTTGCTACCCGCCTTTCTCGGTGCCGGCCTCTTGCAGTTGGTCACCGGGGTCCTGCACCACTTGCTACCGATCCTTACCGGCGCGCGTCCTAATACCGCGGAGCGCACCGGCTACGCCCGCCTGCTGCTCATCAACGTGGGCGGACTGCTGACATTGCTGGGCGCTACCGTGGCCGGGCTTATCATGATGGGGATAGGCCTTGCCGCCAACGTTATCGCCGTCGGCCGAGCCATCTACCTTAAGAAAAGACTGGAGAGTTAAATGCTGAGCGTTTCTTCCTCACAACCTGCGGACAAACCCGCACCCAAAGATTCCTCCTGGGCCTCATGGCTGCTCATCGGCATCGCGCTGGCGGCGGTCATCGCGCTCGCGGTGGTTAATTCCACTGGTAAGGGCTCGGAGTCCGCGGCACCGGTATCCTCTGGCGAAACGCAGACCATTGACGTGGGCGTAGACGGCATGGCCTTTACCCCCTCGTCCATCGATATCGACCCCGGCACCCACTTGGTGGTCAACTTCACCAACTCCGGCGACCAAGTCCACGACCTCAAGATTGGCGACGCCGAAACCGGCCGCGTCGACCCCGGCGAGACCGTCCAACTCGACGCCGGAGTCATCGACTCCTCCGAGGAAGGCTATTGCACCATCGCCGGCCACAAGATGCAGGGCATGACCTTCCAGGTCAACGTGGGAGACGGTGCCGCTGCAGGACATGACCATGCGGTGTCTTCTGCTAGCAACCCGCACGTAGACGTGCCAACCGCCGCCGAACTCGGCGCACAACGCGACGATTTTTCCGCCTTCGACGCCTCTTTGCAGCCGGCCGCTGAGACGAAGACGCACAAAGAGACCTGGACGATGACCGAGGAAGTCGTGGAGGTCGCCCCCGGCATCAAGCAGATGCGCTGGCTCTTCAACGGCCAAGCCCCTGGTCCCACCCTGCGCGGCAAGGTGGGCGATAAATTCGAAATCACCATCAAGAACGAGGGCTCCATGGCCCACTCCATTGACTTCCACGCCGGCGAGGTCAACCCAGATAAGACCATGAAATCCATCCAGCCGGGCGAGGAATTGACCTACAAGTTCACCGCGAACCGCTCCGGCATCTGGATGTATCACTGCTCCACGATGCCCATGTCCCTACACATCGCCAACGGCATGGCCGGCAATGTCATTATCGATCCGCCGGACCTTAAGCCCGTTGACGCGGAGTATAACTTCATGGCCACCGACATCTTCCTCGGCGAGGAATCCACCGGCGCCGACGCCCAGCGCGTTGCCGACGGCCGCTTCGACCTGATGGCCTTCAATTACTACCCTGGCCAGTATGACGCAGAGCCCATCAAGGCCAAGGTAGGCGATACCGTCCGTCTGTGGCTGACCAACCTAGGCCCCGACCAGCCGCTGAGCTTCCATGTTGTAGGCGAACAATTCGATACCGCCTACAAGGAAGGCGCCTACCTCATCAAGAATGAAGACTCCACCGGTTCACAAGCCCTTGACCTCCTCCCGGCGCAAGGCGGATTCGTCGAAATGACCTTCAACGAGCCCGGTACCTATTCCTTTGTCAACCACATCATGACTAACGCGGAGAAAGGCCAGCACGGCAAGTTCATCGTGACCGAGTAGCCCTCCCGCGGTTCGGCCCCTCCCGCTCCTCCTGTTCCTCCCGCCCTTCGCGCTCACCAGCGACCGTTCGTGGTCACATTTGATGCCCACCGTGAGCGCGAAGGGCGGGTTTGTGTATTCGTCCACCCCTCGCGCTCACGGAGGCGGCGATTTCGCGCTTGCTGCGGCTCCCAGTGAGCGCGAAGGGAGGGGAGGCGGAGACTTCTCCCTTGGCGGTCACCGGCGGAAGTGGAGGACTAGCCGAGCGGCTGCCGGTGAGCGCGAAGGGCGGTGTGGGGAGGCAACGCAGGAAGCTCGCGCAGCTCCGCACGGGTATCGTAGTCGCGTTCGGCGCCGGTGCCGGGAATCTCGATGAAATTGGCGCCACGGATGAGGCGGCGGACGGAGACGTTCCGAGTCGTAGGAAGGGATTCGAGCTGAGCGTGGAGCGCGGGAGCGCGCCAGAGGGAACACAGCGGCTGGAGGTAGCCGTCGGCGGCGCGGGTGAGTACGGCATCAGCAGAGGAGGAAGCGAGGGTCGAGCGCAGATGAGGAAGGAGCCGCGGCGAATCGGGGGCATCCACGGCGAAGAGGGCGAGTTCGGAGCAGTGGGATAACGCCTGGGCGCCGGCCGCGATGCCGGCGACGGGACCACCGTAGAGCGGTGACTCGCACACCTGGGGCACGCCGAGGCAATGCGGGGAGACAGCTACGGCCGGGATGCCGTAGGGAAGCTGGGCGAGCAGGCGGTCGACAAAGCGCGTGCCGTGGACAAGAAGGGAGGCCTTATCGGCGCCGCCCATGCGCCTGCCGTGGCCGCCGGCGAGGATGACCGCGCCGAGCATTAGGACTCCGGGAGGGTGCGGGACCAGTCCCCGGAGCGGCCGCCGGATTTCGCCACGATTCCGCAGCGGCGGATATAGGCGGAGCGGTCCACGCCCTTAACCATGTCGATAATGGCGAGCGCGGAAACATTTACGGCCGTCAGCGCCTCCATTTCCACGCCGGTGCGGTCGGCGGTGCGGACGGTGGCGGAGATGGAAACGTGGTCGTCGGCAAGCGTGAGCTCCACTGCACAGCCGTGTACGCCGATGGTGTGTGCCAAGGGAAGTAGCTCGGGGACCTTCTTGGCGGCCGAAATGCCGGCGATGCGGGCGACGGCGAGGACATCGCCCTTGGGTACGGTGCCATCGCGCAGCGCGGTCATCACCTCGGGGGAACAAGCGACCTCGCCCTCCGCAGTGGCGGTGCGCACGGTGGGCTGCTTCTCGGTGACGTCGACCATGTAGGCGGCGCCGTCAGAGTTCAGGTGGGTAAATTCCATGGTTGCTCCTTAATACAAATAAACGGTGATGTCCTCGCCCACGGCCGGCGGCTCGGAGTCGATGAGGCAAAAGCCATTGCTGCCGGCCAGCGACACGATGCGGTGACTGCCGTGGGGCAGGTGCGAGGTGATGGCGGGCGCTGCCTGAAAGTCTACGGTGACCGGAACAATGGTCGGCCGGCCGCGGGAGGCGGGAAGGCGCGTGTCCACTCGGGCGCGCAGGTTGACCCGTTGGCGTGGCGCGGGGTGTCCGGACAGTGCGGCGATAAGTGGCCGGGCATACAGCTGAAAATCGACGAAGGCTGCCACAGGGTTTCCGGGCAAGCACAGAACCGGGGTGTTATTCCACAGGGAGTAGCCCTGCGGGGCACCCGGGCGCTGGTCGACGTGCCCGAACCACGCGGAATCCGTGCGCCCAAGTACGGTGTGGACGACGTCGAAGGCGCCGGCTGATACGCCACCCGAGGTGATGACGAGGTCGTGGGACGGGGCTAGCTCATCTAGCGCAGAGGCTAGGTCCGCAGGGGCATCGCCCACATGGACGTGTGTATCTGCGCCACAGAGAGCGGCGAGCATCGGGCCATTGGAATCCGGCAGCTGGCCGGGGGCGAGCTGCGCTGGGGAAGAGACGAGTTCTTCGCCGGAAGAAATGACCGCGATGCGGGGTCGGCGAAAGGCCGTAACGGTATATACGCCGGCGGAGGTGAGGGCGGCGATGACGGCGGCATCGATAAGCGTGCCGGCGGTGGCGACTGGCGCGCCGGGCTGGATGTCCTCGCCGGCGGGGCGGATATGCGACTTGGCGGGGGCCTCCGTGATGGTGACCTCGTCCGGAAGTGCTACCGGGCCGGCCGGGGTGGTGGTGTCTTCCACGGGAACGACGAGCATTCCTGCGGTATCGGCCACGGGGGCACCGGTCATGATGCGAACGGCGTGGCCGGCGGGGACATCGATGGGAGCCGCGCCGGCCGGTACATCGCCGGCGACGGGGAGGCTCCATGGTGCGGAGGAGGAGAGATCCGCGGCATGGACGAGGAAGCCATCCATCGCCGAGTTGGCGTGGGGTGGCACGGGAAAGCGCGCGGTGGCGTCGGCAGCGAGGACGCGGCCGCTGAGGGAGGCGTCGACGGGCGCGGACCCAGCCGGTGGAGTGGAAGCCAGCGCGAGTACGGCATCGAGATGCGCGGAGATGCTGCGGGGCGTGGACATAAGATTCAGGTTAGCCGCCAATGGCGGACATCGGACGGTCCGGTTGGAGAAAGCCTTCGTCGTCAATGCCGTGGCCCGGCTTTTTGGCCCACATTTCCCCGGCCCAAGCTTCCATGATGTCCTCATCGCTCGCACCGGAGCGCAGCAGGTCTCGCAGCGGGGTTTCGGAATTGCCAAAGAGGCAATTGCGAATGGCGCCGTCAGTAGTAAGGCGGGTGCGGTCGCAGTTGCCGCAGAAAGGGTGGGTGACCGAGGCAATGATGCCCAGCGTGCCGCGCGTGCCATCCGGAGCGCTAACCTCCCACAGGGCGGCGGGGGCGGAGCCGCGTGGTTCGCGTGCCGGCGCCATGGAAAAGTGGGTGCGCAGGCGGGCGAGGATGTCCTCGGCCGTGACCATGTCCTCGCGGCGCCACTGCTCGCGGGGCCCGAGCGGCATCTGCTCGATGAAGCGGAGCTGGGCGCCGTGGTGGACGGCATAGTCCGCCAGTGGGACTATGTCTTCTTCGTTGACCCCGGGCATGACCACGGCGTTTATCTTGATGGGATGCAGGCCCGCGGCATCCGCGGCGGCGATGGCCTGCAACACGTGGTCGAGCCGATCGCGGCGGGTGAGTGCGGCGTAGCGCTCGCGGTCGATGGTGTCGAGCGAGATATTGATGCGGTCGAGCCCGGCCGCGGCGAGGGCGCCGGCGCGCTTTTCTAGGCCAAGCCCGTTGGTGGTCAGCGCGGTGGATGGGGAGCGGCCTTGGTCAGTGCGCAGCTGTTTGGTCGCAGCAATAATTTTCTCCAGCGACTTGCGCAGCAGGGGCTCGCCGCCGGTAAAGCGCACCTGGCGGATGCCCAGCTTGCCGACGCCTATCCGGATCAGCCGGATGGTTTCCTCATCGCTTAAGGTTTGCTCTGTGGGCATCCACTCCAAGCCTTCGGCCGGCATGCAATAGGTGCAGCGCAGGTTGCAGCGATCCGTCAGCGAGACGCGCAGGTCACGGGCCTGGCGTCCATAGCGATCCACCAGTGCGCGCGTGCCATCAGCGGCCGGTGCAGGCAGATCCGCCGGCGGTTTCGCTCGGCCCACGGTAGGCAGGGGCAGGGAAACCACGGGCTGCTGGGAGGAAGGGGTCATTGGTGCCAGTCTAAGAGAGGGGACGAGGTACACCAAGCTGCAACGGCGAATTTATTCCTAGTTTTCCCGGCTTAAATCGGCGGCGTTGGTGACGTCGAGCCGCTGGGATTCACCCGGGCCCTTGAGGCGGATGATGTTGTACTCGCCCTCTGCCAGGTGGGCGCGCAAATCTTTCTTATCGAACTTGCCCACGGATGTCTTATCGATGGACTTCACAAAGGTCCAATACTCTGGCAGCATCCAGCTCGGCAGTTCCTTGCGCATGCTGGCGCGCAGGCGTTCTGCGGTCTCGATGGTGGGCGAGGCGCCCTCGGCCAATACTGTGACGGCGAGTGGGCGCTCGACCCATTGCTTATCGGGGTAGCCGATGACGGCGGCCTCGACGACAAGCTCGTCGGACATGATGAGGTTTTCTAGCTGCACGGAATAGATCCATTCGCCGCCGGAGCGAATGACATCGCGGGCGCGGTCCTCCACGGTAAGGAAGCCGTCCTTGGTAACAGAGCCGACGTCGCCAGTGCGCAGCCAGCCATCGGCGGTGAACTTATCCTCAGCGGCCTCGACTTGCTTGCCGCGGAATTCGGAGGCGATTTCGCCCGGCTCAGCGGTGGGCGAGTGGTAGTAGGAACCGGTGACCAGGTTGCCGCGCACCTGCAGCTCGCCGGCATTGCGGTCGGTGCGGGCGACGACTTGCCCGTCGTTGACCACGCGGTATTCCAGTGAGGCGGGGATGCGGCCTTGGGATACGCGGTAGGCCCAGCGGGTATCGCCGGAGGCGCCCTGGGGCGGGCGGGCAACGCTGCCCACGGTGGAGGTTTCCACCATGCCCCACACGTGGACCACATCGACGCCGTAGCGCTCCTCCCACATCTTGATCAGCGTCGGCGGGACGGGGGAGCCGCCGGCGTAGATCTCGGTGAGCGTCATGCGCTCTGGTGGATGGTGCATGTAGTGGACAAAGAGCTGGATCCAGATGGTAGGCACGCCGTGTGCCACGCGCGGAGAGGTAGCGGCGATGGCCTTGGCAAGGGTGGGGGCGGACACGTCGGCGTCGGGAAGCACCAGCGGGGTGCCCGTCATGAAACAGGTGAAGGGAACGCCCCAGCTGAGCACGTGGCAGATGGGAATGCAGCACAGGAAGGTCTCGCCGTGGGTAATGCACAGCGAGTCCGAGGAACGCAGCTGCATGGCCTCCAAATAGAGGGACCGGTGCGAATACAGCACTCCCTTGGGGGCACCCGTGGTGCCCGTGGAATAGCACAGCGCCGCGGCCGTGCGCTCATCTAGCTCGGGCCAGTCATAGACGGTAGAGCGGCCGTCGATAAGAGCCTCGTAGGAATACACCTCAACCCCGCGGGGGAAAAGGTGGGCAAACTGCTGCGCTGGTTGGGCGCCGGTGATGATGACGCTTCCCACGGAGTCGGTGCCCACGAGCACCTTGCCTAGCTGTTGCGCTAAGCGGGGATCGCACACGATGGCGGAGATTTCCGCATGGTTAATAATGTGGCGAATCTGGTCATTCATCAGCTGTTTATTCAGCGGGGCAAAAATCGCGCCCTTGCAGGCGGTGCCAAACATAACCTCCAAGTGCTCGGCGCAATTCCACATAAAGCTGCCCACGCGCTCATCGCTGGTGATACCCAATTCATCGTGAATGGCGTGGGCGAACGCGGCGGCGCGGGCAGCGATATCGCGGAAGGTAACTTCCTCGGCCGGATCGAATTCCGAGCCGGTGCCCTCACCGTGCCAAGTAGTAACCGTGGTGTCCCCGTGTACCGAGGCACCGTATTCCAAAATGCGGGTCAGGGAGAGGGGGATATCCATCATCGTGGAAAGCATGCCTCTACTGTAGCGGTGTCATGGTGCGGGCGTTGCGCCCTATGCGTTATACTTGTTCGCGACTGGTAGGAAACCGGAAAGTTTTAGCTCCCCTTTCCTATGCATTCGGGCCCAGAGAAGTATTTTGCCCGCAGTCGTTTCTTGATTTCTTCCGGTTCGCGCACTAGCTGTGCGAAGTCTCCATAAGGACACGGAAGAGGCCTCATACTTATTGCCCGGCAGGACGCGCATGCGCCTTGGCACGAGGGCGAGAAGTCCTAGAAAAATACACATTGGCTTCCAGTGCAACGCCGCGAGCAAAGGCTGCGGCGGCTCCCGCATAATCGGACCTGGTCAAGCAACGAAAGGATATCCGTGAGCGAAACGGACAACACCGCAGCACAGGATCTTGCATCCCTGAAGCTGCCGGAATTGCGCAAAATGGCCGCAGAGCGCGGCCTACGTGGTGTCTCTGCCCTGCGCAAGGGGGATCTCATCACCGCTATCAAGACCGGAAAGGTTCCGCCTAAGGCCAAGGCCAAGGTGGAAAAGGCCGCTCAGGTAGAAAAGGCGGAAAAGGCAGAGAAGCCTGAGAAGGCAGATAAGCCGCAGGAAAATGCGCCACAGAAGGCGGAAAAGCAGGAAGAATCCAGCGAGAAGCAGGATAACCGCCAGCAGGGATCTGGCGAGGAGCAGCGCTATGAGTCGCGCTCCCAGGCCCGCCGCGCTCGCCGCAACCGCGCCCGCCGCCAAGAGCGTCAGGAGCGCCAGGAACGGCAAGAGCGCGAGGAGCGCAACCGCAACGAGGAGCAGGGCGGCACTAAGGACAACCGCGACAATAACTCCCAGGACGGCTCCGATAATCAGGGCGAGAAGAATGACCGCGGCGATAATAAGCAGCGCGGCAATCGCCACGAGGACAACAATAACCACGAGCGCGGCAACCGCCGTGGGCGCCGCAACCGCCGCAACCGCCGCGGCCGCGGAAATAATAATGACAATAACGGCGGCAACGATTTGCAGGTCCGCGAGGGCGATGAGCTGCAGGCCGTCGGCGGCATCTTGGATGTCGTAGACAATAATGTCGCCTTCCTGCGCACCACGGGCTACCGCGCCGCGGCTTCCGACGTCTTTGTGAACAACGGCATCGTCCGCCGCTTGGGCCTGCGCTCTGGTGACGCCATCACTGGCCAGGTCAAGGTCTCCGGCCCGACGCATACGCACGGCAATGGCCGCAACCGTCGCAAGTACAACCAGCTGGTACAGGTCGATACCGTCAACGGCATCGATCCGGAAGGCGCAAAGCAGCGCCCGCACTTTAATAAGCTCACCCCGCTGTATCCGAATAGGCGCTTGCGTTTGGAAACGGATCCGAAGATCCTCACCACCCGCGTCATTGACCTCATCATGCCGATTGGTAAGGGCCAGCGCGCGCTTATCGTCTCCCCGCCAAAGGCTGGTAAGACGACGATTCTGCAGAATATCGCCAACGCGATTTCTACCAATAACCCGGAGTGCTACCTCATGGTCGTTCTCGTAGACGAGCGCCCTGAGGAAGTTACGGACATGCAGCGCTCCGTCAACGGTGAGGTTATTGCCTCCACCTTTGACCGCCCGCCATCAGAGCACACCTCCGTGGCAGAGCTGGCTATCGAACGCGCCAAGCGCCTGGTGGAGCAAGGCAAGGACGTCGTGGTTCTGCTGGATTCCATTACCCGCTTGGGTCGCGCTTATAACAATTCCTCCCCGGCTTCTGGCCGCATTCTCTCCGGCGGCGTGGACTCTAACGCGCTCTACCCGCCAAAGCGCTTCCTGGGTGCCGCCCGCAATATCGAAGAGGGCGGTTCGCTGACGATTATCGCCACCGCCATGGTGGAGACCGGCTCTACCGGCGATACCGTCATCTTCGAGGAATTCAAGGGCACGGGCAACGCCGAGCTGAAGCTGGACCGTGGCATCTCTGAGCGCCGCGTCTTCCCAGCCGTGGACGTTAACCCGTCCGGTACTCGTAAGGACGAGCTGCTGCTCGTACCAGAGGAAGCACGCATCATGACCAAGCTGCGTCGCATCCTCTCCGCCCTGGATTCCCACCAGGCCATTGACCTGCTCATTAAGCAGCTGAAGAAGACCCGCTCCAATGGCGAGTTCTTGATGCAGGTGGCCTCCTCGGCCCCGATGGCTGCGGATAAGGATGAAGAAGATTATGTCTAATCAGGTTTCACTCGTTGATGACATCGTGTCCGAGTACCAGGGCATTGAGATGCAGATGGCCGATCCGGAAGTAGCCGGCGACCAGAAGCAATTCCGCAAGCTCTCCAAGCGCTACGCGGAGCTGCGACCCATCATCATGGTCAATGATGAGCTCACCCAGGCGCGCGAGGATCTCGCCGATGCCAAGGAGATGGCCTATGAGGACCATGACTTCCAGGAGGAAGCGGACCGGCTAGAAAAGTCCGTGGAGAACTTGGAAGAAAAGCTCGCTGACCTGCTCGCGCCGCGCGATGAGCAGGATTCCGAGGACATCATTATGGAAATCAAGGCCGGCGCGGGCGGCGAAGAAGCAGCCCTCTTTGCCGGTGACTTGGCCCGCATGTACGAGCGCTATGCGGATAAGACGGGCTTTAATTGGGAGGTCTTGGGCCTCAATGAGTCCGATCTGGGCGGCGTGAAGGATATGACCATTTCCTTCCGCTCCAAGTCCCCGTCGCGCGATGGTGCATGGTCCGTATTCAAGTTTGAGGGCGGCGTGCACCGCGTACAGCGCGTTCCGGTCACTGAGTCCCAGGGCCGCATCCAGACCTCTGCCGCCGGCGTGCTGGTCTACCCGGAGCCGGAAGAGGTCGAGTCCGTCAATATCGATGACAAGGATATTCGCGTCGACGTTTACCGCTCTTCCGGTAAGGGCGGTCAGGGCGTGAACACCACCGACTCCGCGGTGCGTATCACCCACCTGCCCACTGGGCTTATCGTGACCTGCCAGAAGGAGCGTTCCCAGATTCAAAACAAGGCGCGTGCGCTGCAGGTCCTGCAGGCCCGCCTGGATCAGATGGAGCGCGAGGCCCGCGAGGCTGAGGCCGGCGAGCAGCGCGCCTCCCAGGTGCGCACCATGGACCGTTCCGAGCGCATCCGCACCTATAACTGGCCGGAAAACCGCATCACGGATCATCGCATTGGTTACAAGGCCAATAACTTGGATTCTGTGTTGAATGGCGACATGCATGACCTTATTAAGGCCCTGCAGGACCAAGAGCGTGCCGAGCGCCTCGAGGCCGAGGGTTAAACCAGCGTGGATAACACGTATGGACAGGCGCTGCGCCGCGGGGTGCAGCGCCTTCGTGCTGCCGGGGTGGCCAGCCCTGAATGGGATGCACGCATTATGGCCGCGCACCTCATCCACTGCGGCCACATGGATATCCCGCTCAATCAGTCTTCTATGCCCGGCTTCGACGTGGCCTTTGATGCGCTGCTTCGCCGCCGGGAGGACCGCGAGCCTTTGCAGTACGTGTTAGGCAGCGCCTGGTTCGGCCCGCTGGAGCTCAAGGTGGGCCCGGGCGTGTTTATCCCGCGGCCGGAAACCGAGGTTATGGCGGACTGGGCGGTGCGCAATGCGGAAGGCCCGCGGCTGGTTGATTTGTGCACCGGCACGGGCGCGTTGGCGCTCTACCTCCACCACTATCTGCCTGACGCGCAGGTGAAGGCAGTGGAGTTTGCCGACGCCGCCCTAGCCTATACCCAAGCCAATACCCGTAACACCGGGGTAGAGGTCATCCAGGCTGACGCCACGGTCGACGATACTTTGGCGGAATGGAATGGGACCGTGGACCTGCTCGTGACCAACCCGCCCTATGTGCCAGAGACCTCGGATCTTGAACCGGAGGTCTATCATGACCCGCATAACGCGGTCTTTGCCGGTACGGATGGGATGGGGGTCATCACAGGCCTTATCCCGACCATTGCGCGCCTTGTACGCCCAGGCGGCAAGTTAGCCATCGAACACGACGATTCCACGAGCGAGGCCGTACAAGCCGCATTGGTCCGCCACGGCGGCTTTGAACAGATCGCCCCGCTGCAAGACCTGACGGGAACGCCCCGCTTTGTCACTGCGGTGCGCGGGGTAGACTAAGACACCATTGAGGGCAAGAAGGGGAAAAGATTATGCAAGGAAAGATTTTTAACTGCGCCGATGATGCCGAGCGCGAAGAGGGGATGAATATTGCGGTCAAGGCTGCGCAATCCGGCCGCCTTGTGGTCATGCCCACCGATACGCTCTACGGTCTCGGCTGCGATGCTTTTGATAATGATGCCGTAGCCAACCTCTTGGCCACCAAGCAGCGCGGCCCGGATATGCCGGTGCCGGTTTTAGTGGGGTCCTGGGATACCGTTCGCGGCCTCGTTGCTTCCTATACCGATACCGCGCGTGACTTGGTTGAGGCCTTCTGGCCCGGTGGCCTGTCCATCGTAGTCCCGCAAGCACCATCGCTGCCGTGGAACCTTGGCGATACCCGCGGCACCGTGATGCTGCGCATGCCGTTGCATCCCATTGCCATCGAGTTGCTGCGCGAGGTTGGCCCCATGGCTGTCTCCTCCGCCAATATTTCTGGCCACCAGCCGCCGACCACGGCGCTCATGGCGAAGCAGCAGCTTGGTAAAGCCGTGACGGTTTACTTGGATGGGGGAGAGACGGCCGTCGGCAAGCCCTCGACCATCATTGATCTCTCCGGCGAGCGCCCGTATCTGCTGCGAGAAGGGGCACTCTCGGCCGAGGAAATCGGCGAGGTCATTGGCGTCGACGCGCAGACCCTGCGTACCCGCCCACAGGCTTAAGGGAGGAATGCGCGTGAGCGGCAGTGGTGTACCGCTGCGCGAGCTGGCCCTCGTCATCCTCGTCGCAGCAGCATTTACGTATCTCACCACCGGCGTGGTGCGCTCCGTTTTGGTGCGCACCGGCCGCGTGGCGGAGATTCGCCTGCGCGACGCCCACACGCAGCCCACCCCGCGCATGGGTGGGGTGGCCATGTTTACCGGCTTCGCGGCGGCGATATTCCTCGCAGCCCAGCTTCCAGCCTTGACTCGGGGTTTTATGCCCGTCACTCCGGAGATGAATGCGGTGCTCTGGGCGGCCCTGGCGCTAGTGCTTGTCGGAGTGGTCGATGACTTGGTGGAGCTGAGTGCCATAGTGAAGCTGTTTGGCCAGCTCTTTGCTGCCACCTTGATGAGCGGGCTGGGCCTTACCTGGACCCTGCTTTTCATCCCTTTTGGCGGCGGCACCACGGTCGTCCTCGACCAATTGCAAAGCACCCTGCTCACCGCTTTCTTTACCGTTCTGCTCATCAATGCCATCAACTTTGTCGACGGCCTCGATGGCCTAGCGGCAGGCCTTGGCATGATTGCGGGCGGGGCAATTCTGGTGTTTTCTTTGACCGTTCTCCATGACCAAGGCGGTGCGGTCTCGGCCTACCCACCGGCCATCATCAGCGCTGCCTTGGTGGGAATGTGCGCTGGATTCTTGCCGCATAACTTCGAACCGTCGCGCATCTTCATGGGGGATTCTGGCTCGATGCTTATTGGTCTCTTGCTCGCTGCGGCCTCGACTTCTGCGTCTGGCAAGATCAACATGTCTCTTTACGGCACGGTGGACATTGTCGCCTTGATGTCGCCCATCATCGTTGTGGTCGCAGCGGTGTTTATTCCAGTCCTGGACCTTGTCTGGGCCGTCATTCGCCGCCTGTCCCAGGGGCGCTCACCGTTTTCTGCGGATAAGGCGCACATCCATCACCGCCTACTCTCGCTCGGCCATACCCACCGCCGGACCGTGCTGGTCCTTTATCTGTGGGTCTCCGCCGTAGCCTTCGGCGCGGTGTCCTTTTCCATCGTGCCCGCACCAGTGGCCATTGGTGTTACCGTCGTTGCCTTGCTCCTCGCGTTCGCGGCGACCCTCGTCCCTTTACGCCAAGGAAAGATTGGGCCTGCTGCGCGAGAGACCGTCGTGGTGAAGGAATCCGAGCCCTCGTGAGGTAGGGTGTGTAGCCGTGAGTGAAGCACAAGCGACTACGCAACCCTCGGAATTTGATGACCACCGCCGTCCCATGCAAAGGGCGGTCAGACTGGGCGGCCTAGCCCTGCTGGTCATTACGGTGGTCTCCTTGGCTGTCTGGGGCGGTATCAGCGGTCTCCCCGGCATTTGGGGAGTCCTGGTCGGTGCCGCTATCGGTGGCGGCTTCGTCTTGTTCACCGCTTTGTCGGTTTTGCTGACCGCCAATACCACTCCTGCCAACACCATGGCCGTGGTGCTGGGCGGTTGGCTGCTCAAGGTCATCGTCTTGGTCATGGTGCTTCTCGTAATCCGAGATATGGATTTCTATGACACCATGGCGCTGTTCGTAACCGTCATGCTGGCACTTTTTGCCACCTTGGGCACGGAGGTGTGGGCAGTAGTTACCTCGCGCGTCACCTACGTCTCGTAATAGGGAAGAGGCCTTTGTTGGGGCCCACCGCTTTTCTGGAAGGAAAGGTAGTGGGCCCTTTTGCTCTGTGTGCATGCAATCGTTTCTGTTGTGGTTACCCCCGTCAAGGTGGGGAAATAGGCAGGTGTGATGAACTCCACGTAGCAGGATTTAGGCAGAATGTGGCCTTTTTGTTGTGAATTTGTGGCGGAATTGGGCCCGCAGCGGTGAAACTAGGCTCGTTAGTGGCCCCCCACGTGCGAAAACTCTTGATCTAACTGATACGCTTTTCTTCGGGTTACCGCGGGCTAGCGCAAAAGCTGGCTTTCGCAGCGGTGAATCCCTGTCTTACGCACGCTGATGTGCGACGGAGTCCGTGTGTGAGGCAGAGAGTTTGAGACGTCCATCGCACCACACGGCCTTCGACAAGCTGTGTGGCCCGAACACGGGAGAGAACGCTGAGCGTTACAACATTGGCCATGAAGGGTAGCTTTCACGCACCCGAACTGGACCCAGAATTTTTCCCGGGGCACGTAACCGATGATGGCGGAGTCGTTGACCTCTGGTTGAGCGATTTTGCCAACGGTTGGTTCGCTTTGGATCGCATCATGCTCGTTCGCCTTCTGATGGCGGCCGTGCTGGTGCTCCTATTTGTTGTCGCCTTCAGGAACCCCAAGCTGGTTCCTAAAGGAATTCAAAACGTAGGCGAGCATGCGATTGACTTCGTGCGAGTTCAGATCGCAGAAGACATCTTGGGCAAGAAGGAAGGACGTCGCTTCCTTCCACTTTTGGCCTCTATCTTCTTTGCAGTTTTGTTCTGGAACCTCACAACTATTGTGCCGGGTCTGAACATTTCTCCGAACGCCCGTATCGGTATGCCAATCGTCTTGGCAGCTGTTGCGTATATCGCCATGATTTACGCCGGCGCTAAGCGCTATGGCTTTGGCAAGTTCATCAAGTCCTCGGTGGTCATTCCTAACCTGCCGCCGGCCTTGCACATTCTTGTCGTGCCGATTGAGGCTTTCTCTACGTTTGTTATGCGCCCAGTCACCCTGGCTCTTCGTCTTATGGCGAACTTCCTGGCTGGCCACCTCATTTTGGTCCTGTTGTACTCGGCTACGAACTTCTTCTTCTTCCAGTTCAACGCCTGGACCGCAGTGGGTGGCTTGACCCTGGTCGCAGCGGTTCTGTTCACGCTTTACGAGCTTATCGTCATCTTCTTGCAGGCATACATCTTTGCCCTGCTGACGGCGGTATACATCGAATTGTCGTTGCATGCAGATTCGCACTAACAACAACGCGAACCTCGCGGTTAACTAAATACCCCAAAATCAAACCAACACCGCCCCGCAGGACACTCCCGCGGGATATACATTGAAAGGGAACGACTTTCACATGAACGAGATCATCCTGGCTCAGGACGCAGCAACCACCTCCTTCGACGGCCTTCAGTCCCTCGGCTACGGCCTGGCCACCATCGGCCCGGGCCTGGGCATCGGCATCCTCGTTGGCAAGACCGTTGAGGGCATGGCACGCCAGCCTGAGATGGCCGGCCAGCTGCGTACCACCATGTTCCTGGGTATCGCCTTCGTTGAGGCACTTGCCCTCATCGGCCTCGTTGCAGGCTTCCTGTTCTAAAGAACGCTTTACACAAGTAAATCGAACTTTAAGAACGGAGACCCATGAACAACGTCATTTACTACCTTGCAGCAGAAGGAAGTGAGCACCTGCCGCTGGAGAGCGGCAACTCCATCCTTCTGCCCAAGATGTACGACTTAGTCTGGTCAATCATTCCGTTCGCCATCATCTTGCTGATTTTCGCGAAGTTCGTTCTTCCGAAGTACAGCCAGATGCTGCAGGAGCGTGAAGACCGGATCGAGGGCGGCTTGAAGCGTGCCAAGGCCCAGCAGGCCGAGGCTAAGGCTGCTCTGGAAAAGTACAATGCTCAGCTGGCCGATGCCCGTGCAGAGGCAGCCGAGATCCGCGAGCAAGCGCGCGAGCGCGGTAAGCAGATTGAGGCCGAGGCTAAGACCAACGCGGAAGAAGAGTCCCGCCGCATCGTCGCCAATGGCGAGAAGCAGCTGGAGGCTTCCCGCTCGCAGGTTGTTACTGAGCTGCGTTCCGAAATGGGCCAGAACTCCATCAACCTGGCGGAGAAGATTCTGGGCGGCGAGCTTTCCGACGCCTCTAAGAAGTCCTCCACCATTGATGGCTTCTTGTCCGAGCTCGACTCTGTGGCACCGGCCGGAAAGTAGGCAACTATGAAGGCAGCTAGCCGCGAAGCACTCGCAACCTCGCAAACCCGCTTGGATGAAATCCTGGCAGGCGACAACAATGTCGCCACCGCCGCGCAGGCGGGCCTGGATATCTTCGAGGTTGTCGATGTCTTGGATGCAGACCGCGAATTGCGCGTTGCATTCACCGATATCGCCGCCCCGAGCGAGGCACGCAAGTCCCTGGCAGAGACCCTGTTCGGCTCCAAGATTTCCGATGGCGCATTGCGCATCATCCAGGAAGCTGCGGCCGCACAGTGGTCCACCCCGAAGGACTTTGTCAAGGGATTGGTGTCCCTGGGCCGCCGCGCATTGCTGCGCGGTGCTGAGGCGCAGGGTCAGCTGGGCCAGGTAGAAGACGAGCTCTTCCGCCTGTCTCAGATCCTTGACCGTGAGGGCGAGCTCACCCAGCTGCTTTCCGACCGAACTGCTGATTCCGCCCGCAAGCGCGGATTGCTGGCAAACGTGCTCTACGGCAAAGTCACGATGTTTACTGAGGCCCTCGTGCTTCAGGCCATCTCCCGCCCAGAGCAGAACCCGATCGATGATGTCGCCGCACTGGCTGATTCTGCAGCTGACCTGCAGGACCGCACCATTGCGCGCGTTACCGCAGCGGGTGAACTAAACGAAGGCCAGCAAGCAGTACTCGCTGAGAAGCTGGGCAAAATTTATGGTCGTGCGATGTCCATTCACTCTGAGGTTGACACCAGCCTCCTCGGTGGCATGCGCATCCGCGTCGGCGATGAAGTCATTGATGGCTCCACGGCAGGCAAGATTGCCCGCCTGCGTGCCCAGATGGCGTAGCCGAAACGACAGAAACGATTTAAGTAAGTGCTGGAAGATACTACCGAGAGCAGGAAGAACATGGCGGAGCTGACGATCTCCTCCGACGAGATCCGTAGTGCGATTGCGAACTACACCTCGAGCTACTCCGCGGAGGCCTCCCGTGAGGAGGTCGGCGTGGTCATTTCGGCAGCTGACGGTATTGCGCAGGTTTCTGGCCTGCCATCCGTTATGGCGAATGAGCTGCTCGAGTTCCCAGGCGGCGTGATTGGCGTCGCACAGAACCTTGACACTAACTCCATCGGTGTCGTGGTCCTGGGCAACTTCGAGTCCCTCAAGGAGGGCGACGAGGTTAAGAGGACCGGCGAGGTTCTCTCCATCCCAGTGGGCGAGGAATTCCTCGGCCGCGTAATTAACCCATTGGGTCAGCCGATTGACGGCATGGGCCCAATCAACGCTGAAGAGGAGCGTGTCCTCGAGCTGCAGGCACCATCCGTGCTGCAGCGCCAGCCGGTTGAAGAGCCAATGCAGACCGGCATCAAGGCTATCGACGCAATGACCCCGATCGGCCGCGGCCAGCGCCAGCTGGTCATCGGTGACCGTAAGACCGGTAAGACCGCGGTCTGCATCGATACCATTTTGAACCAGAAGGCTAACTGGGAGTCCGGCGACAAGGACAAGCAGGTACGCTGCATCTACGTCGCTATCGGCCAGAAGGGCTCGACTATCGCTGGCGTGCGCCGCACCCTTGAGGAGCACGGTGCACTGGATTACACCACCATCGTGGCCGCACCGGCTTCCGATTCCGCCGGCTTCAAGTGGCTAGCACCGTTCTCCGGCGCAGCGCTGGGGCAGCACTGGATGTACCAGGGCAACCACGTCCTGGTTATCTACGATGATCTGACCAAGCAGGCTGAGGCCTACCGTGCCATTTCCTTGCTGCTGCGCCGTCCGCCGGGACGCGAGGCATACCCAGGCGATGTGTTCTACCTGCACTCCCGCCTGCTGGAGCGTGCTGCAAAGCTTTCCGACGACATGGGTGCTGGCTCCATGACCGCCCTGCCGATCATCGAGACCAAGGCAAACGACGTCGGCGCCTTCATTCCGACCAACGTCATTTCCATTACTGACGGCCAGGTCTTCCTGGAGTCCGACCTGTTCAACCAGGGTGTTCGCCCGGCTATTAACGTCGGTGTTTCCGTCTCCCGTGTCGGTGGCGCTGCACAGACCAAGGGCATGAAGAAGGTCGCCGGTAACCTGCGTCTGGACCTGGCCTCCTACCGTGACCTGCAGGCCTTCGCGGCATTCGCATCTGACCTGGATGCTGCTTCCAAGGCTCAGCTGGAGCGCGGTTCCCGTCTGGTCGAGCTGCTGAAGCAGTCCGAGTCCTCCCCGCAGCCGGTGGAGTACCAGATGGTGTCCATTTACCTCGCCGAGGCTGGCATCTTCGACGTCGTTCCCGTTGAAGACGTCCGCCGCTTCGAGGACGAGGTACACGAGTACCTCAACGCCAATACCCCAGAGGTCTTTGAGCAGATTTCCGGTGGCAAGCCGCTGACCGATGAGTCCAAGGACGCATTGGTTGCGGCAGCTAAGGACTTCCAGCCGACCTTCCGCACCTCCGAGGGCCATAACCTGGGCTCCGAGGCACCGGTAGAGCCTTTGGACGAAAGCGACGTAAAGAACACCGAGCTCAACGTCTCCCGCAAGACGGCTAAGTAGAGTTCAGAACTCACAACTAACCGTCTAGATTAAAGAAGGGAGGAGAAACGATGGCTAATCTTCGCGAACTACGTGACCGCATCCGGTCCGTCAATTCGACTAAGAAGATCACCAAGGCCCAGGAGCTCATTGCTACCTCGCGCATTACCAAGGCGCAGGCTAGGGTAGAGGCCTCTCAGCCGTACGCGGCTGAGATGACCAGCATGATGAACAAGCTGGCTGCGGCTTCTACGTTGGAGCATGACATGCTGCGTGAGCGTGAAGACGGGAACGTTGCCGCCATCCTCGTGGTCACTTCTGACCGCGGTATGTGCGGTGGCTATAACAACAACGTCTTCAAGAAGGCTGCACAGCTGCAGGCTCTCCTGGAAAGCAAGGGCTACGAGGTAGTTCGCTACGTTACTGGTAATAAAGGCATCGGCCACTACAAGTTCCGCGAGGACGAGGTAGTTGGCAGCTGGGGCGGTTTCTCTCAGGATCCAACCTGGGAGACCACCCACGATGTGCGCCGTCACTTGATTGATGGCTTTATCGCTGGTTCTCATGGCACTACCAAGGGCCGCGACGGCCTGCATGCGCAGGGTGAGGGCGCCGGTGTACGTGGCTTTGACCAGGTACACGTTGTCTACACCGAGTTTGAGTCCATGCTGACCCAGACCGCGCGTGCTCAGCAGCTGTTGCCAGTTCAGCCGGTCATTCAGGATGAGGAGTATCACCTCGGTGACTCCGCTCTGACTGACGCCGAGTCTGCGGACGATGTTGCCGCAGGATTCGAGTTTGAGCCAGACGCAGATACGCTGATGGAAGCGCTGCTTCCGCAGTACGTCTCGCGTATCCTGTTTGCTATGTTCTTGGAAGCTTCTGCTTCCGAGTCCGCTGCACGCCGTACAGCTATGAAGTCTGCTACTGACAACGCAACCGAGATGGTCGAGGACCTCTCTCGCGTGGCTAACCAGGCTCGTCAGGCACAGATTACCCAGGAAATTTCAGAGATCGTCGGTGGCGCTGGCGCGCTATCTGACAGCGCAGAAAGTGACTAGATTATGACTACAGCTCTGCAAGAGCAGAATGCACAGTCTTCGGCAGTCGCCGGTCGTGTCGTGCGCGTCATCGGTCCGGTTGTGGACGTGGAATTCCCACGTGAGGCACTGCCGGCCCTGTACAACGCACTGCACGTCGACATTAAGCTCGAAGCTGTTGCAAAGACCGTCACCCTCGAGGTCGCTCAGCACCTCGGTGACAACCTTGTCCGTACCGTCTCCATGGCACCGACCGACGGCCTCGTCCGCGGTGCCGAGGTCATCGACTCCGGAAAGCCAATTTCCGTGCCGGTCGGCGACGTCGTCAAGGGCCACGTCTTCAACGCCCTCGGTGACTGCCTCGACGAGCCGGGCCTCGGCCGCGATGGTGAGCAGTGGGGCATCCACCGCGAGCCGCCAGCGTTCGACCAGCTCGAGGGTAAGACCGAGATTCTGGAGACCGGCATTAAGGTCATTGACCTGCTGACCCCGTACGTTAAGGGCGGCAAGATTGGCCTCTTCGGTGGCGCAGGTGTGGGTAAGACCGTTCTCATTCAGGAGATGATTACCCGTATCGCCCGTGAGTTCTCCGGTACCTCCGTCTTCGCCGGCGTCGGCGAGCGTACCCGTGAGGGCACCGACCTCTTCCTGGAGATGGAAGAAATGGGCGTGCTGCAAGATACCGCACTTGTCTTCGGCCAGATGGATGAGCCGCCAGGAGTCCGTATGCGCGTGGCTCTGTCCGGCTTGACCATGGCGGAGTACTTCCGCGATGTGCAGAACCAGGACGTGCTGCTGTTCATCGACAACATCTTCCGTTTCACCCAGGCCGGCTCCGAGGTTTCGACCCTGCTGGGTCGTATGCCTTCCGCTGTGGGCTACCAGCCAACCCTGGCTGATGAGATGGGTGTTCTGCAGGAGCGCATTACCTCGACCAAGGGCCGTTCCATTACGTCCCTGCAGGCCGTTTACGTTCCTGCCGATGACTACACCGACCCAGCTCCGGCTACGACGTTCGCTCACTTGGACGCCACCACCGAGCTGGACCGTGCTATTGCTTCCAAGGGTATTTACCCAGCAGTGAACCCGCTGACCTCTACCTCTCGTATCCTCGAGCCGGGTATCGTTGGCGAGAAGCACTACGAGGTTGCACAGCGCGTCATCGGTATTCTGCAGAAGAACAAGGAACTCCAGGACATCATCGCCATCCTTGGTATGGACGAGCTGTCCGAGGAGGACAAGGTCACCGTTCAGCGTGCCCGCCGTATCGAGCGCTTCTTGGGCCAGAACTTCTTCGTCGCACAGAAGTTCACCGGCCTGCCGGGCTCCTACGTGCCGCTGTCTGAGACCATCGATGCCTTCGAGCGCATCTGCGATGGCGAGTTTGACCACTACCCAGAGCAGGCCTTCAACGGCTTGGGTGGCTTGGACGACGTCGAGGCTGCATACAAGAAGTTGAACGAGAAGTAGGGAGAGGCACATGGCTGACATCACCGCCGAATTGGTTTCCGTCGAGCGCCTGCTGTGGTCTGGACAGGCCTCCATGGTCACGGCTGAGACCACCGAGGGTGAGATCGGCGTGCTTCCCGGTCACGAGCCAATGATCGGTCAGTTGATCGATAATGGCGTGGTGACCATCCACCCAGTGGACGGCGAGCGCCGCGTCGCCGCCGTGCAGGGTGGTTTCCTCTCCGTTACCCAGGACAAGATCACCGTCCTCGCTGATTGGGCCATCTGGTCCGATGAGGTGGATGAGGAGAAGGCTCAGAAGGATTTCGCTTCTGAGCACGAGCTCACCAAGTCCCGTGGCGAGGCCGCACAGCGTGCAGTTCGCCGCGCCAAGGCTTAATACCTTGGATTGGTAGGAGAGGGCAGCAATAGCCGCCCTTCCTGCTCTCTTAAGGCGCATCGGTTTATAGCCGGTGCGCCTTCTTCGTTTTTTCTTTGCCTTTTCTTATTGGCGTGGTGGCCCTTCAAGGCGCTACAATCCAAAGAATCAGTTTCTCCACAGAGCGAGGATGGCGTGAAAGGCCCATGAATTCAACGGTGGTTGCAGTGCTTCTGTGGGCCCTTGGAGTGGCCCTGCTGCTAGTTATTTTTCTGGCTGCGCTTCGCTTTTTCACTGTGCGATCGCGCGGTACTTCTGTCCTTCTGCGCCGAGTTCCGGCTAAGAATTCCCTTTCCTGGCGCCATGGTTCGTTGCGTTATGAAGGCGAATTTGTGGAGTATTTCAAGCTCCGTTCTGTCTCTCCGCGCTGCGATCTGCGCATCAACCGCCTCGACATCGAAGTAGTGAGCACCCGCCCGCTTGATGATGACGAGGCTTCTTTTATGTCCGCTGCCACCGAAGTCGTTCGCTTTCGGGCCAAGGGAAGAGAATATGAACTGGCGTCGGACGCCCACGGAATCATGGCCTTCGGGGCGTGGGTAGAGGCCGCTCCATCCAAGCGCCAGCAGCGCTTTGACTTCCGGGAACTGCGCGAACGCGCTACCCGTCAATCCAAGCGATAGCTCCACCCGCTAGGGTAGAGAACATGCGTTTAGTAATCGCCCGATGCTCAGTAGATTACGTGGGCCGCTTGGATGCCCACCTGCCGATGGCAGACCGCCTGCTCATCGTCAAAGCAGACGGTTCCGTGTCCGTGCATGCCGACGACCGCGCTTATAAGCCACTTAACTGGATGACACCACCGTGCACCCTGAAGGAGTCCGCGATTGAGGACCTCGACGGTGAAGACACTGGCGAGATCTTGTGGCTGGTGGAAAACCCCAAGGGCGAGCAGTTGCGCATCACCATTGCCGAGATTCATGAAGAAATCTCCTATGACATGGGTGAGGATCCAGGCCTAGTCAAGGATGGCGTCGAGGCTCACCTTCAAGAGCTCTTGGCAGACCAGATTGATACCTTGGGCGAGCGCTACACGTTGGTGCGCCGCGAATATCCCACGGCCATCGGTCCTGTGGATATCATGGCTAAGGATGAGAACAATAATAACGTCGCCATCGAGGTAAAGCGCCGCGGAGGCATTGATGGCGTTGAGCAGCTGACACGGTATCTGGAGCTGCTCAACCGCGATGAGCTTCTCGCCCCTGTCTCCGGTGTATTCGCAGCCCAGGAAATCAAGCCGCAGGCGCGTACCTTGGCTGAGGACCGCGGCATTCGGTGCGTCGTACTGGATTACCAGGAGCTACGCGGGCTCGAGTCGAACGAATTGCGACTGTTCTAATGCCACGGCGAAATAGGCGCAAACCCGTGGAAGTCCGGTCCCTGCCCAAAGACGGTTCAACCTTTCTAGGTTCGCAAACTGTCGAGGGACCAAGTTGGACGCACGGCGAGCCCTATGTCATGCGGCATATCGGTTCTGCTCGCGCTCAGAAGTATTACTTGTGCCCTGGCTGTAACCAAAACATTCCGCCCGGGGTGGCACACATCGTCGCCTGGCCGCGGGACGTGGGCCGCCAGGGCGACGATCGCCGGCACTGGCACCGCCACTGCTGGGAGCGTAGGTAGACTAGCGGGCATGATTGTTGCATTTTCTGTAGCCCCTGCGGTGGTCAATAATGACTCCCAAGAAATGGCCGATGCCGTGTCCGAGGCCGTGCGCGTAGTCCGCGAATCCGGCCTGCCCAACGAGACCAATGCCATGTTCACCTTGCTTGAAGGCGAATGGGACGAGGTCTTTGACACGATTAAGAAGGCCACCGACGCAGTGCGTGCGGTATCCCCACGCACTTCTTTGGTGGTCAAGGCCGATATTCGCGAAGGCGTAACTAATCAGCTAACGGACAAGGTAGATGCGGTTAACCGCCGCCTTGCAAAGGAGGACTAGATGACTTCACCAAATAATGCTTATGTAGGAGGAGCGCTCGACCTCAGCCAGGTCAAGGCGCGAGCCGAGGCCCGGCAGAAGGCGCAGGAATCGCCGCAGACAAGTGCCGGCGGCGCCCAGCCTTTCTTCACGGTGACCGAGGCCAACTTCGACCAAGATGTGGTTCGCCGTTCTACGGAAGTTCCGGTCGTGGTCCTCATCGGCACTGCTCGCTCTACCCAGTCGGAGCAGTTGAAAACTGACCTTGCGGATTTGGCCGCGCAAGGAAACTTGAGCTTCTTGGTTGCTTACGTGGATGCGGATGCTACTCCGCAGGTTGCGCAGGCCTTTGGTGTGAAGAATCTGCCGACCGTGGTGGCATTGGGCGCTGGCCAGCCACTGACGAACTTTGAGGGCGCGCAACCCAAAGAAGCCCTAAAGCAATGGGTGGACACCCTAGTGCAGAATGTTGGTCCACAGCTGAAGGGCTTGCAAGGCAATGAGGCATCGGAACAGCCGCAGGAGGAAGAAGAGGATCCGCGCCTTCAGGAAGCAGAAAGCTTCTTGAACGCCGGCGACTTTGATGGGGCGCTCAACGTCTACAACTCCATTTTGGAATCCGAGCCCGATAATGTGCAGATCAAGCAGGCGCGCGACACCACAGTCTTGCTCAAGCGCCTCGATCCTGCCAACCAGACCGAAGACCCGATTGCGGCCGCGGAAGGGGATAAGGGGGACGTCGATAAGCAAATGCGGGCTGCCGACGCCGAAGTGGTAGCCGGAGCCCCAGAAAAGGCCTTTGATCGCCTCATCGAGACGATGAAGACAACGGCCGGCGACGAGAAGTCCCGCGTGCGCGAGCGCCTGCTGGAGCTCTTTGGGCTCTTTGAAGGCAATGACCCGCGCGTGCTCGACGCCCGCACCAAGCTGGCGAGCGCCCTGTACTAGGACTTAGCGCCCTAGCACATACCACTGCACGGAATTGGCCGGCAGATGCAGCGTCGTGGAGTTGTTCTCCACGCGGATGCGCTGGGGAAGTGGGTTCCCAGCGCCTTCGTAGACGGCGTCGTCAGTGTTGAGCACCATCCGCCATTCGCCGTCGTGTGGAACCCAGAGGCCATAGTTGGGGATGGAAGAACCAGAAAGGTTGCACACGGCGAGCAGCGCAGAGCCGTCTGCGCCGTAGCGGACGTAGCCGAGCACGTTATTATTCGAATCATCCGCCTTGACCCACTGGAATCCCTCTTGGCTAAAGTCTTGCGACCACAAGGCAGGGGTATCGCGGTAGACGAGGTTAATATCACGTACGAGGCGCTTGATGCCCTGGTGCCATTCGCTACCCCAACCGTGGAGGTTACCCCAGTCCACAGAATGCCCCTCGGCCCACTCGGTAGTCTGGCCAAATTCCTGCCCCATGAAAAGCAGGTTCTTGCCGGGGTGGGAGAACATGTAGCCATAGAGGGCGCGGAGTCCGGCGGCCTTATTCCAGTCGTCGCCAGGCATGCGCTCCCACAGCGAGCCCTTGCCGTGTACTACTTCGTCGTGGCTAAAGGGCAGTACGTAGCGCTCGGAGTAGGCATAGACCATGGAGAAGGTGAGCTCGCCGTGGTGATAGGAACGGTGAATGGGCTCGTGCTTGAAGTACTCCAAGGTGTCATTCATCCAGCCCATATTCCACTTCAGGGAAAAGCCCAGGCCGTTTTCAGAGGTTGGGGCGGTAACACCCGGCCAGGAAGTGGATTCCTCGGCAATAGTGAGCACGCCTGGATGCGTGCGGTTGAGGGTGGCGTTGGTTTCCTGCAGGAATTGCACCGCCTCTAGGTTCTCGCGGCCACCATATTGGTTGGGCAGCCACTCATCGCGGGAATAGTCCAGGTAGAGCATGGAAGCCACGGCGTCTACGCGCAGGCCATCGATGTGGAATTCTTCGGCCCAGTATAGGGCGTTGGCTACGAGGAAATTGCGGACCTCATTGCGGCCGAAGTCAAAGACATAGGTGCCCCAATCGGCCTGCTCGCCGCGGCGGGGATCGGGGTGCTCGTAGAGAGCCTGGCCGTCGAAGCGACCAAGGGCCCAATCATCCTTGGGGAAGTGTGCCGGCACCCAGTCCACGATGACGCCGATGCCATTCTCGTGCAGGGCATTGACCAGCTCTCGGAATTCATCCGGCGAGCCCCAGCGCGCAGAAGGCGAGTAATAGCCAGAGACTTGGTATCCCCAGGACCCGCCGAAGGGATGCTCGGCCACGGGCAAGAGCTCGACGTGGGTGAAACCGTGCTCCTTGAGGTATGGGATGAGCTCCTCGCGCAAGCGGTTGTAGTCGGCGCCAACCTTCCACGAGCCAACGTGGACCTCATAGATGCTCATAGGCAAATCGAGGTTGCCGGTGCGCTTGTCCATCCAGGCGGAATCGGACCAGGCGAAGCTGGTGGAATCCACGATAGAGTCCGTCTCCGGCGGGCAGGCGGTGCGCTTGGCTAGGGGATCGGCCTTGTCCTTGCGGCCCTCGTGGCTAAAGATAGCAAACTTATAGTGCTCGCCAGCACCGATACCAGGAACAAAGACCTCCCAGACGCCGGTAGAGCCAAGCGAACGCATCGGATACTGGGTGGGGTTCCAGCCACAGAAATCGCCCACGACGGCAACGCCCTGGGCATTGGGTGCCCACACGGCAAAGGAGACGCCGGACACGGTACCCATCTCAGTGTCATAGGAACGCAGGTTGGCGCCGAGGACATCCCAGAGGCGCTCGTGTCGGCCTTCCCCAATCAGGTGCAGATCCAGCGAGCCCACCGTGGGAAGGAAGTGATAGCCGTCTGCCACGGTGCGGGTAGGGGCCTCCGGATAGGAGATTTCTAAGCGGTAATCGCAGTTATCGCCAATTTCCGCCTCCCAGATGTCATCGCCCACCAATTCCATGGACACGGATTGCGTGGGAGTGTGAAGCTGCACCTCGCAAGCGCCTGGTTGGCGGGTGCGGACGGTACCTTCGTGCCAGCCGTAGAAACCGTGCGGGTCATGGTGGCGGCAGTCATTGAGGCGAGCGAGGTCAGCGGCCGGGATAGTCATACAATCACAGTACCTAGTTCGGGTGCGGTCGGGTGGGCGAATATTTACGGGCGATAGTCGCTTACTGCCCGCCAGGTGAGCTGTTCCTGGAGGGCGTGGTCGGCAGGGGGAAGGACGAAGACATGGGCGACGTCGCGAAGCGGCTCTAAGCGCACAAAGTTGCGCTCGGACCAGTGGTAGGCAGAGCCGGTAATCGTGTCCTGGACGGTATAGGACTCGCCGGGGTGGCGGCCGATAGCCTGCATATCTACCGTCACGGTGGCTTCCTGCGCGTTGCGCGGATCTAGGTTGACCACGACGAGGACTACATTGCCGGTGGCCGGATCCGCCTTGGAATAGGCAATGATGGCTTCATTGTCGGTGTCATGGAACCGCAGGGTGCGCAGTTGCTGCAAAGCGGGATTATCGCGGCGGATCTGGTTGAGCAGCCGGATATAGGACTCGAGGGAATCTCCTGACGCAGCCGCCGCCGCAAAATCGCGCGGGCGTAGTTCGTACTTCTCAGAGTCGAGATATTCCTCGGAGCCTGGGGCTACTGGGGTGTGCTCGTAGAGCTCAAAGCCGGAGTACACACCCCATAGAGGCGACATGGTGGCGGCTAGGACCGCGCGAATGGCGAACATAGCACGCCCGCCGGTCTGCAGGGACTCGTGCAGGATATCCGGGGTATTAACAAAGAGGTTGGGGCGGCAGATATCTGCTTGGTCGACGTGCATCTGGCCAAATTGGGTGAGCTCGTGCTTGGAGGTTTGCCAGGTGAAATAGGTATAGGACTGGGAAAACCCCGCCTTCGCTAGACCGAAGAGGCGAGGCGCGCGGGTAAAGGCCTCAGCCAAGAAGATGACATCCGGATGGGTGGCGTGCACGCGGGTAATCAGCCAGTTCCAAAAATTTGCCGGCTTGGTGTGCGGGTTATCCACGCGGAAAGTACTCACACCGGCTTCGACCCAAATCATCAAGGTCTCATAGATCTCGTGGTAGATGGCATCAGGAGCGTTATCGAAGTTCAGCGGATAGATATCCTGATACTTCTTCGGCGGGTTCTCGGCGTAGGCGATGGTGCCATCCGGAAGGACGGTGAAAAATTCTGGGTGGCTCTTCGCCCACGGATGGTCTGGCGATGCTTGAAGAGCGAAATCGAGCGCTACCTCTAGGCCGAGTTCTTGGGCGCGGGAGACTAGTTTCTTGAAATCCTCCATGGTGCCCAAGTCCGGATGGGTGGTGGAGTGGTCTTGGATGGCCCAGGGGCTTCCCACATCGCCGGGCTCGGCAACGACCGAATTATTCTTTCCTTTGCGGTGTACCTTGCCGATGGGATGAATGGGCGGAAAGTACACCGTATCGAAGCCCATATCGGCCACCCGCTCCAGTGCCTTGGCAGTGGTGTCAAAAGTGCCGTGGACTGGATTTCCCTCTTCATCCCAGCCTCCCGTGGAGCGGGGAAAAAGCTCGTACCACGAGTTATAGAGCGCGGCCCGGCGCTCCACATATACCTCGTGGATTGCGCCCTCTACCAGCAGGTCGCGCAAGGGATGCGAGTGCAGGATGCCTGCTACCTCTTCCGAGAGCGCTACCTGCACGCGCTTATCGACGTCCAAGGACTCATCCTCCAAATCCCGCGCAGCCACAAAGAGCGGTTCCACCACATCCGACGGGGTTTGCAGAGCCACGCGAGAAAACAAATCCGCGCCATGCTGCAGGTCATTGGCCAGCTCCGCGGCGGATTGCCCGGCGGCCATCTTCTTGGTTACCGCGTTCTTCCACGTGGCGATGGGATCGGACCAGGCATCGACGCGGAAGTACCAGGTGCCTTGGGTGCCCGGGGTAAATACGCCGTGTACGCGATCTTGGTCATTAGGGTCGATCTGCATGGTGACGGAGGAGGTAGCCGTGGTCCGTGCCGCCCACGCAGACAGGGTTGCCGAGACCGCGTCGTGGCCCTCGCGCCAGACTAGGGCGGTGACAGGAATTACCTCGCCTACAACGGCTTTGGAGGCTACAGAACCGGCGGAGATAAGCGGGCGGACATCGTCAATACCAAGGCGAGTAGTCATGCCCATAAGACTAATGCAGCTGTGTCAATTTCACCGGGCAAAGAACAAATCAGTCACAATGGAAGGCGTGAACGACGTAACTCCCACTGATCAAGATTGGCTCGTAGATTTTCGCGGCGTAGAACTGCGCCGCGGCGGCAAGACCCTCGTCGGACCCGTGGACTGGCAAGTAGAGCTCGATGAGCGCTGGGTCATTATTGGCCCCAATGGCGCGGGCAAGACCTCGCTGGTGCGCATGGCTGCGGCCGAAGAGTTCCCTTCGAAAGGCACCGCCTTTGTGATGGGGGAGCAAATCGGCAAAACCGACATGCGCGATCTGCGCGCGCTTATCGGCATCTCCTCCGCGGCGGTGCAATCGCGCATCCCGGACACTGAGCGGGTAGACGATCTAGTTGTCTCCGCCGGTTACGCAGTGCTAGGCCGCTGGCGGGAAGAATACCAGGACATGGATTTTTCCCGCGCGGATGACATCTTGGCCCAAGTCGGCGCCACCCACCTCAAAGAGCGCACCTGGGGAACCCTGTCTGAGGGTGAAAAGAAGCGCGTCGTCCTCGCTCGCGCTCTCATGTCTAACCCGGAGTTGCTCATCCTCGATGAGCCGTCCGCAGGCATGGACCTGGGAGGCCGCGAAGACCTCGTGGGCTACCTTGGAAATCTAGCTATGGATCCCGATGCCCCAGCGATTGTCATGATCACCCACCACGTGGAGGAGATTCCCTATGGCTTCACCCACGCCATGCTATTGGATGAGGGTAAAGTTGTGGCAAAAGGGCTGATTAATTCCGTCCTCACCTCCGAAAATCTGACTCGCGCCTTCCACCAGCCCATTCAGGTGGACCGCATTGGACAGCGATACTTTGCCCGCCGAGCTTCTCTATGACCAATCCTTTTCATGACCGTCTCGATGCCATTGACGCCAGCGATACCACCGGCTTCCACGGTGGGCGCTTGGCGGCAACCGTCCTGCTCTTGCGGGACGGCGCTGACGGTCTTGAAGTGTGGGTACAAGAGCGCGTCCACACCATGCATAACTACCCGGGGCATTCAGTATTTCCGGGCGGCGGTGTAGACCCACGTGACTTTCCGCCGCGTGCCTGGGACTCGGGCGAGCTGTGGGCCGGGAAGTCTGTCATCTCCATGGCCCGCCGGATGGGCGTGACCAAGTACAAAGCCCACGCTCTCGTTTTCGCCGCTGCCCGCGAGCTCTTCGAAGAGGCCGGCACCCTTTTCGCCATCCGCGAGGACGGTATCGTCTCCAATGCGCGGCGCTATCACAAAGAGCGAAAACTCCTCGAAAACCACACCATTTCCTTTACCGAATTCCTCAGCAATAACGGAATGCGGGTCGACGCCGATATGCTCCTTCCTTGGGCGCGCTGGGTAGGAAAGGGGAAAAGCCATTGGTTCGACACCTTCTTCTTCGTTGGGGTGTTGCCCTCCGGCCAAGAACCAGATGGGGATACCGATGAAGCAGACGATGCCGGATGGTTCCCCCCGCAGCTCATCCTGGACGGCTGGCGCGCCGGGCTGGTGCGCCTTGCCATCCCCACGTGGGCACAGATGCAAAGGCTGAGCAAGTATTCCTCCGTCCAAGAGGTCCTAGAGGATGCGTCCTTTTCGGACCTGCGCCCCGTCATTGGGGATCCACGCGAAGACCCCCGTTACCGCGAATTCTTTTCCACCACCCCTTTAGACCGAATATGAGTTATACCCCCGCAGAAGTCGACTTCCTTGCCGAACATCAAGAGGAAATAGCACACCTCGACCTCACCTTAACCAAGGCTTCTCGGCTCAAAGACACTGAAATCCTCAAAGCTAAGTTCGGTGAGTATGGCCGCGCGGTCATGGAGCTGGTAACCGCCCGCAGTTCCGGCAAGCTCCCGCACGATTGGCTTATGGACGCCGACTCCGCCCAGCAAGCAACCCCCATTGAAGTGGCGGCGTATCGGACGAATTTCCTCGCCGAGCAGGGAGTGCGCAGCGTCCACGACGTCACCTGTTCCATCGGCACGGAAGGCTATAAGTCTCCGCTCGACTATTGTGGCTCTGACCTGGATGAATCACGGGTAAGAATGGCGAGGCACAATCTCTCCTCCGCCAAGATTTTCCGCGCGGATGCGCTGACGACTACTACCACTGCCGATGTTCTCCTTGCAGACCCGGCCCGCCGCGCCGGTGGCAGGCGAATCACGCGGCCGGAGGATTTGGTGCCACCGCTCCCGGAGGTCGTCGATAAGCATCGCGATAAGGAACTGGCCATCAAGTGCGCGCCTGGCCTTGATTTCAGCGAGTGGGACGGCCTCGTCACCGTCGCGAGCGTCGATGGCGGGGTAAAAGAAGCCTGCCTTTATACCCCAGGCCTTGGCACTGGCCGAAGAGCGGTAATGATTCGAGGAAACAAGCTGGATGTCCTCGATGACCACGCAGACGACCTACCCGATGCTGGAGGCATTGGCAGTTATCTCATCGACCCGGATGGGGCCATCGTTCGAGCGGGGTTGGTCCAGCACTACGCGGCCAGGGAAGGGTTGCATCAAATCGATCCGCGCATCGCATACCTGACAGGAGAGAGGATTCCGGAGGGAACTTCGGGATTTCCTTTCATAGAAGAAGTACCCCTAAAAAGATTAAAATCCGTACTTAAATCCTATGACGCGGGAAGCCTAGAAATCCTTGTACGCGGGGTAGAGGTGGACCCTGACCAGCTACGGAAGAAGATGAAGCTGAAGGGATCGAAACCTTTTGCGGTCATCATTACGCGAATTGGCTCACAGGGAATCGCCTTGCTGTGTCAACCCCGAGTATCATCGTCCGAGGATAATTACGCAACATAAATATATCGGAAAGGTGAGTGCCCAATGCCAACTATTGTGGCTCTGGTCAAACACGTGCCGGATACGTGGTCTACCAAGTCTTTGAACGATGACCACACCCTGGATCGCACCTCCGTGGATAACGTCATTGATGAGGTTAATGAGTACTCCGTGGAACAAGCCCTGCGACTGCGCGACAATAACCCCGATGCGGGCTACAAAGTCGTAGCACTGACGATGGGGCCGGCCCAGGCCGACGAGGCACTGCGTAAGGCTTTGGCTATGGGCGCCGACGATGCCGTGCTCGTCTCTGATGATTCCTTGGCCGGAGCGGACGCGCTATCGACCGCGTGGACCCTCAACGCCGCGCTCAATAAGCTTGACGACGTCCAGCTGATCACCGCCGGCACCGAGGCATCCGATGCCTCCACCGGCCTGCTTGCCGGCCTTCTTGCCGAATACCGCCAGCTGCCGGCCCTTACCGGCTTGCACAAAGTAGAGCTAGCTGACGGCACCGTGCAGGGCACCCGTGATGACGCGCGCGGCACCTGGGAACTCGAGGCGCCACTGCCGGCGATCGTTACGGTGAACGATAAGAGTGACAAGCCACGATTCCCCAATTTCAAGGGCCTGATGGCAGCTAAGAAGGCGGAAATCACCACCTTCACCCTGGCTGACCTGGGCATCGAGGCCATCGCGCCGACGACCGCTGTCTCGGCTGCTGAGAAGCGCCCACCGCGCACCGCCGGCGAAGTTATTTCGGAGCCCAACCCGCAAGATGCAGCGAAGAAGATCGCTGATTTCCTGTCCGCAAAGAACTTGATTTAGGAGTAGATATGTCGCACGTTTACGTACTAGTTGAGCACGACGCGGACAACCTCCTTCCCGTTACCGGCGAGCTGATTACGGCCGCGCGGGAATTGGGTACGGTGTCCGCAGTGGTCGTCGGCAAGCAGGCCGATAAATTTGATGCCGACCTTGCCGCCCTCGGCGCCGCACAGGTAGTTCAGGCAACGGCCGAGGATTATGAACAGCGTTTCCTTACCCCGGAGGTCGATGCCCTGCATGCGCTTGGCGCTGCGAACCCAGCGCCCATCGTGCTGGCCGCAACTCCGGCCAATAACGAGATTGCCGGCCGCCTCGCGGCTCGCCTCGCCTCTGGCGCACTGGTCAATGTCAATGGCATTGCCGCCGATGGCTCCGCCCAGATGAGCATTTTCGGTGGTTCCTATGAGACCACCTCTACCGCCGCTGGTCAGTGCCCGATCTACACCCTTCGCCCGGGTGCGGTTGAGGCTGCGCCACAGCAGGTGGAGGCACAGCCGGCGCCGATGCCGTTGCCGGCCGCCACGGCTAAAGACGTCAAGGTAACTTCCTTTACTCCGGCTCAGAAGTCCGCACGACCGGAAATTACCGAGGCCAAGGCAGTCGTCGCCGGCGGCCGTGGCGTGGGCGACGAGTTCGGGGCCGTCGTCGAGCCGCTTGCCGACGCCCTCGGGGCCGCAGTCGGCGCCACCCGCGACGCCGTCGATGAAGGCTTTTATGACGCCGCCTATCAGATCGGCCAGACCGGTGTTACCGTCTCGCCTGACCTCTACATCGGCTTGGGCATCTCTGGCGCTATCCAGCACACCTCTGGCATGCAGACTTCCGGCACCATTGTGGTGGTCAACCAAGACCAGGATGAGCCGTTTTTCCAGATCGCTGATCTCGGCGTCGTGGGCGACCTGCATGAAATCGCACCGGCCCTGACCGAGGAACTGAAGGCGCGCCAGTAATGCCGCACTACTTCGACTATGCCGCTACCCAGCCGATGCGCCAGAGCGCGATTGACGCGTGGGTGGCGGCGGCCGGCTCCCTGAATTCCGGCGCGCAGTATGGTTCCGGCCGCAAGGCTCGGTCCGTACTGGATGATGCCCGCGAAAAGGTCGCTTCCCTCCTCGGCTGCGAGCCCATCGAAGTCATTTTCACCTCTTCTGGCACCGAGGCGGACAATATCGCCATTCAGGGGCTCTACGCGGCTGGGCAAACAAACCGCATTATTTCTACCGATATTGAGCACCCGGCCGTGCGCGATACCGTCTCTAAGCTGGAGAAAACCGGAGCAGCTGTCGATATCCTTCCCGTCGACCGTTCCGGGCACATTGCAGATCTATCGGCCCTAGACACGCTTGCCGACGTCGCTACCTGCATGTGGGCCAACAACGAGACCGGGGCCATTCAGCCCATCGAAGAGATAGCCACACGTGCGAATGCGACAGGCACACCCGTGCACGTGGATGCGGTGCAGGCTGTGGGCAAAGTTCCCATCAATTTTTCTGATTTAGGGATCACCAGCCTCGCCGCCAGCGCCCACAAGTTCGGCGGCCCCCGCGGCATCGGTCTGCTTTTGGCCAAGCGCAGTCCTGCTCCCCAGCCGATTGCTTACGGCGGCGGCCAAGAGCGAGGTATTCGCCCTGGCACCGTGGACGTCGCGGGCGCTTCCGGTCTAGCTGCGGCGTTGGAGGAATCAGTCTCCGAAATCACTGCCCAGGGTGAGCGAATAGCTGCTCTCCGCAATAAGCTGCGCGACGGAATTCTCGCCACCATTGATGACGTAGTGATCAACTCTGCTGAGCCGTGCTTGCCTTCCCACCTGCACGTCTCATTTCCCGGTGCTGATGGAGATAGCCTCATCATGTTGCTGGATTCATTGCAGATCGAGGCCTCTACCGGCAGTGCTTGCAGCGCAGGGGTAAACCGCATGTCTCATGTCCTCGAGGCAATGGGTGTAAGTGAGGCGGAAGGAATCGGTTCCTTGCGCTTTACTCTCGGCAGGCTTACTTCGGAAGAGGATGTTGACTACGTCTTGGCTCATCTTCCGGAGATCATTTCCCGAGCCCGTTCCGTCTAGATATCATTCCTTTCCTTCGCCGCTGCCCTCCGGGCGGCGATAGCTTGGCCTACCGTTAGCGCCCAGTTCTTGTTCTTGGGTGCTAGCGGTCCTTGGGGCTCATCGTATTCCCAGCGGCCATTGTCAAAGAGCCACACTATGTCCCCAGTATGCGGATCCATGATGTAGAAGGCACCACCATCGGTCTTGATGTTGTGGTGATGCTGACAGAGTGATGCCAAGTTGCTCCCCGCCGTTTTTCCTCCCTGTGCATGGTCAATCCGGTGGTCCTTTTGGCAGTTCTCTGCGGGGCGATTACAACCTGGCCAGCGGCACACGCCATCGCGGCCTTCCACGTAGGCGCCAACGAGCGGGGGAGTAACGTAGCTTTCGCTCTCCATCCTTTTTGCAAGGTCCATATCCCGCGTCTGGGTGGGACGCAGACTGTCAGCGGTCTCAGGGCTTACCCATCCGAATCCCCGGATAAATGCGGGAGCCGCCTCCTGGTCGTGGGCTCGGTACATGTGAAGAACCACTTTCGTCCTCGACTCTATTTCGCCCAGAATCAGCTTGGCTAGGGCTTCAGCTTTGGTGAGATTATGTTCTTCGGCAGCCTTACTGACGTGTTCATCGATAGCTATCATGGTTGCTTCATCGAATTCGACTGCTAGTCCGGCCTTTCCGCCGAAACTGTGGTAGGTGAAATAGGAGTCGTTCCCTGCATCAGGCTCTTTATCTTCATTGGGGTGTGGGGCCTCCACAGCGATGAGGCCATTTAGTTTTCGCCGCAAATTGGTATTCGAAGGCAGTACCTGGCCGGGCTTCGTGGGGGTCAGGTAACGCGCAAGCTCTTGGTCTATCCGCTCGAGAATTTCGGTCGGGATGTCGCCCAGCTTGCTAAGCACGGCGTCGATAGTAATAAGACGAGAGAAATCCAGGAAGTAATAGGTGTCCTGGAGCGCCTTTGTCAGTGGTAGCTCTGCGAGTCGATAAAGGGCCATTGTTATGTCTCGCGTGCGCCGCTCGCTTAAGCCCGTCCGAGTAGAAAGTGTGTGGCAGGAGATATCGAAATCGTCTTCTAGATCTGGCTTGACCTCTCTCCAGAATAGGTAATCTTGCTTTCTGATTTCTGTGGCTTTAACTGCTATGGGATCGTTGGGGTCATTGACTATGTAGTAGGCTTCCAAGATTAAATCCCCCGATTAGTAGAACTAGTGTACGTAGCTTCATGGTGTTCATTTTAAGCCGTGCCCCGCTCCTTCGCAAGGGGTATGGGCAAAAATATGTTCTAAAGGGAGGTATTCCAAGAGGGGGCGATATGGAAGTAAAGAAAATTATCTCCAGTGGTGCGTGTTAAAGATGTGACAGGAGTGAAGACGTTGCTAGACTCACGCGCATGACTTCAAAGAAGGCACTCCGAAAGAGCATTACTACGGTAGTCACCGTGGCTGCACTAGCTGTAAGTGGTACCGCCGTTGCCCAGGCGGTGAGCTTTGGTGCACCTAAGGGCGTTGACGTGGCGGCGCACCAGCATCCGGGCGGTACGCCCATTGATTGGTCTAAAGTGCGGTCCGACGGCCAGTCCTTTGCATTTGTGAAGGCTACCGAAGGTGGGGACTGGGTAAACCCCCACTATGTACAGGATATTCAGGCGGCTAATGCTGCTGGATTCAAGACCGGTGCGTACCACTATGCACGTCCGGCTGGCGATGCCAAGACTCAAGCGGCCAATTTTGCAGCGCAGATCGCCCTTGCCCCGGATCAGACATTGCCTCCTGCACTTGATATAGAGGTGGCGGAAGGAAAGTCCGCGGCACAGCTGGAGCAGTGGATTGAAGAATTTACTAACGAGCTCAAGCGTCTTACCGGCCGCACGCCCATGATCTACACCTACAAGTACTTCTGGATGGGGCAAATGAATAACTCCCAGAAGTTCTCGGATATGCCGCTGTGGCTCGCGGCCTATCAGGACCAGGCGCCTGAAGCGGTGGGCGGATGGAAGGAACTTTCCTTCTGGCAGCGTTCTGGTTCTGGCAAGGTAGCAGGCATTTCTACCGATGTCGACATGAACCTGTTTAATGGTTCCAAGCAGCAACTGCAGTCCTTCAGCGACGGCAATTACGTTGACGTCGGCGGCGCGCTAGAGCAGCTGGTTGTGAGCGATGGGCTTGACTTGAGCTCCGATAGTACGCCGCTCATCGGCGCTATTTTGGCCCTGGCGGCGGGGCTGATTGCGATTCCGCAGCTTGCCGACGCCGCCCAAAAGTCCGGCCTCGATCCCCAAGCGGCGGAGGGCCTGGCTGGCTTCGTAAAGACCTTGCAGGACAAGGATGCCCTCCCAGTGGAGGACCTAGGCGATATGGCCAAGGGCAACTTCTCTGTCAGTGACCTAGCTATCCTGCTGGACAATGCCGGTCACGTGAACAACGTTAAGTCAGGCAACGTCTCCGAGTCGGAGGTATCGGAAGCTAAGAATGCCGCCAAGAACGCCGGCGCTGACGTTCCCGATTTCGATGCGGGTCAGGTAGCTACGCTGATTAATCGCGTGCTGCAGTAGCACCGGTGAAAAACGCGCGGGTCCAGGACTCGTCTTTGTAATGGGCGGGCACGGCCCCGCCAAGGAGTGCCTTTGCCAGCTGGGCGGCTTCCATGGAGCCCTCGGCTGGCATTTCTGTATCTGAGGCCACCAGGATGATGTTTCCGTAGCGCCGGCCCTTGAGCATCGGTGGGTCCGCGATGACGGAGAGGTGGTCAAATACTTTATCTAGGCCCGCCAGCTCGCTCTTTGCCAGCTGTAGATCGGAATGGTCGCCGCAGTTGGCTACGTAGAGGCCACCCGGCGCCAGCGACTGCTTAGCAGCCTGAAAGAACTCCACGGTGGTGAGGTTGGCTGGTGTCTTGTCGCCGGCAAAGACATCGCGGATGATGATGTCGCGGCTGGACGGAAGGAACCCCTCGGTTTCTTTGCGGGCCTCGCCGGCACGGATTTTGACGGTGGGGGAACGGGGGACGTCGAAAAGCGTACGCACCAATTCGCCCAGCTTGGCGTCCAGCTCCACCACTGTGTGGCGGCTGCCCGGGAGCTTGCTTGCGAAGTAGCGAGGAAGGGAGCAGCCCGCTCCGCCCAAGTGGGTGACGCGGAGCTTATTCGCGGGCCGAGTATTGAGGTGCTCAACCGCCGCCGCAATCCAGCGCATGTACTCAAACTCCAGCTCTTCTGGCTCGCCGAGCACAATATGGCTGCTTGGCACGCCATTAACGTTGAGAATATAGGCACCGTCGCGAAACTCATCCGGCACCACTTCGGCCGTGCCGGTAGAAATGTTGTAGGTGCCGGTGATTCCCGGGTCGGTGGAAGCTCGCTTTCTGCCCATGTCACCCAAGCTTAGGGAATGGATTCGATTTAAGCCGCGTTGGGGCTAGGGAGTAGACTTTCGGGCCTGTAGTCAAGGTGAAATGGGGAGCACAATGCGAGTATTGGTTGCCATGTCCGGCGGCGTGGACTCATCGGTTGCCGCCGCCCGCGCAGTAGAAGCCGGCCACGAGGTGATTGGCGTTCACCTCGCGCTGCACAAAGACGCGCAGCAGACCAGGGAGAAGGCCCGCGGTTGCTGCTCGTTGGAGGATTCGGCCGACGCCCGTCGCATCTGCGATAAGCTGGGCATTCCCTTTTATGTGTGGGACTTTTCGGAGGAATTCAAAGAAGAGGTCATTACGGACTTCGTGGATTCCTACGCCCGCGGCGAGACGCCGAATCCCTGCCTGCGCTGCAACGAGAAGATTAAGTTCCGGGCGCTGCTGCAAAAGGGCATGGCGCTTGGCTTCGATGCGGTTGCGACGGGGCACTACGCCACCCTCGATGAGGACGGCTATATGCGCCGGTCCTTGGACGAGAATAAGGATCAGTCTTATGTGCTCGGCGTGATTTCTGCCGAAGAGTTGGAGCATTGCTTTTTCCCCATCGGCGACACCCCTAAGCCACAGATCCGCGAAGAGGCAGCGGCGCATGGCTTTTCCACCGCGAAAAAGCCAGATTCCTACGACATCTGCTTTATTCCAGACGGTAATACGCAGGCCTTTTTGGGTGCCCGCATTGGGCTACGCCCCGGCATGATCGTGGATCAAGAAGGCACGGAGCTCAAGGAGCACGATGGCGCGTGGAACTACACCATCGGCCAGCGCAAGGGCCTGGACATTAAGGCGCCGGCTGCCGACGGCCGCCCCCGCTACGTCACCGATATTGATGCTGCTACCGGCACGGTTACCGTCGGCACCCGCGAGGACTTAGCCGTAACCTCGATTCAGGCCGATCGCCTGAAGTACCTCCACCCGGGCATGGATGGGGATTTCGAGTGCGAGGTTCAGGTGCGCGCGCACGGTTCCGTAGTGCCCTGTATCGCCCATGTTGACCGCGAGGCGGACGAGATGCGCCTCGAACTCAAGGAGCCGTTATCTGGTGTCGCCCGCGGCCAAGCGGCGGTGCTGTATTTGCCTTCGCCGGACGAGTTGGGAGACATCGTCATCGGCTCCGGCACCATCTGCGGAACTAAATAAGCACGCAGTTGGCGATGAGCCGATCTAGCGCTCGGACATCGATATTGGGGCCAATGTTGATTTTGAATTCGCCGGCCTTGGTCCACAGCTGCAGTTCGGCATTGACGTCAAGGAGCTTTCCCGCGTTTTCCGTGGACCACATGTTGATGGAGGAATAAGGCAGGGAATACATCTCTACCTTTTTGCCTGTCAGGCCTTGCGCATCGCGGATGATGAGGCGCCTATTGGTAAATACGGCGGCATCGCGGACGGTCTTGAAGGCGCAGACAGGATATTCCTGTTCAGCCAAGACAGTGGAGATGTCCTGAGGGATGTCGCACTCGTTGTAGAAGGTCCAGCCGGAGTATTTTTCCACGCCCATAGTAAGGTTCCTTTCCAAGTGATACGTCGCGTATCGAATAGATAATTCTGAGAAATAATACTAGCGCCGAGGTGAATATGGACGCTTTTGGCTTAGGCCCTATGCCGGGATACTCCATGAGTGAGGCGGCAGACATCGTGATGGGCGAGACGGGTGGTTTCCCGCACCTTCCGCAGTTGCCGGACCGCGGGATTCAAGCTGGGGCCATTGGGCGCACAGCGGGCTTATTGGAAGCAGTCTCCATTGACCGCGGACCGCGCTCGTGGGTGCTCAGTGATCGGCCGCAGCTCATCTCCCATCGGATTGGTGACCAGATGTGCCGGGACCTAGACGAGATTCAGGAGGTGTGGGGCGAGTCAGTTCCGCGTGTCAAGGTCCAAGCGGTAGGCCCGTGGAGTTTGGCGGCCGCTGTGGAGTTAGGAAACGGGCACCGCGCGATTACTGATTCGGGTGCGTTCCGGGACCTATGTGGTGCTTTATTGGCCGGAATTCAGGAACACACGGCGCAGGTGGCACAGCGCTTTGGGGCAAAAGTGCGAGTGCAGCTGGACGAGCCCCTGCTTGCCGACGTCCTTTCGGGCACCCTTCCAGGTACCACCGACTTCGATACGATTAGGGCTTTTCCCGCGGACCAGGTCAATGCGACACTGGCGGAGTTTGGCGCGGACTACCTACGGCTTCGCGAGCCACTTTGGGAAGTGGCGGCGAAGACGGTGCTGCTCGATTTTGCCGGTCTGGCTTCTCCAGAGCATCTCGATGGCTTGGGGCAGTGGATTGATGGCGGCGGTCGCGTTGGTCTCGGCGTGGCAGGGCAAGATGCTCGCACGGAGGCTATTTCTATTGCGCAGCATTTCGACCGCATGGGGTTATCGCGGGAGCGAATTCCAGGGCAGGTTGATATCTTCCCGTGGCCGGTGGAAAAGGCCGCGCACAGCTATTCTTTTGCTGCTGAGGTGGCGGGAATCCTCATCCGCGACGCCGGCGATCTTTAATCGACGCGACCGCGGCTATCCGTGGTGGTGAAGAATTCGCCCATATAGGGGATGACGTAGCGCAGCTTGCCATGCGCGGTGGGTTCGATGAGGTCGGCGTCGATAAGCCGCTGGCGGGTGGCCGACAAGGAGCGCACCGTGCGGTCCATGTGGCCCGCGATGTCTGCGATGGTGGCGATGCCATCGACTTCGACTGCGGCCATCGCTTCCAGGAACTCCCGCTGCGCCGGCGGCAGGGCTAGCGTCGCAGGTTGGTGCACCTGCGCGCCCATGATTGATATTGCATCAGGGGCGATTGTGGCGATTGTCTGCTGGGAAATGCCGCTTTCTTGGTTCCGGCGACTGCGCTCCCATGCCAGTGAGCCGACTAATTGCACGAGGTAGGGGTAGCCGCGGGTGAGCGCGGCGGCGTCCGTAATCGCTTCGTGGCTAAACTCCAGCCCTGAGCCCGAGGCTGTATGTTCGAGCGCCTGCTCTGCATTGGCCGGCGACAAGGGGCCGAGCACGAATTTCTGGGCTCGGCGCAGGAAGGTTACCCCGGGCAGGTCCAGCAAGTGGTTGACCCCCTGCGGCAGGCCAGCGGCTACCAAGGCGATGTCGATTTCATCGCGCACCAAGTCTTGGTAGGCCACGGCGATGGTGGTGAGCTCTTCGACGTCGGCGTCTTGGACCTCATCGATGGTAAGGAGGATGCCGGTGCCGTTCAGCTCGGCGGAAAGCTCGCGTAGACGGGTATTCAACGTGGGGGTGAAGCGGTCTTCCTTCTGGTGGTCGAAGCCAATCGATCCTACGCCGCCGATGCCGATGCGGCTGACCTTCTTCTTATCGCTGGGTGAGAGCCGCTCGAGAAGCCTCGGAATCGTGGTGTTGACCAGTTCCTCCACCATGGTGGAGCGCCCGGAGGCACGTAGCGTTACCCAACCGCGCGCTTCAGCAATGTCTTCCAACTCGTTGATGAGGACCGTTTTGCCGATGCCCCTAGCGCCGCTTAGCACCATGGAGCGGGAGGCATTGCCTGCCGAGCCATCCAGGGCGGTGCGGAAACTATCGAGCACGACGCCGCGGCCGACCCAGAACAGGGGAGGGGCGCCGAATGTCGGGCGGAATGGATTGTCCATGCGGCTAGTGTAACCGGTCTTGTCGGAGATTTGGGAGACTTTCGGCTCGAAGTGGAGATTTGGGAGACTTTGTAAGTTTCCTGGTGTGGAGAGAGCTTAGGCCCCAGGCGATGGCACCGATATGGAGAGAGCCAGCGGCTACAAATGCGTACCACCATCCAAAATCTACTGCTCTGTACCACGGCATTGCAATGCCGACGAGCGTAATGATGGCGATTGTGAAGATTGCGTCTATAACCAGCATAGGGCAGGAAACTGGCTTCCTGAGGGTCTTCCATGCAGACCAAAGCTCGAACGCGGTGATAGCGGCAGGGATTAACGTGAGGAGCATTGTGGTTTCCTAAATCCTCTCGAAAAGCGCTTCTGTGAGGTCTTCAGTTCCCGCCGGCGAGTCATTATTTGCGAAGGCTGCGCGATTTTCCTTCGGGTCAATGATGAGCATTGTGGAGTAGCCGTAGGTGCCGCCGTTGTGCCAAAAACTCTTGCCGTCATCATTCTCTTGCCATCCATAGCTAGTGTCGCCATTTTCCATAATCCATGTAGCGAAAGCTGCCATGTCATGAGCGGTGGACCGAAGAGCTCCCGCTGCGGCGGAGCAACCTTCCATTTCCCAAGGTTCAGCTTCTCGGCCTGCGGCTGTGAGTCCGCGAGGGGCATCGTCGGGGACGGAACCTGGTGTCATGAGGTAGGTTTCCTTCATTCCGGCGGGCTTAAGGATTCTCTCGTGGAGCAATTGTTCGTATGGCGTATCGGCAGCGGTTTCTAAGGCGTGGCCGAGCAGTGCGTAGCCCAAATTGGAATAGGATTCTGTGCCACGATCTGCAAGCTCCGATTCGGTTGCTGAATCTACGATGTCTTGTGTGGATACACCTGCGTACGGGTTGGAACCGGTGATGCTAGAGACGGCAGAGGAGAAAGTCATGGCTTTCGCCTGCCTGGGCAATCCTGAGGTGTGATCGAGTAGCTCCCGAATTGTTACGTCGGAGACTGGTGAGTCACCGACCTCGAGGACTTGACCCATCGTGGTGTCGAGGCGAACTTTTCCCTCTTCTACTAGTTGGTGGGCAATTTCACCGGTGAACATCTTGGTTACAGAACCTATTTCTACCTCGGTGTGTTCATTGGCGCCGAGTCCGGCGAAGGTGGCCTTTCCCTGATCAAGTGTGAAGGCGGTGAGGTTGTTGAAACCAGCTTCCGGGTGTTCCCGTAGGTGCGTGGAGAGTTCTGGATCTCCAGTTGCGGTATCGGCCATCGAGATTCGCTGGGGTCCAACAATGAGTAAGAAGGCGGCCGATACCACGGCTACGACGGCGGCGAGGGCTAGTTTGCGCATTAGTGAGCCTCGCTTGCGGTAATGATGGTCAGGAGGGGAACCACTCGGGCAGGGCGAAGTGTGTATTTTCCGCCTGTCTTGGTGGTCCATCCGGCACTAGTAAGTGCGCTGAGGTGGTGGTAGGCCGTGCCGGTAGAGGTGACGATTTCTTCTTCGACAAGTTCTGTGGCGCTGGCCGGTGCGGTGAGGAGTCGGCGCAGGATCTCGCCACGAATGGGGTGGGCCAGTGCAGCGAGGCGATCGAGGTTTTCGGACCAGTCTCCATTGGCTACTGCCCCTGTTGGCCGTTGCCATTGGTAGGAATAAGAGCTCTCGCCGATAGTGAGGTTGCCGCCAAAGATTACGGACCCTTCAGGAAGCTCTTCAGAAGGCTCGAGGGCGTCCGCAAGCCACATCGTGGACTCGCCTGCGGAAGCTTCTACTGGGGCCGGTATGGGTTGTTCGAGCTTGGCGACGCGCTTCTCGAGGGCTAAAACTCGGGATTCTATAGATTCCATGGTTCTAGAATTCCAAAACTCTAGAACTTTGGCAACGGGTTTAAGAAATCAGCGGCCACGCCGTCGAGACATCCGAGGCATCGCGGCCCTTTCCCTCGAGGTATTTTTTAAAAGCGACACGGTCCTCGTACCACTTGACGGCCTGGAACTCCATGAGTTCGTTTTCCTCCATCTGCGCCAGGTTGGGGTAGTGCTGGCGAACCTGCTTCCACGCCACGCGGGCGGCGGCGAGGGCGTCGGCAGTAGCTTCGTGGGCATTGCCAAGCTCAACGCCATAGTGCTCGCACACGGCGCCGAGGGTGCGCTTGCCCTTGCGCCATTTATCGCTGACACGGTCAATCACGTAGGGGTCATAGACCGGGCCGGTCACCGTAAAATCTCCGGTCAGGCTGCGCAATACGGTGAGATCAAATGCTGCGTTGTAGACGATCAGCGTGAGGCCATCCTCCCAGGCGGCCTTGATTGCGTCGACCGTATCTTTTAGAACCTCCTCGTGCGGGCGACCCTCGGCGCGAGCCTTTTCCGTAGTGATTCCGTGGACATTGGTCGCTTCCTGCGGAATTTCGATTCCGGGATCGGCAAGGTGCTCTACTTTTTGCACATCGCGGCCGTCAATGCGGACTAGGGCAGAGGTAACAATGCGGGCTTCTTTAGGGTTGGCCGAGGTGGTCTCAAGGTCGAAGGCGAGCATGCGGGAGGCGTCGAAATTCATGATCCATACCTTAGTAGCTAGCCCCGACACGAGGGATAGCTACACTTGGGCAGCGTGACTAATCCAGTTGATCTGCACCGTGAATGGAATGACCTCGCGCAGGAAGTCCGCCGCCACCGCAACCTGTACTACAACGGTGAGCCGGCTATTCCCGACGCCGACTTTGATGCCCTCTTCCAGCGCCTTCTTGCGCTAGAAGAAGAGCACCCAGAGCTTGCCGTGCCCGATTCACCCACCCAGCAGGTTGGTGCTGCCCCGAGCGCCGGCGAGGATATTGAGCACCTTGAGCGCATGATGAGCCTGGACAATGTCTTTAGTGCTGGCGAGATGCAGGATTGGCTGGATAGAACCCCGGCTAAGACCTATCTCACCGAGCTCAAGATTGATGGCTTGTCTATCGACTTGGTCTATCGCGATGGGCACTTGGCTACCGCTGCTACTCGTGGCGACGGCACGGTGGGCGAGGAAATCACTGCTAATGCTCGTGTTATCGAGGATATTCCGCACGAGTTGACTGGTACTGCTGAATATCCGGTTCCTGAGCTTATTGAGATTCGCGGTGAGGTATACATGCGCCCCGGGGACTTCGCGGAGATCAACGAGGAGCGCGCGGCTGACGGTAAAGCAAAATTTGCTAACCCGCGCAACGCCGCGGCAGGTGGACTGCGTATGAAGGATCCCGCCGAAGTGAAAAAACGCCGCCTGAAAATGGTGTGCCACGGCTTGGGTGCGCGCGAGGGATTTTCGCCGACCTCACAGCACGATGCCTATAAAGCGATTGCGGCGTGGGGCCTGCCCGTGTCCCCGTATACCAAGCAGGTGCACTCGGCCAAGGAAGTCCAAGACGAAGTCGCGTATTGGGCAGAGCATCGCCACGATGCCATTTTTGAGATGGACGGACTGGTGGTCAAGGTCGATGACTTGGCTTCACAGCGCGCACTTGGTTCGACCTCCCGCGCGCCGCGCTGGGCCATTGCCTATAAGTATCCGCCGGAGGAAGTGACCACGAAGCTCAAGAACATTGAGGTGGGGGTAGGCCGTACCGGGCGAGTAACCCCGTACGCAGTGATGGAGCCAGTCTTCGTTTCCGGATCTACGGTGGAAATGGCTACCCTGCACAACCAATCCGAGGTCAAGCGCAAGGGCGTGCTCATTGGGGATACCGTCATTATTCGCAAGGCGGGCGAAATTATTCCGGAGGTCCTTGGGCCGGTGCGCGAGCAGCGCGATGGTAGCGAGCATGAGTGGACCTTCCCAGAGAACTGTCCTGCGTGCGGCACGAAACTGGCCCCACAGAAGGACGGCGATGCCGATTGGCGTTGCCCCAATACGCAGTCCTGCCCGGCGCAGCTCTCGGCACGATTGGAGTATCTGGCTTCCCGCAAGGCGCTGGATATTGAGGCCTTGGGCGAGAAGGGTGCGATGGATCTGATCGACAACGGCATTCTCGTCGATGAATCGGAGCTTTTTGAGCTCACTGCGGAAAAGCTTTTGTCCTCAGATGTCTATACCGCAAAGAAGGACACCAAAGACAAGCGCTCTAAGAGGGAGGGCAACGTCAAGGTCAACACGGCAGGCCAGAACTTGCTAAACAACTTGGAGGAGGTCAAGGGTCGCGACTTTTGGCGCGTCTTGGTCTCGCTGTCTATACGTCACGTGGGCCCGATTGCGGCTCGGGCGCTTGCTTCCCGCTATGGATCCATGGACAAGCTGCGCGCCGCAAAGACAGACGAGCTCGCTGAGGTCGATGGCGTGGGCATGACCATCGCGCAATCCTTCCACGATTGGTTCGAAGTGGATTGGCATCGCATGATTGTGGACAAATGGGCTGCTGCGGGCGTGGCCATGGAGGTAGCGGCCGAGGACCACAAGGAGCAGACTCTCGAGGGCTTGACCATTGTGGTTACCGGCAGCTTGGAGAACTTCACCAGGGATTCCGCGAAAGAGGCTATTGTTTCTCGCGGCGGCAAGGCCACCGGTTCGGTGTCGAAGAAAACCTCGTACCTCGTTGCTGGCGAAAATGCTGGCTCGAAGGAGGATAAGGCTCGCGAGCTAGAAATCCCGATCCTCAACGAGGCGCAATTCCAGCAACTACTAGAAACCGGCGAAGTCTAATTCGCTTCAGTTACTTCAGAAAGCTGCCCAAGATAGTGCCGATGTGGCCCAAGTGCTCCACCTCGGAGGCGAGGTAATCAGGGCCACCGGTGCGGCCCATGGCGATAACTAGGCCGGTATCGCCCAATGGGGCAGCGGCCAGGGCGGAATCGAGAAGCGACCAACTTTCCGGAATCCATGCATCGCGCTCGGGGCTGAGCACGCGCGCGCTTTCAACCTCGATATCGTGCGGCACGGTTCCATCATCTTCGGGGGCGGCGTTGGAGGATGCAACTCGGTGGATGGGCTCGTTATTATCGATGACGATTGCCCATGTCGAGGTCAGCGCCCTTGGGATCGCAGCAACTACTTCTTCCATGGCCGCAGTGACATTGGTGGCATGAGCTACGCGCGCGAGCAGCTCAATCTGGCCGCGGCGGTCTACTCGGCCGCTAAACGGGCGGATGGAGTCAATTTCCACGCCGTCCACGGAAGAGGCGGCGGTGATAAGGACATCGGCCATGGCGCCTTGGGGTAGCTCAATGACGATGTCATCCATGACCGTTCCGTCGGGGAAGTTTTCTACGATGTCGACTGACTGGATATTGCCGTCGACGAGTCCAAAGGCGTCGGCAAGCTGGCCTAAGCTGCCAGGGGAATCGGGGAGCAGTACACGGATCAAAAAGGACATGGTCTCGCACGCTTTCGGTTGTTTGTAGTCCCGAACATGATACGTGCGTCACAATGGCGGCTTCAAGCAACGCAAATTTGGGGTGACGCGGCAGCCGTCGCGGTAGGTGCAGTACCATGGGTCGTTAGCAATTCACATAGTACATGCTTAGTGTGAATATTTTTCACGGGCATGTCGATTATGCAGATAAAGGATGGAGTTCGCGTGTCTGAGATTTCGCGTGATGAGGTAGCCCACCTCGCCAAGCTTTCCCGCCTGGCCCTCAGCGAGGAAGAGCTAGCCCAGTTTGCAACGCAGATTGATGAAATTGTTGATTCCGTTTCCGCGGTAGGAAACGTGGATACCGAGGGTGTGGAGCCGATGAGTCACCCGCACTCCGTGGACGCCCCGATGCGCGAGGACGTTATTGTGCGCACCCTTACTGCAGAACAGGCCTTGGACCAGGCGCCGGCCGTAGAAGATGAGCGCTTCGTCGTGCCACAGATTTTGGGAGGAGAATAAATGTCTAACCTGACCGTTCCTGCGGAGGGCTTGACCTCCCTGACTGCCGCCGAGCTGGCGGAAAAGATTCACTCCCGTGAAATTACCTCCCGCGAGGTTACCCAGGCCTTCCTGGATCGCATCGCAGAGACCAATGAGGAGCTTAACTCCTTCCTGCACGTGGGTGCGGAAGAAGCCCTCGCGGCTGCCGACGCCGTGGATAAGGCCCTCGATGCCGGCGAAGAGCCTGCTTCCGGGCTGGCCGGCGTGCCGCTGGCGCTGAAGGATTTGCTCGTTACCACCGATGCGCCGACCACCGCGGCGTCCAAGATGCTGGAAGGCTACGTTTCTCCGTATGACGCCACCGTGACCAAGCGTCTGCGCGAGGCCGGAATTCCCATCCTGGGCAAGACCAACCTGGATGAGTTTGCCATGGGTTCTTCCAATGAGAACTCCGCCTATGGCCCAGCGCATAACCCTTATGACACGAAGCGCACCCCGGGCGGCTCAGGCGGCGGTACCGCCGCTGCACTTGCTTCCGGCCAGGCGCCGCTTGGCATCGGTACCGATACCGGCGGCTCTATCCGCCAGCCAGCCGCGCTGACCAATACTGTGGGTGTTAAGCCAACCTACGGCACCGTGTCCCGCTACGGCCTTATTGCTGCTGCATCTTCCCTGGATCAGGCCGGCCCCTGTGGCCGCACCGTTCTGGATACCGCGTTGCTGCACGAGGTCATCGCGGGCCACGATGCCTTCGATGCGACCTCCGTGGATAAGCCGGTTGCACCGGTTGTCGCCGCCGCCCGCGAAGGTGCCAAGGGTGACCTTTCTGGTGTCAAGGTCGGTCTTATTAAGCAGTTTGAGCGCGATGGCTGGCAGGAAGGCGTGATGGAGAACTACCACGCCGCCGTTGAGCAGCTGCGCGAGCAGGGTGCGGAGATCATCGAGGTAGATTGTCCACACTTCGATGACGCCTTGGCAGCGTACTACCTGATTATGCCGTGCGAGGTCTCGTCCAACCTGGCACGTTTCGATGGTATGCGCTATGGCCTGCGCGCGGGCGATGATGGCTCCCACTCCGCCGAGCAGGTCATGTCCCAGTCTCGTGCGGAGGGCTTTGGCCCCGAGGTAAAGCGCCGCATCATGCTGGGAACCTATGCGCTGTCCGTGGGCTACTACGACGCCTACTACCTGCAGGCACAGCGCGTGCGTACCCTCATTGCGCAGGACTTTGCCCGTGCCTTCGAGCAGGTTGACGTGCTCGTTTCCCCGACTACCCCGACCACCGCATTCAAGCTGGGGGAGAAGGCCGAGGATCCCATGGCGATGTACAACTTTGACCTGTGCACCCTGCCGCTGAACCTGGCCGGCCTGTGTGGCATGTCCGTGCCGTCTGGTTTGGCTAGCGATACCAACCTGCCGACTGGCCTGCAGATCATGGCGCCGGCTTTTGAGGATGATCGCCTCTATAAGGTGGGCGCTGCCTATGAGGCTGGCCGCGATAAGTAAATTGCCGCCTGTGGAGTCCCTGACGATTCCATAAGGGTTTCTTTACCCCCGTTGAATTTATATCCGGCGGGGGTAAATTATTGGGTATGCATTTCAAGAAGACCGCACTATTTTCGCTGTCCGCCGCTGCGCTGATAGGCGCTGGAGCCGCCAACGCTGCGCAGGTCCCCGACATCGATCCAGGGTTTAGCATGACCGCGCCGACTCAGACCGACCTGATTTCTCAGCTGCCGGAGGGCGCGGAGAAGCTGGAGCCTCAAATTGAAGGCCAGACCATCACCGGTGAGCTCCACTCCGTTAAGGAAGACGGTAAGCTGAGCGTCTCCTTTGCTAAGGACCGCACCTTGGTGGTCAATGATGGCTGCAATACCTACACCACCACCTACGAGGTGGCCAAGGATGGCACCATCAGCGTGGGCGAGTTCAATTCCACCCGCGCGGCCTGCGACGAGCATACGCAGCAGCTTTCCGACGCCCTCCGTGGCCTCCTCGAATCCAACCCCTCCTTCTATAACCTCCCCGGCGGCACCGTTGCCTTGGGTAGCGAGAATGCTGCGGTTGAGTTCACGGTGGCCAAGTAGAAAATAGCGACACGCAGGATAAAAGTATGCGCACCATGTCTAGGGACGTGGTGCGCATTTGTGTGGGTGGGGACTATTTGGCGTCGGAAAGCGCATAAGCCGCGCCCGCCGAAGCCGCGGTGACGCTGAGTACTGCCGGCCACGCTCCGATCTTCTTGGCCAGCGGGTGGGAGGCGCCGAATGCACCCACGTAGAGCGCGCACAGGCCAGCGGTGGTAGCCGGGGTGGTTTTCTTGGCCCAAGAGCGACCCGCCCATACACCGGCAGCGGCGAGGATCACGCCACCCAGCGGGCGAATGCCGGTCTCGCGGGCCGTGACCCAGCCACCGATGAGGCCGAGGGTGACAGTGGTGGCGGTAGAAACGTCTTGGGGCTTTTTAATATCGATCATGGACATGCAGCCAGTCTAGGTCGACATTTCTCGGCCCGCTAGACTCTAAGGCCATGACTGTGGAGACGCATCTGCCGCCCGAGCGCCAAGCATGGCGCGCCATGTTTGCACTGTCCCTCGGATTCTTTGTATCTCTGCTGGACCAATCCATGGTGGCGGTGGCGCTGCCTGACCTGCAACGCGAGCTGAACGCAGGGGTAAACCACACCATGTGGGTATCCGCGGCCTATTTGTTGGCTGTGGTGGTGCCGCTGCTCTTTACCGGCCGCTTGGGCGATGTTTTAGGCCAGAGCCGGATGTTTTGTCTGGGTGTGGGCATTTTCGGGCTGGGTGCAGTGGCGTGTGCCGTGGCTCCCACAGTGGAAGTGCTCATTGCGGCGCGTACCGTGCAAGGCGTGGGTGCGTCCCTCCAGATGCCACAGACCATGTCCGTTATCAATCGCATCTTCGCGCGTGAGCGCCGTGGGCGCGCACTGGGCGTGTGGGGTGTGATCGGCTCGGTAGCGGCACTTGCCGGTCCACTCGCCGGTGGCTTTCTGGTCGGGCACTTTGGGTGGCAGGCCGCCTTTTGGGTACACGTTCCCTTCGTGGTGCTAGCCATTGTCTTCGCGCTGCTGTGGGTGCCTGAGCTACCCACGACCGCGCAGTCTATCGATGCGCCCTCGGCCATCGTGTCGCTCATCGCCTTGGCGGCAATCGTCTTTGGTATTCAGCAGGGCCCGGTGCTTGGCTGGGGATGGACCATTTGGCTGATCCTGCTCGCCGGAGTTGCCGCTAGCGTCTGGTTTATTCGATTGCAGGCAACTGCCCAGGCCCGCGGGTCGAATCCGCTGGTGCCGCTGGCGCTATTTCGTGACCGAAACTACCTGGCGGGCTCGGTAGGCATCATCGCAATGGGATTTATGGCGGCCGCGGTGATGCTCCCCATCATGCTGTGGCTGCAGACCATGCAGGGAGTGCCTGCGGGCGAAGCCGGCATCATCGTGGCTCCCATGGCGCTGGTGTCTCTCTTGATATCTCCGCTGGCTGGCATCATGGCGGATTATGTTAACCCGCGGATCCTGGGGGTGCTGGGATTTTCCATCCTGATACTTTCGCTCCTTGCGGCATGGTGGGTCATGCAGGTCGACGCCCTTCCGTGGGTACTCGGTCTGCCCATTGCCGGGCTCGGCGTGGGACAGTCCTTCATTTGGGGTTCCAACGCAGCCACCACCTTGCGCGATATCTCGCCGGAGCTCATGGGCGCTGCCTCCGGTGTGTACAACACCTCCCGCCAGGTGGGTTCCGTGGTGGGAGTTGCCCTAGTTTCCGCAGTTATGCAAACAGGTAGCCCAGAGACAGCAATTATTAATTCGCTGCTCGTCATCGTGGCTGCGCTGGTGGTGGGCCTGGTTTCTGCCCTAGGTTTTAGGGACACTCTGCAGGCCTAAAAATCGCGCGCTAGATTGGTAGATATGCGTCTAGGTGTTTTAACGTCCGGCGGCGATTGCCCCGGCCTCAATGCTGTAATCCGTGCGGTAGTGCGTACCGCATCCAATGAATTTGGAGATACCGTTGTAGGTTATGAAGACGGCTGGGTGGGCCTGATGGAAGACCGCCGGCGTGATCTTTATGACGATGCGGAAATCGATCGTATTCTGTTGCGCGGCGGCACCATCCTGGGCACCGGCCGCCTGCATCCGGATAAGTTCAAGGCCGGCCTTGACCAGATTAAGTCCAACATGGCGGATGCCGGGGTGGATGCCCTTGTCGCCATCGGTGGTGAAGGTACCCTCAAGGGCGCAAAGTGGCTTTCTGATAACGGCGTGCCGGTAGTGGGCGTGCCGAAGACCATTGATAATGACGTTAACGCCACCGACTACACCTTTGGTTTCGATACCGCCGTTTCTGTGGCCACCGATGCTATCGACCGTCTGCACACCACCGCAGAGTCCCATAACCGCATCCTGATCGTGGAGGTTATGGGCCGCCACGTGGGATGGATTGCCCTGCACGCGGGCATGGCCGGCGGCGCGCACTACACCGTGGTACCGGAGGAGCCCTTCGATATTGCGGAGATTACGAAGGCGATGGAACGCCGCTTCCAGATGGGTGAAAAGTACGGCATTATTTGCGTGGCAGAAGGTGCCCTGCCGAAGGAAGGAACGATGGACTTCGAGGCCGGTGGCGTCGATCAGTTCGGTCACCAGACCTTTAATGGCATCGGCCAGGTAATCGGCGATGAAATCAAGGCACGCACCGGGTATGACGTACGTACGACCGTGCTGGGGCATATCCAGCGCGGCGGCACGCCGACGGCATATGACCGCGTGCTTGCTACTCGCTACGGCGTGCATGCAGCGCGCGCCATCCACGAAGGAAAATCTGGCATGTGCGTTGCCCTCCATGGCGAGGATATTGACCTCGTCCCGTTGGAAGATGCAGTGGGTACGCTGAAGACGGTGCCGGAATCGCGTTACCGCAACGCCCAGGCGCTCTTTGGCTAGGGGCATTCTGCGTTCCGAATATTAAGATAGCGCTCCCACTGGGTGGGAGCGTATTCTTTTGTCCATGAGTATCGATAGCATGACAGATAATCGGGTGAAGGTGCCCTCTGCGCCTTCCTCAGCGCAAGACCGTCAAGCGCTCATTGCAGCGCTAGGCTTTCCCGTGCTCGTGATTATCGGTGGGGTGATGGGATACCTCGCGCCAGAGACCGCAGCTTCCTTCGCCCCGCAGGTCACCCCGCTGCTGGGTATTGTCATGTTCGGTATGGGCCTAACCCTCAAGCCGGTGGATTTTGCCCTGGTAGCTCGCCGTCCACTGCCCGTTCTCATCGGAGTAGTAGCGCAGTTTGTCATCATGCCGCTAGTGGCGCTGTTGGTGGTCGCGGTGATGGATCTTCCTGATGCTGTAGCGGCCGGCGTTATCTTGGTGGGCTGCGCGCCCGGCGGCACGAGTTCCAACGTGGTGTCTTATCTTGCGCGCGGTGATGTGGCTCTGTCGGTGACCATGACGTCCATTTCCACCTTGTTGGCGCCGGTCCTTACCCCATTGCTGACCTTGTGGCTGGCAGGGGAGTACATGCCGGTCTCCGCCTCCGCGATGGCGGGGTCCATTGTGAAGGTCGTGCTCATTCCGGTTGTTACCGGCATTCTCATCGGCATGCTGGTTCCGCGCGTGGTGGCAAAGATTAACGCGGCATTGCCGTGGATCTCGGTTGCGGCCATTTCCGCCATTGTATGCATCGTGGTCGGCGGCGCGCACGACACCATCGCTACCGCCGGCGCACTCGTCTTTGCCGCCGTGGTAATCCATAACGCCTGCGGCTATGGCTTGGGCTACCTAGCCGGAAAGTTGGCCAAGCAGCCGGTCGCTGCACGGCGCACCATGGCCGTCGAGGTGGGCATGCAAAATTCTGGCTTGGCCACATCCCTGGCATCTACTTATATGAACCCATTGGCCGCCCTGCCAGGAGCCGTCTTTTCGGTGTGGCACAACCTTTCTGGTGCGGTGCTGGCAGCCATCTGCCGCTATTCGGATTCCCGGAAGTAGGACCGGGAAACCCGCTAAAAATTGATCGTGACCGCAGGATAGGACTCGTCTACAAACCAGGGTTCTTTCTGCACGGTCAGTGGGGGCTGGTCTTGCTCGAAAGATAGGGTGTCGCCGTCTTTGATGGTGGCGCCTTGCAGAACATGGTCTGCGATATTGGCCAGCTTGTAATAGAGATCGGTGGGATCCATGGATTCGGTGGCCGCCTGGACTTCCGGGTGTCCGGCTTGGACCAGCCCAACGGTATAACCCAAGATTTTGTTTTCTTTTTGGGTAAGCCACACCGGAGCGATGTGCATTGGGGCAAGGTTGTCCCGAACGGCCTCGAGGAACGTATTCGGCGCGATAGAAACGTTGCCGCGCGGGTTATGGACTATCAGGCAGTCGGGGTGCTCGGCTACCACGGCAGTGGCCTTGGAGAGTAGTTCAAGGTGATCACGGCGGGCCTCGCGGAATTGCTTTGCGCGTTCATGTTCGGTCTCACGGGGAAGCACGGACACGAGGATTTGTGCGGTGGCAGAATCGAGGCCGCGGGCATCCGCGCTCAAAATGGGGTGGAGGCCATAGCTATCGCGGGTGGGAGGAGTATCAACGGCTTGGTAGTGCAATAAGAAGGAATCATCCAGCTCGACCATGATGCTTCCCGGATTCTTGCCCGGCGTGATATCTCCCAAGCGATCACCAAAAGTGGTGGTCAGGCGCTCGCTTACCTCTTCAGGGGTAGGGGCAGTGCGGAAGACTGCGATGTTGATCAACGGGGCATCGATAAGCGCGGCATCAACGCTATGTGGTGTAGTCATAATATTCAGCTTAGGGGCGTGAGCGCGCGGGCGCATGGACGTATTAAGATGGCACGCATGACTGCTGCGATGTATGACCTGATGGACTTCGATGAGGTCCTAGAAAAGTTCGAACCGGTAATGGGCATGGAAGTCCACGTAGAGCTGGATACGGAAACCAAGATGTTTTCTACCTCTCCTACGAACTTCAACGCAGCGCCTAATTCCAACGTTGACCCGGTCTCCCTGGGCCTGCCCGGTGCGCTGCCGGTAGTTAACTCCAAGGGCGTGGAGGGCGCCATCAAGATTGGCCTGGCGCTTAATTGCTCCATTGCGGAGTCCTCTCGCTTTGCCCGCAAGAACTACTTTTACCCGGACCAGCCGAAGAACTACCAGATTTCTCAGTACGATGAGCCGATTGCCTATGACGGTTACCTGGACGTTGTGCTGGAAGACGGCACCGAGTGGCGCGTGGAAATCGAGCGTGCCCACATGGAGGAAGACACCGGCAAGCTGACCCACCTCGGTGGTGCGGATGGCCGTATTCACGGCGCCACGGCGTCCCTGGTGGATTGCAACCGTGCGGGCATTCCTCTCATTGAGATCGTTACCAAGCCGATCATTGGCGCCGGTGAGCGCGCGCCGGAGGTGGCAAAGGCCTACGTTTCCGCCCTGCGCGAGCTCGTTGCAGCCTTGGGCGTTTCCGACGCCCGCATGGATCAAGGCTCCATGCGTGTGGACTCCAACCTATCCCTGCGCCCGGTGGGCCAGGAAGAGTTTGGTACCCGTACCGAGACCAAGAACATTAACTCCCTGCGTTCCGTGGAGCAGGCGGTTCGCTTCGAGATGCAGCGCCAGGCACAGGTGCTCGAAGATGGCGGCACCATTGATCAGGAAACCCGCCACTATCAAGAGGCCGATGGCACCACCTCCAAGGGCCGTCCGAAGGAAACCGCCGAGGACTACCGTTACTTCAATGATCCGGACCTGCCGCCGGTCATCGCTCCGCGCGAGTGGGTAGAAGAGCTGCGCCAGACCCTTCCGGAGCTGCCATGGGTTCGCCGTGCGCGCATCCAGGAAGAGTGGGGCATCAAGGATGAAGAGATGCGCGACTTGGTCAACGCCGGTGCCCTCGACCTCATCGTGGATACCGTCGAGGCCGGTGCGAAGCCGGACGAGGCACGCTCCTGGTGGGTTTCTTACCTGGCCGGCAAGGCCAACGAGCAGGACACCGATCTTGCTGGCCTGTCCATTACCCCGCAGCACGTGGCGCGCGTTATTGCACTCGTCAACGAGGGCAAGCTGACCACCAAGCTCGCACGCAAGGCCGTCGATGGTGTGTTGGCGGGCGAGGGTGACGTCGACGAGGTCGTCGAGAAGCGCGGCTTGGAGGTCGTACGCGATGATGGCGCCATCGAGAAGGCCGTAGATGACGCGCTGGCCGCCAACCCGGACATTGTGGAAAAGTACCGTGCCGGCAATAAGAAGGTCACCGGTGCCATCGTGGGTGCGGTCATGAAGGCCACCCAGGGCAAGGCCGATCCGGGCCAGGTCAATAAGCTCATCGCAGAGAAGCTGAACTAAGACCCCCACATAGCCAGCCGCGTTTTCCTCCTCAACGAGAGGGGCGTGGCTGGCTTTTTTGGTTTTCCTTCCCCGTTAGAGTTGGTGACTATTTTCGTTAGGCGAGGTCAGTGGGGTTACGCGTAGGGTCGTGGGCATGACAATTAAGAGCAAAGTATTGCAAAAGGAAAGCCCTGAAGCACCATTCAAGGTCGTAGAAATCGAGCGCCGCGATCCGCGAGAAGACGACGTGGTCATTGATATCAAGGCTGCAGGCATCTGCCACTCCGATATACACACGATCCGCAACGAATGGGGCCAGGCCCACTTCCCGCTAACGGTGGGCCATGAGATCGCCGGCGTCGTGGAAGCCGTGGGCGATAAGGTCACCAAGTTCAAGGTGGGCGACCGCGTTGGCGTGGGCTGCCTGGTGAACTCCTGTGGCGAGTGCGAACAGTGCCGCAACGGTCAGGAGCAGAACTGCCTGAATGGCAATGTGGGCACCTATAACTCCGAAGATGTAGACGGCACCATTACTCAAGGCGGCTATGCTCAGAAGGTAGTAGTCAACGAAAACTTTGTGTGCACCATCCCGGAGGGCATCGACTTTGACGTCGCAGCCCCGCTGCTGTGCGCCGGAATCACCACCTATTCGCCGCTGGCCCGCTGGCAGGTCAAGGAAGGCGATAAGGTTGCCGTAGTAGGCCTTGGCGGCTTGGGCCACATGGGTGTGCAGATCGCTGCGGCAAAGGGCGCGGAAGTAACCGTGATTTCCCGCTCCCTGCGCAAGGAAAAGGAAGCTTATGAGCTGGGTGCTAAGCACATTTTGGCCACCGGTGAGGACGAAGACTTCTTTGACAACCACCGTGGTGAATTCGACGTCATCTTGTCCACCATTTCTGCCCAGTACTCCCTCAATGACTACCTGCAGCTGCTGAAGCCGCGCGGCATCATGTCCGTTGTCGGTCTTCCACCGGAGGAGCTGGGAGTACACATGAGCAGCCTTGTCGGCGGCGGCAAGGTGCTAACCGGTAATAACATCGGCGGCATTGCAGAGACCCAGGAGATGCTGGACTTCTGTGCCGAGCACGGTATCGGCGCCGTTATTGAAAAGATCGGCGTTAACGATGTTGATGACGCCTATGAGCGCGTGGTGGAAGGCGATGTAAAGTTCCGCTTCGTGATTGATACCGCGACCTTCGACGACTAAAGCGTTAGGTTGATTTCGATGCATCCCCAAATGTGATTTATCACAACATCGGTATGTGCCAGTAGGTGTTTAACGGGTCACTTACGTACCATTCCTTAAGGAACGCATATCGGTGTTGTGTTGCCCACGTGCTGGGGGAGTGGGGGACAAGGGGCCGCGCACACTAGTATGCGAGAGATATTCGCTACAAAAGTTAGGCAACAGTGTCTTCTAAAAACATTATCGCCATCGCTATGTCCTTCGTGGGCTTGCTGGTCGGCGCCGGCTTTGCTACGGGCCAAGAGGTGGTGCAGTACTTCACCGCCTTTGGTTCCTGGGGCATTCCCGGCATCATTATCGCCGCACTCGTCATGACCCTTGCGGGTACCGTGTTCTTGCAGCTGGGCAGCTACTTCCACGCTTCTGAGCACAACACCGTATTCCGCAATGTCACCCACCCGATCGTCTCCAAGTTGCTGGACGTCGCGGTCATCATCACCCTTTTTGCTATTGGCTTTGTGATGTTGGCCGGCGCGGGTTCCAATATGGAGCAGCAGTTTGGTTGGAAGACTTGGATTGGCTCCACGGTCATGCTGGTAATGGTGCTTATCGTGGGCATGCTCGACGTGGATAAGGTATCCAAGGTCATCGGTGCTGTAACACCGACCATTATCATTGCGGTCATTGGCGTAGCCATCTATACCGGCCTCAATATGCCGGATGACATCGGTGCCGCTATGGACGCCTCCAGCCAGATCGACACCCCGATTGGTAACTGGCTCATTTCCGCGCTCAACTACAACGGTCTTGCCCTGATGCTCGCCGTGTCCATGTCCCTGGTTATCGGCGGCGACAATATCAGCCCACGCGAGGCCGGTTGGGGCGGCGTTGTAGGCGGCGTCATCTACTCCATCATGATGGGCCTTGCCGGATTCTCCTTGCTGATGAACTCGGACAAGGCACAGGGCTCCGATATTCCGATGCTGTCTCTGGTAGATAGCGTTAACCCGACGCTCGGCTCCATCATGGCGGTCATCATCTACTTGATGATCTTCAATACTGCTATCGGCATGTTCTACGCTTTGGGCAAGCGCCTGTCTGCCGGTCATGAGAAGCGGTTCCCGGTTATCTTCGTTATTGGCTGCTTGGCTGGTTTCGCCGTGTCCTTCGCCGGCTTCAAGACCCTGATGAACTACATCTACCCAATTATTGGCTACATGGGCATCTTGATGGTGGCCATTTTGGTCTTTGCTTGGTTCCGCAGCCAGTCTCAGATCCAGGATGAGGCTGTGCGCCGTGAGCGTGTACGTGCCCTCATGCACCTGAAGCTGCACCCGGACAAGGCATATGATGCTGAGCGCTATGACGATGAAATTGGCCAGCACATCGAGGACTCCAATATGGACAATGAGGCCCTCTACGATGAGCTGGTGGAGGAAGTCACCGAAGAGCTCGATGGTGACGACGACGTGGACTTTGACAAGGAAAAGTACGAAGAAAAGCGCCACGATTACTCCTACTACACCGAGCGTGATGCGGTAGAAACTGACCGCACCCCGGAAGAAATTGAAAAGTGGGTCGAAGAAACCGGCGCATCCGGCGACCCTGAAGAAGATGAGGAGCTGCCAAAGGCTGACAATTCCAAGAATTAAGCGGACAATGGGTGCCATGAGTATCTATGCACCCCCATCTGACCGTTATGATTCGATGGAGTACCGCCGAGTAGGCAACTCTGGGCTGAAGCTGCCGGCCATTTCCCTTGGCCTATGGCAGAACTTCGGCGACGACCGTCCCCTGGCCACGCAGCGCGAAATCCTGCGCGCGGCGTATGACCGGGGGATTACTCATTTCGATTTGGCCAATAACTATGGCCCTGAACCAGGCGCCGCGGAGGACAACTTCGGCCGCATCTTTGCCCGCGATTTCCGCCCCTTCCGCGATGAAATGATCATTTCTTCCAAGGCGGGTTGGGTAATGAATGATTCACCCTACGGTTTCGGTGGCTCCCGCAAGTACCTGGTGAGCTCCTTGGACGCTTCCCTGAAGCGTATGGGCTTGGACTATGTGGACATCTTCTACCACCACCGTCCGGACCCGGATACCCCGCTGGAGGAGACCCTGTATGCACTGCGCGATATCGTAGCCTCCGGCAAGGCCCTGTATGTGGGCATTTCCTCTTATGGTCCGGAGCTCACCGCAGAGGCCGTGGAGTTTATGGAAGATGAAGGCTGCCCGCTGCTGATTCATCAGCCCAGCTATTCCATTTTGAACCGCTGGATTGAGCGCCCGGGCGAAGACGGTGAGTCGCTGCTTGATGTCACAGCGCGCAGCGGCCTAGGCGTCATCGGCTTCGGCCCGTTGGCGCAGGGCATGCTGACGGACCGGTATATCGACGGCATCCCCGCAGATTCGCGCGCGGCGAAGAATAAGACCCTGGAAAAGGACTGGCTCAATGAAGAAAACCTCTCCATGATCCGCTCGCTCAACGATATTGCAGGCAAGCGCGGGCAGTCTCTGGCTCAGATGGCCATCTCGTGGGTGCTGCGTGATCAGGGCGATCGCACGCTTACCTCGGCGCTGTTGGGTGCTTCTTCGGTGGATCAGCTCGAGCACAACCTGGGCGCGCTGGACAAGCTTGACTTCAGCGCGGAGGAGCTGGCTGCGATTGACGACGCCGCCCATGACGCCGGCATCAACCGTTGGGCCGGCGCCACTGCGTCGCGCGTGCGAGGAAACTAGGCGGGCTGAACCCCGGCCCTAGAGCAGGAGCAACTTGAGCGTTAGGCCAATCATGAGGACGCCGATGCCGAAGTTGATCCAGCGCCACACTGTGGGTCGGGACAGCACGTGGGAGAAGCGCGCCGCGCCAAAGCCGATGAAGGGGAACCAGGTGAAGCTGGCGCAGATTGCACCCACGGCGAAAAGCCAGCGCCCCGATTCACCATATTGATTAGCAATGCTGCCGAGCATGACCACTACGTCTACGTAGGCGCCTGGGTTGAGCCATGTTAAGGCCAGGGCGGTCAATAGCGGCTTAACCCATGAAGGGGAGCGCTTGATCTCGACGCGAGTTGCAGTCTTGGTCGTGCTGCGCGCCCGAGAGCCATCGAAGGAAGCGACTTCCTGCGGGACCTTTGGCTGCGTGGATTCCACCTCGATGGCCTCGCCTTTGGTTTTGAATGCATCGCGGAAGCAGGTGAAGGTGAAGTACGCCAGGTAAGCGGCGCCAACATATTTAAGAACCTGCAGGGCGTTGGGGAATTTTTCTACCAAGTAGCCCACGCCGGCCGTGCCGGAGGTGATCAGGATGACGTCGGAAAGCGCGCAGACGACAATGATGAGGCCAATGTGGTCGCGGCGAATGCCGTACTTGAGCAGCATGGCATTTTGCGGGCCGACGGCCACGATGAGTGATAATCCCAGGAAGAAACCAGCAAGCACGATGGACATGCCTTCCAGTGTGAATTCCTGGCCTGAATTAGTCCAGTTAATGAATCTACAGTTGGTTTAGAATAGCTTCATGAACCCGGTGCACTTAGAAACTTTGCTTGCCATCGTGGACGAAGGCAGCTTCGATGTTGCCGCTGCCGTACTCGGTATATCGCCGTCTGCGGTAAGCCAAAGAATTAAGGCCCTAGAGTCGAGCACCGGTCGAGTGCTCCTTCGCCGTGCTACCCCGGTAACCGCGACAGAAGCGGGGGAGATCTTGGTGCAATCCGCACGCCGCATGGCGTTGGTACAGGCAGAGACGGATGCCCGCCTAGGCCACCGCCTGGCCCGGGTCCCGCTCTCTGTTGCAGTGAACTCGGACTCCCTTGCGACATGGTTCCGCAGGGTGCTTAGCGATACCGCGCGGCGGGGTGATGTCGCCCTGCGCATCCGGATTGAGGATGAGGCCCGTACCTTAGCCATGCTGCGGCGTGGAGATGTGCTTGGCGCGGTAACGAGGGAAGCCACACCGGTCTCAGGGTGTGAGTCTAGCTTTTTGGGTACGATGCGTTACTTCCCAGTCGCGGCGCCGCATATTGCAGAAAGCTTTCATAGTGGCTGCTTGACCTGGGAAACCATGCCGCTGGTGGGATATGGGCCTAACGACCAGGTTTTGGACGATGCGATGCGGGAGCGCTTCATTGATTCGTCCGTGGTGCGTGCCCGGGTGTCACAGATCCCTTCGTCCGAGGGCTACCTCGAGGCCGTTCGCGTTGGCCTGGGGTGGGGATTGCTGCCCCAAGCTCAAGCGCTGCCCCTACTGGCGGCAAAAGAGCTGGTGCTTCTCGACGACTCCCCGCTCGATATCGACCTTTACTGGCAGCGTTGGCGATTGGAATCGGAGGTATTGGGTGAACTTACGCGTTCGGTCATCGAAGCTGCGAGCGACTTGGTGGCCACATAGCGCGCAAGCTCGTGCGGCGCGCCGTGGTGGGTACCACAAAAGTGCAGGCACGTGCCCTAAGTTGGAGCTATGAGCGATAAGCAGCAACCGGATAAAGCCACCCCGTTTGATGAGGATATGGACGTGCCTACCTACAACGCGAAGCCCGCTAGTAAGGATTCTGTCTCCGGCCAGAAAAAGTCGAAGCCCGGCCTTTTCGAGCGCGCCGGCCGCGCCGAGCCGCAGGAGATCAAGCCTTCCCAGGCGCAGCAGGACCACCCGGAAACCGAGGTACTGTCCTATTCCAGTGCAAATGAAGCCGCACGTCAGCACAGTGGTGCCGGCGAGGAGACCGTAGCCTTCGCGCAACCGGAGTCCACCACGCCGGCTAGCGGGGAGCAGGAGACGGAACTTGCTACTGCCGACGCCCCCGTGGAGAGCACCCTCAGCACCGAAACCGCAGAGGAGCGCGAGGCACGCCTACAAGCGGAACAAGAAGAAAAGGAAGGCTACCAACGCTATGGTCGCCGCGGCACCATCGACTTCGGCCTGCTTTTCATCCGATTGGCGCTGAGCGCTTACCTCATCGTCGCGGGAGCAAAGACTTTCTTCACGCTTGGCGATAGTGAGGGTTTGTCCGGCCTGGAAGGCGATTTTGCCAACTATGCATGGGATACCGCACTGTCTATCGCGGTGCCAACCATGCAGCTTATCGCTGGTGTGTTCTTGCTGCTCGGTCTCATTACTCCGTTGGCGGCCATGATTGGTCTGGTAGTGACCGGCTTTACCGCCGTCCACGAGCTCGCCCAGACCGATGCCGGCCTGGACGTCTTTAGCTGGCCGGAATCCGTATGGCTTTCCTTGGTCCTCTTTGTCATCGCAGTGGGCCTGCAGTTTACCGGCCCAGGCTTTATCTCCCTAGACTTCAAGCGCTCCTGGGCGCGCCGCCCGCTGGGTACTTCCTGGGCCTTTGTTCTCATCGGCATCGCCATCCTCGCCGCCCTCTGGTTCTTTGGCGCAGGCGTTAATCCGTTGAACTAATCGCCAAAAGCTGTCCGTCGCAATTGCGGCGGATTTTCTTTTGCTCTTGCTTTCCATGGCGGAAAGTATGATACTTTCTAAAGTGGAAAACAACGAAAAGTCGAAGGCGAAAGGAACGGCGATCATGGATGAAAGCGTGCACGAGGCACTGTCCTTCAACGAGGAAGTGGAGAAGGAACAAAGCGACGGACGGAAGACTGCGCTTAATGCCTTGTTTGCTGCAGCGTTGGCAGTAACTTGGTTTATCTTGAGCCAATGGGGGAAGGGCATACCGTGGTGGTTGTCCCTTGGTTTAGTGGTGGTCTGCGGGGGAGTAGCTCTCTGGGTTAGCGCTCAGAAGCGCAACGTGCGCGCAGGTTATAGGCAGGATCCCTTCGCCCAGCCGCAGCCGGATAAGAAATACTATTTCGGAAACATTCTGATCTTTTGCCCTCCGTTCTTTCAAACCTTCCTCGAAGGACGCCTGGTCACTGCGGCCGTGGTATTCACGCTGTGGGGCATCGCTGTATTTTGGGTTTTCAATTCCGGTGCGATGGATCTGTCCACACGGGACAACGCAAGTGGCAAGCAGGCGAGCGGTGATGAGTGAGCTTGATCCGGTAATCCACCCGCTAAATCGGTTTAAAATTTGTGCGGTGCTCAACGCGGCTGGGGCAGTGGAAGGCGCCATCAACAAAGAGATGCGCTTTGCCGCGATTCGGGACAAAGTGAATCAATCCGATGCCACGCTGTCTAAGCAGCTAAGCGCACTGGAAAAAGAGGGGTATATCAGCCGCTTTCGTGAGTATGGATCCTCGCGTGGCAAGGACACGGTATGGGTGATGCTCACGGCTAAAGGTAAGGCCGCATTCGATTCGCACCTTGCAGCGCTTAAGACGCTAGCGGGGCAGGAGTAGCGGTACTCGGAGGGCGGTTGCGCTGGACGGCGTAGAACGCGGCCGCGTACAGTGCGACGGTAAGCACGGTGAGCCAGACAAAGTCATCCACCCAGAACTTCTGGTAGCGCTCCATGGCGTGGACATCGACTTGATCGCCCCACCACCACTTAGGTGGAACTGTCAGTAGCATGGCTGCCCAGGCGATAAGGACGGTCAGGAGGCTGCCCGCGGCCCAACCTGACGGCAGCCAGGTCCAGGCGCGGTAGACAAAGACCGGGATGATGAGCGTGAGCCAGACCCAGTGGTGCGACCAGGAAACAGGGGAGATGAGTAGGAGGGTGAGGGCGGTGACCAATTGGGCGTCGACAAGCAGATGCTCCTCGCACAGTCGCTTGATAAGCCACGCAGCAAAGGCAATAACCACTAGGGAAGCTGCGAGCCACGCAAGGTTGATGGTCAGTCCATTGGCGTCCATGGCTTCCGTAGAGGAATACATGCGCTGAATAGCGCCCTTGATGGAACTATTGGACTGGTAGTCGGTTGCCACGCCGAAGTCGCCGCCAGAGCCCATATCGAGCAATTTAGAGCTGAAGAACTCCACGAACGCGTCCCAGCGGAAGGCCGCGGCGAGGAGAGTGGCAGCGACTGCGGAGAGGAAAGCCGTGGCAATCTGTTTCCATTCCTTGCGCACGAGGAAGTAAAGCAGCATTGCTAGCGGAGTAATTTTGATGGCCGCGGCCAGGCCAATCAAGATGCCTTGGGGCAGGAAGCGCTTGCGTGGGACGAGGTCGAGGGTAACCAGCGTCATGACCACGATATTTATCTGTGCAAAGCCGTTATTGAGGTCAACCGGCTCGAAGCGCAAGGCAATGGCCCAGGCAATGGCGGTAATGGGCAAGAGAAAATCCGGCTTCTTCAGCACCGCCTTGAAGACAAAGTAGAGGCAGACGAGCAGGAGCAGATCGGACAGGACGACCATGATGTCGCCCGCCAAATCGTGGTCAATGCCGTCAAAGGCCGTGAGCGGAACCATGACCAGCGCGCCAAAGGGCGGATAAATGAAGGGAAGTTCAATATCGCCGGCGAGCATGGGCTCGCTATAGACGGATCGGTGTTCAAGGAAGGCCTTGACACCCTCGCGGTAGACCACCATGTCGATAGGAAAGTCCGTGATGCGGGTGTCTTGGACAATCTTCCAGGCGCCAAAAATGAGGCCCAGCAGAGCTAAGGCATAACGGAAAAATGGGGTGCGCGCGAGTTTCATCGCAGTACACTTTATGCGATCTGCAGGTAAACGGGCGTGCACCCCACCGAGGCTCACAGGGATTTAGCAGTTAATCCTGGCTAATTCACATGGCCATCGACCACGCGCACCGCGCCGCGATCGGCAGAGGTGGCCATGGCTGCATACGCACGCAGTGCCTTGGTGATGGGGCGGTTGCGGTTCACTGGAGTCCACGGTTGCTCGCGCTGTTCCTGGGCGGCGCGGCGGCGCTTCAGCACGTCCTCGTCCACATCCAGGGTGAGTTGGCGCTCGTGGATGTCGATGGTGATGGTGTCGCCATTTTCGATGAGCCCGATAAGGCCCTGGTGGGCCGCCTCGGGGGAGATGTGGCCGATGGAAAGGCCGGAGGTGCCGCCGGAAAAGCGGCCGTCGGTAATCAAGGCGCATGCCTTGCCCAATCCGGCGCCTTTCAGGAAGGAGGTTGGGTGGAGCATTTCCTGCATGCCCGGGCCGCCGGACGGGCCCTCATAGCGAATGACCACTACGTCGCCGGGTTGGACTTCCTTATTCAGGATTATCGATACGGCTTCCTCCTGGGATTCGACCACACGGGCGGGTCCAGAGAAGGTCCACAGCTCTTCTTCAACGCCCGCTGCCTTCACGATGGCCCCGTCGGGGGCCAGGTTTCCGCGTAGGACAACCAGGCCGCCATCGGAAGAAAAGGCGTGATCGGCGTCGTGAATGCAGCCATTAGCGGCGTCAGTATCGAGCTCGTCCCAGCGGTTGGATTGGGAAAATGGTTCGGTAGTGCGCACACCGCCCGGCGCGGCGTAGTACAGTTCGCGAGCCTCATCGGTGGCGTGCGGGTTGCGGATATCCCAGTCATCGAGCCACTGCTCGGCGTTGTCATATAGCGCCGTATGCACCTTCAGGTTCAAGTGCCCGGCGCGGCGAAGCTCTCCTAAGATAGCGGGGATACCGCCGGCCCGGTGGACATCCTCAATGTGGTAGGTGCCATTGGGTGCGACCTTGGACAGGCAGGGCACGCGGTAGGAGATGTCATTAATATCATCGAGGGTGAAATCCACCTCGCCCTCCTGTGCGGCTGCGAGCGTATGCAGGATGGTGTTGGTGGATCCGCCCATGGCCATGTCTAGCGCCATGGCGTTGGTGAAGGCTTCCTTGGTGGCGATATTGCGGGGGAGAACGGATTCGTCCTCCTCGCCGTAATAGCGGCGGCACATATCGACGATGGTGGAGCCAGCCTTTTCAAATAGGCTGCGGCGGGCCGTGTGGGTAGCCAGGGTGGTGCCGTTGCCAGGCAGTGCCAAGCCGAGTGCCTCGGTCAGGCAGTTCATGGAATTGGCGGTAAACATGCCAGAACAGGAGCCGCAGGTGGGGCAGGCGGATTCCTCTACCTGGGTTAAGTCTTCATCAGATACCGCGTCGTTGGCCGAGGCGGTAATGGCGGTGATGAGGTCGGTGGGGGCGTGGGCGACGCCATCAACCACGACGGCTTTGCCGGCCTCCATCGGTCCACCAGAGACGAAGATAGTGGGAATGTTCAGGCGCAGCGCCGCATTGAGCATGCCCGGGGTGATTTTATCGCAATTAGAGATACATACCAGGGCGTCGGCAGTGTGGGCATTGGCCATGTACTCGATGGAATCGGAGATGATTTCGCGCGAAGGCAGCGAGTAGAGCATGCCGCTGTGTCCCATGGCGATGCCATCATCGACGGCGATGGTATTGAATTCCTTGGGTACGCCGCCGGCCGCGCGCACGGCGTCGGCGACGATATCGCCAACGTTTTTAAGGTGTACGTGGCCGGGGACGAATTGGGTGTAGGAGTTGGCGATGGCGACGATCGGTTTGCCAAAGTCATTTTCCTTGGTGCCGGTGGCCCGCCAGAGGGCGCGGGCGCCAGAGGCTTGGCGGCCGACGGTAGTTACTTTTGAACGCAGCGGGAACATGGTTTTCAGTCACCATTCCTTCAAGGGATGTGGGAGAGTGTAGGCGGCGTATTTAGTTTTCGGCCGAAGGCTTGAGCTCGGGGTGGCGCTCGAGGTAGTCCGCATACTCTTCTTTGCTGAGGAGGACTTGTTGGCCGTCACGGTGGACAATGACCACCTTGTCATCTGCCGCTTCACGGCCCTGGGTAAGGGCATCAGGGATGCGGCCGCGGGAGGCCTCCGAAAGTCGCGGGAGCGAGTTAAAGGTAACGCCGGGCAAGCTGTGCTCCGCGCCGGCCGTGGTGCGAGCGAAGGCGCGGGCGTGTTGGAAGCCGACTCCGGCAAAATCGTCCCATGCGATCTGGATATTTTTCCGGAATGCGTAAGAGATAGCGATTCCAGATTCGGAGACTTTGGTGTGGGATTTTATGACCCACCACAATCCGAGGATGGGGATAATGAACAGCCATGCGAGGTATTTGGGGGCCGATCCGATGCTGAGCAGAGCAATGGCGGACAGGATGAGGATGCCCAAGATGTGGTCGCGGGATGGCTTGAAAACCTCTGCCTGGGTGGTGGACTGACGAGGTTTGTTGTCCTTAGGTGGTGGAGTCATAGTGTGCAAGCCTAATTCACTTAGGCGGGCAAGGGCGAACCTATTTTTCAGGCGTGTCCCATCACATGGGAATGTGATCCCAAAAGGGGGTAATCGGCACGTGCGCAATACCTATCAGTGTATAGTCATGCCCATGATCATTATTCGACTTCAGGTAGTACCAACGCGGTGGTGACCGCGACGACCGATGACGTCGACGCATTTCGCCCCCGCAGACAGACAAGCCCGCGGGGGCTTTGTTCATATCTGGAGCCGGTGCCAATGATGATCAGGACCCGTAATAGACCATTCCAAGGAGCACATTAACCGTGGTTACGACAACTTCGCCCACGCCCGCTTCGGTGGCTGCAGCCTCACGCGCCCACGCTCCGGAGCGGATGAGTGGTGCCCACGCCATTGTCCGCACTCTCGAAGACTTGGGAACCGATCTCGTCTTCGGCATTCCAGGCGGTGCTGTGCTTCCTCTCTACGATGCTTTGCACACCTCGACCAAGCTGCGCCATGTGCTCACCCGCCATGAACAGGGTGCCGGTCACGCCGCCGAAGGCTACGCCCAAGCTTCCGGCAAGGTGGGCGTATGCATTGCCACCTCCGGGCCGGGTGCGACCAACTTAGTGACAGCGCTAGCCGACGCCAACCTGGACTCCGTTCCCATCGTTGCCATCACCGGCCAGGTGGGCAGCAATCTCTTGGGAACCGATGCCTTCCAAGAGGCCGATATCCGCGGCGTGACGATGCCGATTACCAAGCACAACTACATCGTGACGGAGCCGAGCCAGATTCCAGCTGCCATTGCAGCCGCATTCCATCTGGCTTCTACGGGCCGTCCGGGCCCGGTCTTGGTGGATATCCCAAAGGACGTGCAAAACGGTGAATTGGAATATTCCTTCCCGTCTACGTTTGATCTGCCTGGATATAAACCGACGACCAAGCCCCACCATCGCCAGATCGCGCAAGCGATTGAGCTCATTGTGCAGGCAGAAAAGCCAGTCATCTATGCCGGCGGTGGTGTCATCAAGGCGGAGGCGGCAAAGGAACTGCGCGAGTTTGCGGAATGTACCGGAATCCCCGTCGTGACTACGCTCATGGCTTTGGGGGCCTTTCCGGAATCTCATCCGCTGCATATGGGCATGCCGGGCATGCATGGCACCGTCCCTGCGGTTGCGGCCATGCAGCGAGCTGACCTGCTGATTACTATCGGTGCGCGATTTGATGATCGAGTAACCGGTGATACCTCCACCTTTGCCCCTGAGGCTCAGGTAATTCATGCTGATATTGACCCGGCTGAGATTGGGAAAATCCGCGAGGTTGCCGTGCCAATCGTGGGTGATGCGCGCAAGGTATTGGCAGGCCTCTTAAAGGAGTACCGCAAGAACTCTGCGGTGAATTCTCCGGAAGTAGGCCCATGGCGGGACTACCTCGATGGGCTTAAGGAACGGTTCCCTCGTGGCTATGATCCCACTCCGGATGGGCAGCTCAATCCCCAATTTGTGTTGGAAAAGCTGAGTGAAACCGTCGGTCCTGAGGCTATCTACTGTGCCGGTGTGGGTCAGCACCAGATGTGGTCGGCACAGTTCATTAACTTTGAACACCCACGCTCCTGGATCAACTCCGGTGGTGCCGGAACTATGGGCTATGCCGTCCCGGCGGCCCTCGGTGCCAAGGCAGCATGCCCGGATAAGGAGGTGTGGGCGATTGACGGTGACGGTTGCTTCCAGATGACCAACCAGGAGCTCACCACTGCGGCATTGGAGGGCTTTCCGTTTAAGGTTGCTGTCATTAATAACGGCAACCTCGGCATGGTCCGTCAGTGGCAGACACTGTTCTTTAACGAGAACTATTCCAATACCAAGCTGCGAGAACGAGATGTCTATACCCCGGACTTTGTCCGCTTGGCAGAGGCGCTAGGATGCGAGGCCATCCGTGTCACCTGTGAGGAAGAAGTGGTGCCGGCCATTGAACGGGCCCGCGCAATCACTGACCGCCCCGTGGTCATTGACTTCATTGTTGGTGAGGATGCTCAAGTCTGGCCCATGATCGGCGGTGGGGCGTCTAACGAAGAAATTCAATATGCCCGCGGCTTGCGCCCGCTGTTTGATGAAAATGAATCGGCAGCAGAAACTCCTGCCGATATCGACGAGACTATCCAGGAGGTATAGGCATGGCCCCCAGTGACGTTTCCCGGCATACCCTGTCGGTCCTGGTAGAAGACGTAGAGGGAATTTTGTCGCGCGTGACCGGCATGTTTTCCCGGCGTGGGTACAGCATCATTTCGCTGGTTTCTGCCCAAACGGAAAATCCGGGGATTAACCGGCTGACCATCGTGGTCGATGCTTCCGAAAGGATTATGGAGCAAGTGACCAAGCAGCTCAACAAGATCGTGCCGGTCATCAAGGTGGTGGAGCTCGAAGCGGATTCGACCGTGGCGCGAGCCCTGATGCTGGTTAAGGTGGCTGCAAATAATGCCAACCGGCCGCAGGTGGTCGATGCCGTCAATATCTTCCGTGCCCGCGTGGTAGACGTGGCACAAGAATCAGTGGTGGTGGAGGCTACTGGCACCCCTGGAAAGCTAGCGGCGCTTCTCGATGTCCTGGAGCCATTCGGTGTGCTCGAGCTGGTGCAGTCTGGTGACGTGGCCTTGGGGCGTGGTCCCAAGGCGATGGCTCCTCCACGAAATTAAATCCCATAATATGGGCATAGCGTCTCATAGGGTGGTACAGTGTTAGGTGGGACGTTGATTCATTGAACTTACAATCACTACAGAATTGAGGACTACGACATGGCTATTGAAACTTTCTACGACGATGATGCAGATCTGTCTATCATTCAGGGTCGCAAGGTAGCCGTTATTGGCTACGGCTCCCAGGGGCACGCGCACTCGCAGAACCTGCGCGATTCCGGCGTCGAGGTTGTAATCGGCCTGCGTGAAGGCTCCAAGTCGGCCGAAAAGGCTGAGGAGGCAGGCTTTGCGGTCAAGACCGTTGCAGAGGCTGCCAAGTGGGCGGATGTAATCATGCTGTTGGCACCAGATACCTCTCAGAAGCAGATCTTTGAAGATGAAATTGCCCCCAACTTGGAAGACGGCAATGCGCTGCTGTTTGGGCACGGCTTGAATATCCACTTTAAGCTGATTGAACCGCAAGCCAATGTCACCGTTGGCATGGTTGCACCAAAGGGGCCTGGCCATCTGGTTCGCCGTCAGTTCGTTGATGGCAAGGGTGTTCCGTGTCTGATTGCGACCGAACAGGATCCTAAGGGCGAAGGCCACGATCTGACTCTGTCTTATGCCGCAGCCATCGGTGGTGCGCGTGCCGGCGTTATCCCGACGACCTTCGAAGCAGAGACGGTTACTGACCTCTTTGGTGAGCAGGCTGTCCTGTGTGGTGGCGTAGAGTTCCTGATTCGCACCGGCTTCGAGGTCCTGACTGAGGCTGGCTACGAGCCAGAAATGGCCTACTTTGAGGTGCTGCACGAGATGAAGCTCATCGTGGACCTGATGTTTGAGGGCGGCATCGCCAACATGAACTACTCGGTATCTGATACCGCCGAGTTTGGCGGCTACATTTCTGGCCCTCGCGTAATCGATGCCGATGCAAAGCAGCGCATGAAGGATATCTTGTCCGATATCCAGGATGGCACCTTCACCAAGCGCCTACTTGCCAATATTGAAGGCGGCAACAAGGAGCTGGAGAGTCTGCGTGAGGAATTTGCGCAGCACGAAATTGAAAAGACCGGCACCAAGCTGCGCGATTTGATGAGCTGGGTCAAGAACCCGCTGGATGCTACTGCCTAGGAATAAAAGGCGGCGTCTGTAGCGCACACCCACGGTGAACAGGCATGTTTACCGTGGGTTTTGCCTTATTTGTGTCAGGTAAAACTCCGGTGCGGGGAGTAGGATGAGGGCCATGGGTTTTACGACGCCAAGCTATGATCTCAAAGACCTTTTTGCACGAATTGATCGCGGGGATATCCAGTTACCTGACTTCCAGCGCAGCTATGCCTGGGATGAAGATCGTATTCGATCTCTTATTGTTTCCGTGCTGCGCGGTTATCCCATCGGCGCGCTCATGGCTCTTGACACCCGAAACGAAAAGATGCGCTTTCGTCCCCGTGCCCTTGCGGGCGCACCTGACACTGGCGTCGACCCCGGCTTGCTCCTTTTAGACGGGCAGCAGCGCCTGACCACCCTGTATCACTGCTTCAACGGCGAGGGCTTTGTAGATACCACTGACTTCCGCAAAAAGAAGATTCACCGCCGCTTCTTTATCGATATTCGCGCAGCCGTACGCGGCAATCTTATGCCGGATGACGCCATCTTCGCGGTCAATCAAGACGGCAAGATTTGCTCGCACTTCGCACCGGCAATTGAGAGCGAAATCCTAACGCGCGAAGATGCGCTAGAGAATATGTGCATTCCCGTGGCCTCTCTGCTGAGTGAAGACGGCGTCGGCATGCTTTTTGAACTTGCGGCGAATAAGCAGGAATACAGCGCGGAACTGGCCGCCTTTAACAATCGCATCATTCGGCCATTGTCCGGTTATGACCTGCCAATGATTCGACTTTCCCGCGAGACGGAGCGAGCCGGCATCGGCTCGATTTTTGCCCAAGCGAACTCGGCCGGCCTGCAGATGGACGTGTTCGATCTGCTCACTGCCGTCTTTGCCTCTGAGGACCCCAGCTTCCACTTGGCCGCTGATTGGCAAGAAGTGGAAAAGGACCTGCGTAAGTCCCCAGCCTTGGATGGAATTGGGCGCACCGAGTTCCTCTCTGCAGTATCGCTTCTGGTCTCCGGTGAAAAGGGCTGTGCAGGTGGCCAGCGCGAGGATATTTTGAAGTTGTCATTGGCGGAGTACAAGTCGGCAGCCAACGATCTGCGCATTACCTTCCGTGAGGTATCAGAGTTCTTGGCGGAGCGGTGCATCCTCAGCATGGATCAGGTTCCGTTTAATGAGCAGATTGTTCCCCTGGCAGTCATTATCGCCCGCCTGGCCAAGCGCGGGGGAGCGCTTTCTACCGAGCAGTCCTGGAACCGTATCAACCAATGGTTCTGGTGTGGCGTCTTTGGCGAGCTCTACGGCTCTTCTGCAGTGCAGCTGCGTGCAGCTCGCGACGTAGATGAGGTCACCGAATGGGTAGCCGGTGCAACGGACGAGACGCCGAAGACCGTCGCTGATGCCACCTTCCGTGAATCCCGGCTGCTTTCCGTAGATGGCAAAGATGGCGTATGGCACGGACTCTATGCCCTCCTTATGGCGCGCGGCGCGAAGGACTGGCGCACTGGAAAGGCCTTCACTCGGCATACCTTTGAAGAGCTCAAGCCAGGCTTTTTCCCTGTGTTCCCGCTAAATTGGTGCAAGCGTCACGGAGTTGATCCCGTCTTGGCTGAGTCGGTGATGAACTACACCCCGATGGGCAAACGAACCGAGGTAGTGCTCGACGGTTTCGCTCCCAACCGCTACCTACCTCGCGTTCAGTCCAAGTCCATCATGGAAGATGCGCAATTTGATGAGGTGCTAGCATCCCACGAAATGAACCTGGAATATCTGCGCGCATCGCAGCCGCGTGAATTCCTTGCGGACCGCCGTCACCGATTCTTGGGCATTGTGGAATATGCTTTAGGTAAACCCGTTATCCGCGATGTGGATGAAGCAAACCTTTGTGGTGGAGAGGAAGGTCCGCAAGCTTTTGATCGCTAAATCTGTGCGCTTGGCTGCTACAGTGCTTGTTGCTTCTCTTGCGCTAGCAGCCTGTGGCACTCCGGTCACAGAATCCAAGCTGGTCAGGCGTGGTCTGTCCGATCTGGATGAGTCCGAAATCGATCTCAGCAAGGCCAAGGCGGAAAACCAAAACCGTCTTATTGATCCGAAATTTGATGGCAAGTTGGTCATTGTTAATGACCCCATTGGAATTGAAGCCAGCCGACTATTTTTTGAAGATTCGGATTCGCTTGTCCTTTTTGCCCCGGACGATAAGTCTATTCTTCGTGCAGCAACCTTGGCGGTAAACCAGCATTTGCCAGCGGTGCAGTATGACGATGCTAGGCGTTTGGAGATCCATAAGTTGCTCACGGACTTGGGAGTAAGTCGCTTGGTGGTAGTAGGTGACGTGCCGTGGACGAAAACCTCTGGTGAATTCAGCGTGATCAAGGATCCAGGAACGCATAAAGCACTGGGGGAGTTCACGGCATTCCAATATGGTTCCAAGGTGGTAGCCTCGCCGGAGCAGATGGTAAAGGATATTGCACGGCTGGATAAGACTCCCCATATGGAGCTGCGTCCTGCCTGGGTGCCGTATGAAGGCGAACTTGATGCCGGAGAGGAAAAGAGCCAACCCATCCCAGCACAGTCCCGCAGGGACGGCCAGATGGCGCCAAATATCGTTGCCACTAAGGATAGTCCCATCGCGAACGTCATTACGGCGGCGGCCTACGGTGGAAGGGTTTTGGTGATGCCGACTGCCGATCCGCTAGCGGATAAGCACAGCATGGCTGCTGTTGCGGGCCTTGAGGACGGCGCCTTAGTAGCTTTGGGGCCGGAATTCGGTCGAGTGAAAGAATTTAAGGCAAAAATCAAGCAGGGCACTCCTGACTGAACTACACTTCCTTGACACGCGGGCAACCCGCGTGCACCGCATTTTATTTAAGCGAAGGAAGATATGTCGAAGCCGGTAGTCCTTATTGCCGATAAATTGGCCCAGTCCACGGTTACGGCCTTGGGGGACTCTGTTGAGGTCCGTTGGGTGGATGGGCCGAATCGTGCCGAGCTCCTCGCCGCGGTTCCGGAGGCAGAGGCTTTGCTCGTGCGCTCTGCCACAACCGTTGACGCAGAGGTATTGGAAGCGGCCACAAAGCTCAAGGTTGTGGGCCGTGCCGGGGTGGGACTGGACAATGTCGATATTCCGGCGGCCACAGACAAGGGTGTCATGGTGGTCAATGCGCCAACATCCAATATCCACTCTGCGTGTGAACAGGCAATTGCACTGCTCTTAGCGACAGCGCGCCAGATACCAGCGGCCGACCAGTCCCTGCGCGAAGGGGAGTGGAAGCGCTCTTCTTTCAAGGGCGTAGAGGTCTACGGAAAGACCGTCGGCATTGTTGGCTTTGGGCACATTGGCCAGCTCTTTGCCCAGCGTCTGAAGTCCTTTGAGACGACCATTATCGCGCACGATCCGTACGCCAACCCGGCTCGCGCGGCAGCGTTGGGGGTGGAACTAGTTGAGCTGGAAGAGCTGATGTCGCGTTCGGATTTCGTGACCATTCACCTGCCAAAGACTCCGGAGACAGTCGGAATGTTTGATAGGGAACTTTTGGCCAAGGCGAAGCCAGGACAGATTCTCATTAACGCAGCGCGAGGCGGTTTGGTAGATGAAGCGGCTCTGGCTGAGTCTATCGAGTCGGGACATCATCGAGGTGCGGGCTTTGACGTTTATGCCACGGAACCGTGCACTGATTCTCCGCTCTTTAAGCTGCCGCAAGTCACCGTGTCCCCGCACCTAGGCGCCTCCACTGTAGAGGCCCAGGACCGTGCGGGAACCGATGTCGCGGAGTCTGTCTTGAAGGCGCTCGAAGGAGAGTTCGTCCCGGATGCGGTCAACGTCTCCGGCGGGCCAGTGAGAGAAGAGGTTGCTGGTTGGTTGGACCTCGCCCGCAAGCTAGGACTCACTGCTGGCCGCCTTTTGGGACAAGCCCCCGTTGCCGTCGAGGTGGAGGCCTGTGGCGAGTTGTCTACCGAAGACGTGGAAGTGCTAGGACTTTCTGCCGTCCGGGGACTGTTTAGCGCTGTGACTTCGGAACCGGTGACCTTTGTCAATGCAATGCAGATCGCGAATAGTCGTGGCGTAGAGGTGGAGGTATCTACTGATACGGAGTCCAAGGGGCACCGCTCTTCCCTGCGGGTAAAGGTTATCGGTGCCGATGGCGAGACGTCCTCGCTTACCGGCGCACTTATCGGCATCGATGGAACCGAAAAGTTCATTCGCATCAACGGTCGTGGCGTAGATATGCGTGCTGCCGGCCGCAACCTCTTCTTCCGCTACGCGGACGCCCCTGGTGCACTGGGAACGGTAGGTACCAAGTTGGGCGCTGCGGGAATCAACATCGTGGCAGCCGCTCTTACGCACGGTAAACAGGAATCTGATGCTGTGCTGATTCTGCGCGTGGAGGCCGAGGTGCCAGAGCATCTCATCGCCGACATTAATGCGGCCTTGGGAGCTGAATGCGAACAGCTGGACATGGAAGCATAAGGCTGCGGACTGCAACAGAGTCTCAACCCGCGTGGTGCTAGGTAACTTCCTGCGCCGCGCGGGTTTCTTTTGGTAGGGTAAGTCCATATCCACTCTGTGAGAAAGGAATCCTACATAATGAAACTTGCGGTGATTGGCGGCGACGGAATTGGGCCAGAAGTGACGGCCGAGGCGCTCAAGGTGCTGCGAGCCGTTCGCTCCGATATCGAGACCACTGATTATGATCTCGGCGCGCGCCGTTATCTGCGCAATGGGGAGCTTCTCACGGACGCTGACTTGAAGAGTCTGCGCGAACACGATGCGATCCTGTTGGGGGCGATCGGCGCCCCAGGTGAGGTGCCACCAGGCGTGCTGGAGCGAGGGCTGTTGCTTAAGATGCGGTTTGCGCTGGATCATCACGTGAACCTGCGCCCGTCCAAGCTCTATCCCACCGCTTCCTCGCCGCTCGCTGAACCGGGCGATATCGATTTCGTTGTGGTGCGCGAAGGTACCGAGGGGTTGTACTGCGGAAACGGCGGTACCTTGCGAGAGGGAACTGAGCACGAGGTGGCCAGCGAGGTATCGCAAAATACTCGTTTCGGTGTGGAGCGTGTGGTGCGCGATGCGTTTGCGCGGGCAGCGCAGCGCCGCAAGCTTCTAACCTTGGTGCACAAGACTAATGTCTTGGTCAATGCTGGTGGGTTGTGGCAACGCACTGTTGATGAAGTCGCCGCCGAGTTTCCAGAGGTTCGTGTAGATTACCAGCATATTGATGCAGCGACCATTTATATGGTGACCGATCCGGCGCGCTATGACGTCATTGTCACCGATAACCTTTTTGGAGACATTCTCACCGATTTGGCGGGCGCGGTAACTGGCGGCATTGGCCTTGCTGCCTCCGGAAACATCGATGCCTCTGGCGCGAATCCCTCGATGTTTGAGCCGGTGCATGGTTCTGCGCCGGATATTGCGGGTAAGGGGATTGCGGACCCAACAGCGGCAATCTTGTCCGCCGCCATGCTGCTTCGCCACGTGGGAGATGAGTCCAACGCCCGGCGGATTGAGGATGCTGTGGCACAAGATGTTGCGCACCGCGGCGACGGGCCGGTAAAGACCGTCGAAGTCGGTGACCGAATCGCCCAGCTTCTCGTCGAATAGAGCGGGCTTCTTGCGCTGGGCGCTTGCCGACGCCCCAAGTGCCCAGCGTTTCCTGGCGTAGTCGGCACCGGGGTTAGTAACGGTGAGTAAAGGGCAAAGGAAATTTACTCAAATTAACTAATTAACACCGTATCCTTTGCACACATGTGAAGGTGGCTATTGAGTAGGATTACCGCTATGCGTTTAGGACGAATTGCACACCCCGAAGGAATCTGTTTCGCCATTATCGATGGGCCAAAAGCTGCCCCAATGGAAGAGCTCGTAGCAAAGGAAATTGCCGGCACGCCCTTCACCCCACCGGAGCCAACCGGCCGCGAGTGGAAGCTTAACGAGGTTCGCCTCTTGGCGCCGACCCTTCCCACCAAGGTGGTAGCGCTTGGACGCAACTATGCGGACCACGTTGCCGAGGTTTTCAAAAAGTCTGCTGATAGCCTTCCTCCCACCATCTTCATCAAGCCATCTACCGCGGTCATTGGCCCGGATGCTGCAATCAAGATTCCGGACTACGCCACCAACGTCGAGTTTGAAGGCGAGCTTGCCGTGGTCATTTCTAAGCCGTCGAAAAACATCAAGGCCGAGAACTGGAAAGACCACGTGCTGGGATACACCATCTGTAACGACGTTTCCTCCCGCGACCTGCAGTTTAAGGATGGTCAATGGGCTCGGGCCAAGGGTATTGACACCTTCTGCCCGCTCGGCCCGTGGATCGAAACCGATCTGGACAGCTTGAATCTAGACGATCAGAAGATTAATGCTTATCTGACGCACGAGGGTTCTCGCGAGCAAAAGCAGGATTCCAATACTGACCAGATGATTGTGAAGATGGGCGGCATTTTGGAGGAGATCTCCGCTGCCTATACCTTGCTGCCCGGCGATGTCATCACCACCGGCTCCCCGGCTGGCACCGCTCCTATGGTCCCAGGTGACACCATCGAAATCGAGATCCCGGGCCTCGGCACCCTGCGCAATACCATCCACCGTGCATAACCCGAGCCACCAAGAACACCGCGCCTGCGTACCCACCTCCGAGGAAATGGAGGAACGCTACCAGAGTTCTGAACGGGTGTGGTCGGGCAATCCCAATGAGACCCTTGTTGATTATGCTGCGAAGCTGACCCCTGGTACTGCCCTTGATATCGGGTGTGGAGAAGGCGCGGATGCGCTCTGGCTAAAGAACCACGGCTGGGATGTGTTGGGCATTGATTTCGCCCCGACTGCCGTCGCACGCACTAGGGCCCGCGGTGTCGCGGCGCAGGTCGCAACGTTTAGTGACTTTAGCCATGAGCCCTTTGACTTGGTCAGCGTCCACTATGGCGGGGTACGCGCCACGCCAGAAGAGGTGGAAAAGCTAGAGCGATTGGTGGCTCCAGGCGGAACACTGCTCTATGTCCATCACGATATGGAGTCGGCAGAGGCAGCGATGCCGGAATGGCTCGCGGAAAACCTGCGCGAGCTGGAAACGGTCGAGCTAACTCGTCGTGAACGCCACTTGACTGAAGGCGCGGGGGCGCACCACCAAAGCGATGTTGTGCTCGTCGCCAAGTGTGCAGCTTAGAGGCTAAGCGCCTTCAAAATGGTGCGCAGCTTGGCCGTGGTTTCTTCCAGTTCAGCCTGGGCGTCGGAATCGCCTACGATGCCGCCGCCCGCCCACGCGCGCGCGGAAAGACCATCGCCGGCCACTTCTGCGCAGCGGATGGCGACCATGTACTCGCCGTCGCCGGAGCTATCACACCAACCGACCGCTCCGGCGTAGAATCCACGGTCGGTTTCTGCAGTCTCGATGAGGGCTTGGGCGGCCTCTGCAGGGGTGCCACAGATGGCCGGTGTGGGGTGTGTCGCCAGGGCAAGCTCAAGAGCGGTCAAGCCTTTATCCTTGAGCGTTCCGGAAATCGGCGTGCCAAGGTGCCACATCTCATTGGTGCTAATAAGTTGCGGGGTATCCGGAATGTCTAGCCTTTCGCACAGTGGGCTCAGGACCCGGCGCAGGTGTTCCACTACGAAGGAATGCTCATGGAGATCCTTGGCGGAATGCAAGAGATCTTGTCCTGCGATGTGATCCTCGGCCGCTGCGCTGCGGCGCGGTGACGATCCGGCCAAGGGGAAAGCAGAAACGGTCGAGCCCTGACGCTTGACCAAAACTTCTGGAGAAGAACCAACCAGCATCGCGCTCGGCCGCCCAGCGGGGGAGAGATCGGCAATGAAGCCATCGCGGTTGGCGGAAAGGTCGATAAGGCGAGCCGCCACGAGGCGCGGATCAATAGCCTCAGGGAATTCGATATCTACGGCGCGGGCCAAAACCACCTTTTCCAGTTTGGAGGTTTCGATCGTGCCGATGGCCGCTTCAACTCGGCGCAGGTGCTCCTCGGGCTCTGGATCGAAGCCAACCACGCGGGAGCTCAAACTCTTATTGCGGTAGTAGGCGTGCGGTTCCAGCGGACCCTCTTCGCGGATGATGGCCTCCGGCACCGTTAGCGCGGCGGGCGTGTCAGAGTCGAACGGAATCGCACCGACGACCATGTCAACATCCTTGCTGCGCAGGGCAGAAATCGCCGCGTCGGTGTCATTGAAAGTGTGGCGCGCACCTTGGGTACGGACAGACCCCGTTGCTCGCGAAAGCAAAAAATCGGGGGCGGTGCTTGGTCTGTCTTCGTGCATGGGGATCTAGCTTAGTGCCTTGGGCTTTTCTTACAGAATTGAGTGTGCACTGGGCGTGTAAACAGTGAATCAAGTGAATGATGTGGTTAATTTTAACCTTGTGGCTAATGTTACTAAGTTTCTTTATCGTTCCCTTTACTTAATCCTCGCTGCTGCGCTGGCTAGCGCTGCGCTTGTGTGTGCTGCGCCTGCCCATGCACAAGAAGGGCCAACCCCTGCTCCTGCACCGGCCCCAGCTCCAGTACCTGCTCCCGAAAACGCAAAGCCCGTTACTCCGCAGCCCGATGGGTCCCACCTAGTTCCAGAAGGTGTTAAGGAGTCCACCCCGGCGCCAGCAGAAAATGGCAGCAGCGATAACAGTGCAGCGCCAGTTCCGGAGGGATCATCTCTTCCCGAGCCAGCGCCGCGGCCGGCAATGGTTGATACCAGCATCAATCCGAACCCGCCGTTTGCGCCGGGTTCCATGCAGTCCCTAGAGATGGAGCATGAGGGTAAGACTCGCAGGTACTTGTTGCGTGTTCCAAACCACTACTCGCCCGAAAAGGCGGCGCCCGTTCTCTTCGGCTTTGGTGGTTGGGGAGATTCCCCAGAGAACTATTCCAACTACGCACGTATGCAGACGACTGAGGCCAATAACGAGGCCATCATCGTCTATCCAGAGGGATTTGAGCGCGCTTGGGAGGCGGCGCCTTATGCTAAGACGCGCGATGGGGAGGATATCCGTTTTATCAAGCGCATTCTTGATTCGGTAGACAAGGACTACCACGTTGATCGAAACCGCGTGTATGCCATGGGCATGTCCAACGGCGGCGGGTTTACCTCTGTGCTGGGCTGCCACGCCCAAGATACCTTCGCCGCTGTAGCCATGGTCTCGGGTGCCTTCTACAACCCAGTTGAGGTCAACTGTGCCGATGCGCCGATGAATACCCTCATCATGCATGGTGTCAATGACAAGATGATGACCTATGAAGGCGGTGACCGGCACGAAGCTGGTTACTTGCCAGTGCGCACCGTGCTCGGCGGCTACCTGAAGCGCAATCGCTGCGATATGACCTTCCAATCCACTCCGGAAGCCGGCGGCTCGGAACGCCTGAGCTTTAACGGCTGCCACAAGGATGTGCAACTGGTAAAGGTTCCGCAAGACCACACCTGGTTCTGGCAGCCAGATACGCCGAACGTGGTCTGGGACTTCCTATCGTCCAAGACCCGGGTATAAAAGCAGTAGCTCTTAGCCACCGCTAAAGCCCAGAGGAGAGATCCTCTGGGCTTTGTGCTTTCTTAAGCCGGACCTGCGCTAATCGACGCCCGGTAAGTTCGCCGTGGCATCACTGGCCTGGTGCTGGTGTGGTGTCTTCTTTTTGCGGAAGAACTGGACATAGACCAACAACCCGATGCCGAGTGCTAAGGCGAATGCGCCCAGTCCGGCCAGGATCCCCGCCCAGAAGCTGCTTTTTGCGAGGGTAGAGGTATAGGCAGCGGCATCGGTCAGCACATTTTTGCTGTCCTTGTCCTCTGTGTCGGTTGCATCTGGAACATGCTGTGCACTGCGGGCGTCGGCGGACTTTGCTTTCGTACGGGAGGAGGGTTTTGTGTCCTTCCTTTTGGCGGACTTCTTGGCAGTCGAGCGGGAAGAACCGCTGGTGGAAGCCGAGGAGTGCGAGCCAGATGACGTGCTCTTGCCTGATTTTGCGGTGGAGGCAGAGTCGTTGACACGGCTAGCCGAGTGGTGGGTCGTAGTTCGTGAACCAGAACTGGACTTTTGCGCAGGGGCAGTGGATCGGGTTGATGTCGGAGCGTGGGACTTTTGTGGCGCTCCAGACTTTTCAGTATTCGCTGGCTTCTTGGGTGTTGAGTGCTTGCCCTTTTCTGCATCGTCAGGTGCGCCGCCGTCAAGGAATTTTTGGCCTTCCTGCAGGGTCTTCTCCAGTTCCTTGTCCAACCCGGCAATGGATTTGTCTACATCTTTGATGTCCTTTTCCAGTTGCTTGGGGCGGCTATCCGCGCTGTTGCCAGAACCAGTGGCCGCATCCGCTTCGGAATAGTCCACGCCGCACAGGTCCTTCGCCTCAGCTTGCTTTCCTACGAGGAAGCCGGCATGGAGGTGGTGGCGGGAGCCATCGGGAAGCTCAAAGGTAAAGCTCACCGCGTAGGTTCCGGGCTTGGTAAACGCAAATGCTGGGTGGGAATGTGAATTGCCTGGGTAATCCCAGGCAGAGCCATCTTCAGTGTCCATGAGTACCGTGGGTGCGCCTAGCTCCGCCTGGTAGGCCACAATGCGCCCATCTTCCGGGCCCTGTGCGATCGCCATGCTCAAGGTTGCGGTGTCATCAGCGGCGAGTAGGTCTTGGGATAGCTCCTGGGTGTTAAAGCCCAGCCAGGGGGCGGTGGGGTCTTGGGTTTGAGGCAGCACCCAGCCTTCTTCAGGAAGGGAACTATCGCCGAGCCCAGATAGTGGCTGTTTCAAGCCATCGGAAACCTCAATAGCAAAGGTCTCAGAGTCATGCTTGATGCCTTTGGCATCGTCTTTGACCGTGAAGCTGAGGTTGCCGGAATCGCCGCTAAGTGCCATGTCTTGGTGGCCCTTGGTAATGAGATCGAAGTCGCTGGCGGAGCAGGCCGTGGCGGACTCTTCTGCGTGGGCGGAGGTGGGGGCTATGCCGGCTACGCCCGTCCCTGAAAGTGAGCCGAGGCCGATGAGACTGGCAGCGCCTAGGGCCACCGTGGTGCGGCAGACTGGTTTCATGAGGTAACGGATTCCTTTCGTGGGGTGTCGGGACGTGGGGCGTCGGAAAGCGAGGCACCGGCGTGCTTGCGGGCGCCGAGGAGTGGATGGATGGCCCAAACGCTTAAGAAAATAACGGTGAGCGTGAGCACGATGGTGGCGCCGGCCGGAAGATCAATGGCCCATGCCAGGTAGATGCCGAGGAAGCTGGACAGCGCGCCGATGAGGGCGGAAAGCCACATCATGGTCGCAAGATGTGTGGTAAGCAGGCGTGCCGTCGCGGCCGGGGTGATGAGAAGCGCGAGGACCAAAATATTGCCAATGGTGCTCACAGAAATGACCACGGCAGCGGTGACACACAGGTACAACATGATGTCGAGCACAACAACGGGAAGCCCCATGGCGCGGGCGGTTTCCCGGTCCAAGCAGGTGGCGTTGAGCTGGGGGCCAAAAGCTACGACGACGGCAATAACCAAAGCGCACACGCTGGCCGCGACGATGATATCGCTGCGGGATACGCCGGTGAGCGAGCCGAAGAGAAAGCTGGTCAGCGAAGCACTATAGCCATCGGTGCGCGAGATGATCACCATGCCTAAGGCAAAGGCAGCGGCGAAGAAAATGCCGATGATGGAATCTGCCCGTACGTGGCGGCGCTGCGAAAAGGCGGCGATGAGCAACGCCACAACCGCTCCGGCCACCGCGCCACCGACGAGCACGGAGGCTTGCAAAGCGAAGGCTATGGCCAAGCCGGGAAAAACCGCGTGGGAGACGGCGTCACCGATAAAGGCCATGCCGCGCAGCACCACGTAGCAGCCGACGACGCCGCAGACGATGGCCGCAAGCACAGAAATACCTACCGCGCGGGCAAGGAAGTCGAGGTGGGGGTTAGCAAGGTCGCGGAGGAAATCGAGGAAGGAAATTTCTATCATGCGGAGACTCCAATGGCAGAAAGCAGGGGAGAGCCGGCGCGTACGCCAAAGGTTTGCGTCCACGGAGCAGTCTGGTGAAGTAGGCGCGGAGCGGAGTCATCGGCCACTACGGTGCCGTTAAAGAGGACCAAGCGGTGGCAGGAGTGCGCCGCTTCAGACAAGTTGTGGGTGGACATGAGGATGGCCTTGCCGCGCTGGGAAAGCTCTTCGAATAGTTCGAGCAGTGATTCGGTATTGGGGGCGTCTAGGCCGGTGAAGGGCTCGTCGAGCAGCAGCACGTCTGGTTGCGTGGCGAGCGCTCGGGCGATGAGGACGCGTTGGCGCTGACCGCCGGAGAGCTCTTCGATGGGGCGGGTGGAAAAATCTTCCATGTTTACCAAGCGAAGAGCTTCTGCCGCCGCGGCGTGGTCCGCGGCGCGTGGCCGTTTGAGCCAGCCAATGATGCCGGTGCGCCCGCTGAGTACGGTGCGGTAGACATTGATGGGAAAGCCCCATTCCACCTCGTGCCGCTGGGGCACGTAGCCTACGATTCCCCCGATCTCTCGGGTACCGGAGGAGGGGATGAGTCCTAAAATGGCGCGCATGAGCGTGGTCTTGCCCGCGCCATTGGGTCCGAGAAGCCCAATGAATTCGCCCGGGTGGACCTCTAGACTCGCACCGGTGATTACGCGCCGGTGGGATAGCGATACTTCCAAGTCGGCAACGGAAATGAGCGGTTTAGCCACGGCTATCGCCTCGCTTGGAAGAGCGCAGCACTAGGCCAAGGGCCAGCAGGAGTACGACGGCGCCCACGCCCGCGAGGATAAAGATCCAAGTGGGGATGGAAGAGCCTGCGGTCTGGGCATCGTCTGGATTCCAAGTAGTATCTTGGGCCGCTTGGACGTCGGCATCGTCGCCCACGGCAAAGGTGAGCACGCCATCGGTGCTGAAATCGGCGCCATCCTTGGTCTTACCTTTGACCCTGATGCCTACCTGATGGGTGCCTGGCTCTGTAAACGTCCAATTGGCATGGGTGTGGGTATTGAGGTCCACCCAGAAGTCTTCGTCGCTTTTTTGCGCGGTAGACCACAGCAGCTGTGGTGCTTCAAAGCCGCCGTTTTGCAGGAAAAGGGAGAAATCGCCAGGACCGGAGTGGCCGAGGAATTCCATGGTGACTCCGCGATCGGCGGCGTCGACAAGCGAGGGCGCCTGGGTATTCCAACCCAGCCAGGGAACCCCGACCTGCTCGGTTTGGGGAACTACCCAGACCTTTTCGCCGGAATCGGCGCCAACAAAGCCAAAGTCATCGGTCTCCGGCAGGGTTTGCTGCGCCTTATCGCCCACGGCAAAGACAAGATCATCTAGGTGGCGCCAGACGGGCTTGTCGCCGGCATCATCGCGGGCCATGAGTTCGGAATCGGTGCCGTCGAGCAAAGCGCCAACGTCAACGTGGCCGGTGTCGATGACCTTGTCCTCGCCCTGTGGGGCGATCTGTTCCTCGGCGCCGACGACTTGTGCGAGGTCGCCGGCCCAGGCAGGGCTCGTAGAAAAAGCAAGGCCGGCAGTAAGGGCGCAGGCGGCGGTGCGGATAGCGGTACGGGTAGCGAATTTAAGCATTGTTTTCTCCATCAGTGGAATTGGGGTTCAGGCAACGCTGGAGTGAATCAGCGTTGAACTTCATGAGGTCGATATAGGAGCCGACAGTGCCGTCCAGCGTGTCGCCATAGATGGGGCACAGTGCCACGCCTTGTTCCGCGGCAGCCTGGGTAAGGGTCTCAGCGCTGGCCTGTTGCACGGGCTCGACAAAGACGGCCGGTAGATGCAGGTTCTCCAGTGTGCGGCGCAAGGCTATAACCTCCCGCGGGGAAGGCTCGATGGCCGGGTTGGGCGTAACAAAACCCGCCACCGAAATGTCATAGCCCTGCTCGAGGTAGGCGTAGCCATGGTGCGTGGTCACTAGGTGCCGGTTTTCAGCAGGGATAGAGGCAATGGCGCGGCTTACATAGTCATCCGTGTCCCGCAGGCGCTTGGTATAGGCCGCTGCCCGCTGCCGGTAGGCGGCACCGTGGGAGGGATCTGCTTGCGCCATCTCCTCCGCAATGACATCCACGTAGGCGATAGCGTTGTCTACGTTGTGCCACAAGTGCGGATCCACCTCGCCATGGATGTGCTTGCCCAGCACGGCCTGCGGCAAGAGGTAGGTATCCGAGCCCGGCGCGCCGAGGAAGCGGTAGGCCGGATCCGGCGGAATGGGCTGCAGCACTGACGAGGGGATAGATACCGCGGTGGTGGCAGGGTCAAAGCGCTTGTCTTGGTCGCGCAGGTCAATGCGGTGCTGCGCCAGGTTTGCCTCAATATCCAGGTGCCCGGAATCAATGGCCCGCATTCCAGCGGGTGGGTTGACGCCCACGGCTACAGTGAGGTGCTGGACTTCGGTCCCGTCGGCCTGAAACCCAAGGCGGTAGATCCCAGGTTGGGAAAAGCCCCAAGAGACGTGGGTGTGGGCGTTGGCAGGAAGGGTTACTGCATCTTCCTTGCCATCGACGCCATCGGCCGAGTTAAAGAGGACCTCCGGGGTACCGAAGGCGGAGACCACGTAGGCCGCCACGTCGCCCGGTCCGTCGGCCGAGACCATGCGAAAGTCCACTCCGGAGGAGTGTTGCGCGGCGCCGCTGATGCGCAGTCCTAGCCAAATGGCATCCAAGGAGACATCTTCGACCAGCGGCACCAGGGTGGCACCGCGGGTGGAGGCAGCGTCGGCGACCTCCACTACGGGAGCGTCGGTGGACTCGTGCAGCGTATCGATAAGAGCTTGCGGCTCCAGCAGGTAACCGTTGCTTAGCGCCAGGTTGGCATTGGCAATATCGCGCACCGTGCGCAGCGTTGGCTCGAAGGTATGCGGATCCTTGCCGCTGGGGATGAGGCTTTTGACCTGGGCATCCTCACCTGCCACGTTGCGCGCTAGGTCTGCCAGGATTGGGGTGGTGGCCACCACGCTGAATCCTTCTCCGGTCCCAGCATCATGTGCGGCCGAGGACGCACAACCAGCGGTGAGCAGGCAACAGCCCAGAATTGCCCCTACGGTAAGGCGCCGGCGATTGTGGGAAAATGAACGCCCCATTAGTCCGCTGCCTTAGCTACGGCCAGCCGCGCAATGCCCAGGCCGAGGAAGAGCATTCCCAGGCCCAATACCCCGATGCCGAGTGGCACGATGGGGGTCCCAGTATTGGCTAAAGAACCGCTCGTGCCTTGTGCCTGCACCGACTGCCCGTTGCCCGATCCGGTGGGTGCGGCAGAGCTGCTTGAGCTTGCCGACGCCCCACCTGCCGCCGCGCCATTCCCACAGTCGCCGCCGTCTGGATTCACGGCAGCTCCCAAGTCGAAGTGTCCGTTGTCAAATGCCTTGGCCGGTGCATCCCCGCCGATGACGAAATGGAGCGTTGCCTCACCGGCAACTTGCTTTCCCTCACCAGTTTGAGCTACTTGGCGGATGGTGACGTCATAGGTTCCCTGGGCGCCAAAGACCCAGTTGGGGTGCACGTGAGTATTCGGGGCGATGGAATGGGTGCCTTCTGCTGCATCTGCGTTGCCGCGGAACCACTCCTCGCCGACGACCTTGCCCAGCCCGCCCTGGGAGTAGACCATCATCGGGCCGGGGCCCTTGAAGCCCACTAATTCCCAGGTGACATCGCCGGGGATATTTTCACGCATCGACGGGCTTTGGGTATTCGCACCTAACCACGGAACACCCTCGACCTGGGTAGAACCAATCATCCAGGCCTTTCCTGCTGGCACTGGTCCTACTTCTTGGGGGAGATCCACGCTGGATTTATCGGAGAGGTAGAAGGTGGCACCATCGGCATCGCGCCACTCGGAGGGCGAGACCGTATCGTCTTTGATTTGCGGGGTCATGCCCGGGGTGCATTCTTCGCCTGTTGCGGCGCCGGACGTCTCCGAGCCTGCCGCGTCGCTCTTGCCTGCAGGTCGCTTTGTGCTTGCAGCTTCCTGGTCAGTGGTGGCGTCGCCGGAATCAGCCGCGCGATCCGCGGTGGAGGCATCGCCGCCGTCGCCCACCTCCCAGGTGTAGGTCACCGCATTGCTGGATTCACCATTGGAATGGGCGCGCACCGTCATGGTGTAGGTGCCGGCCTCACTAAAAGCCCAATTGACGTGCCGGTGGGCAGGATTGGGCTGATTGATGACCTCACCGCTGGTGAGCTCCATGGAACCAGAATCGGTCACAGCCTTGACGTCGCCAAAGCCGCTGGTTTCAAAGACATACACAGAACCGGGGCCGGAGACCTCAGCAAACTCCAAATCAACGCTTTCGAAACCGCCATCGCGGGCGGGTTGAGTATCCCAGCCCGGCCAAATGATGCGCTGGTCTTGGGTCTGCGGCAAGAAGTAGGTGGGTTGGCCGATTTCTGGCACAGCTTCGGTGGCATCGGACCAGGCATCTTCAACGACCTTGAGCGCTACATCATCGCCAGAGCGCGGAACTGCTGACCCAGTGATGTCTTCTTTCATCGAAAGGTGCAGCGTGCCATCAGGGGCCGTGACGTAGAAGGCGTCGACGTGCCCGGAATCAAAGACCTCATCGAAGGCCAACGCTGCGCCGGGGGAGAAGAACGCTAAGACTGCGGCAAAGACGGCAGCAAGTACCGACATGAACCGGCGCCTCTGTGGGGCGCGCCGGGTGGCAGGAGAGTGGGATTGATGCATTGTGGTGTCCCGTCTAGTTAGGTGGGCTGGTGTGGGTTAGAAATTGAGGCCGAAGCGCCGGCGGATGAGGTCTTCGTTATCGCGGAAGAAGTTATAGAAGGCCTTGAAGACCACCACGAGGACCGCTGGGAGGACTAAGCTCCACGGGCTAAACGAGGAGCCCGTTGGCTCTTCTGGCCTAGCGGCATCGTCCGGCTTCTCGGTCGGCTTTTCGCTGGGTGTCTCGCCCTCGGAGTCGCTCGGCTTGCGGGAGGAACAAGAATCTAGGGTTTTATCGCCCACGGCAAAGGTCAGAGTTTGCGGCTCGGACTTAAGTTCCTTGCCGTCCTTCCCCGTGGCCGTATAGGTGGCCTCGAAGGTATAGACACCGGGCTTGGAAAAGGCCCAGTGCGTGTGGGTGTGGGCCGGAAAGTTGGTCTCGATGGTGTAGTCCTTGGCCGCGGAGTTCGCCAAGACCGAAAAGCCCTTGCCATGGGAGGCGTCGATAAAGGCGCCCCACTCGGCCCCGTCTGGGGTGGAGGTGGGCTTCAGGTTGAGGTTGACGGCATTGTCTTTGGTCGCGGAATAATCCAAGTCCTGAGTGTTATAACCGGGCCAGATAATGTGTTGATTCTGTGTCTGCGGTAGGTGATAGAAGCGCTCACCGGGATTTCCGAGGAAGTCGAACTCCTTGCCCGCAAGCTTCTCGTTGCGCCGGGTGAGCGCATTATCGTGTACGCCGAGCACCACGTCATCAAGTTTGCGGTCGACAGACTTCTTATCCACCTGTGCCGTGTCATCGCGCAGAACGGTAGTAAAGCCGCCCTCGGCAGGTTGAGCCTTGATGTCCACGTGCCCACGGTCCAGTAGGTATTTCTCGCTGCACTGGTGCGTGTCGGCTTCCGCTTCATTTGCGCCTGGCTTCGGCGCTTGGGAAGGCGAGTCTTCCTTGCCGGGAGTGGTGTCCGGTTCCTCGTTGGAAGTGGAGAACCGCCCCGTGGTTTCGTAGTTTTCGCCGAAGGCAAAGGACTCCGTAATCACGCTGCTTGCATGCCCGGCCTTCACGGTGGAATGAGGAAAGAGATTGACCTTTGCATAAGAGCCGGTGAAGTATTCGCCCTCGTCAAAGGCAACCTCGCCGTGGCCATTGGTAATGGGGGTTTCAAGATCCACGGTGGGGTACTTGGACTCCTTGGCATCATAAAGACCGCCGGTGAGAAGACCGTTGAAGCTTTTATCCTCGGTATCGACCACGATTTTGGTACCGCCCTTGCCCTGCTTGCGCATGCGGATGGTATAGCCCAGCTCCTGCAACTCGGTTTCCTGGGTGGGGGCAAGCTGGCGCGGGTGGGAGGCTTCCTGCCACGTCTCGGCGGCAGAAGAAGAATCTGTCTGCACGGACGCGCCGGGCTGGACATCAAGGGGATTAGAAATCCAGCGCGGGGCATCACCCTCTGGGGTAAACACAGCCTGTACCTGGGAAGGCTCTGGCCCCATGTACTCGTCCCACTGCGCGCGGCCATTCTTAACGGGGAGGTCGGTGAGGAAGTAGCCGTCGATAAGCAGCGTCAGGGTACCCTGCGCCTTATTTTTAGCGTCGAAGGAAATAGTGGTGAGCTTGTCATCGCCGTCTTTTTCGGGATTGTGCTTAGGGGCCATGCGCAGGCTGTAGCCGGCAGCGGCGGCGTCACCAGTCGCGGACTGGGCAAAGCGTTCCTTGAGGCTTGGAGTCTTCTCGTTTTTGGGCTTGTGGCCGCCTACTTGAATCGTTGTGGTCTGTGGTTCATTGGCAATAAGCCGGCCGTCCTTGCCGCGCGCACTGGTGCGGTAGGTCAGGCGGTAACGGCCGGGCTTGGTAAACAGCGTGTAGTTGTGGGTGTGCGTGCCGGCAACGAGATAGGCCGAATGCGGTGAATCAGGGAAGGAGCCGAGCATACGGTGCAGCTGGGTGCCGTCCTCATCATCTTTATTGGTGAAAAGCTCGACCTCGCCGGGGCCATCGACGCTGAGCAAGTCAAGGAAGGCTATGCCATCCCGGAATTTGTCAGTGGGCAGGGAGGTATCGGCGCCAAAGCCTAACCAGATGGGTGAAGTATTGCCGGACACTTGGTGCGGCGCGGTGTAGTACGTGGTTCCGGGCGCCCCAATATAGTCCTGAGTGCCATTCTCCGGCAGCGTATAGAGGTACTGATTGTGTCCGTCCATAGCGCTGTAGCCCCTGCCCACCCAGGCTACGGTGTCTGCGATCGGCGGTTCCTGGCCGCCAAATTCAGACTTCAGCACGAAGTCGTTGTTCTCCCAGAAAGACTTAGGGGAGTCAACGTGGGTATCGGTGGCAATGTGCTTGCCATCATCGGGGCCGGCGACGGCCGTGGCGGGCGTGATAAGCGCTAGCGTGCTGAGCGCGGCAAGGAAGCGGATACGTGGGGAAGCCACTGTTGGGGAGGCCTTTCTACAGTTCTCATAAGTCCACCAGAAACTATAGAAAATGAATTTCATAAACTGTTAGTGGTAATGGAAGCGGTTTTCACTGACCTGTGTATTTCTGCTGAAACCCGTTTCCATCTACCCCTATTTGTGTGTAGGTGCACACGGAAAGTAGTCCCGCTCGCCGGGGTGGTCTGGGGCCGCTTTGGGCTGGTGCGGACTGGCGTTGCGACCTCCACTACGATGGTGGGCATGACTGAAGTACGCGTTAGATTCTGTCCGTCCCCAACCGGTACGCCGCACGTCGGCATGGTGCGCACCGCGTTGTTCAACTGGGCCTACGCCCGCCATACCGGCGGCAAGCTGGTATTCCGCATCGAAGACACCGATGCCGCCCGTGACTCCGAGGAGTCCTACCAGGCCATCATTGATTCCCTGACCTGGCTTGGCCTGGGCTGGGATGAAGGCATCAATGTTGGCGGCCCGCACGAGCCTTACCGTCAGTCCCAGCGCATGGACATCTACAAAGAGGTCCTAGACAAGCTTATCGACGGCGGATTTGTCTACCCGGCATACTCCACCGCCGAAGAGGTGGAGGAGCGCCACAAGGCTGCTGGCCGTGACCCGAAGCTCGGCTATGACAACTTCGACCGTGATCTCACCCAGGAGCAGATCGACGCTTTCGAGGCTGAGGGCCGCAAGCCGGTCTGGCGCCTGCGCATGCCGGAGCAGGATTGGACCTGGACCGACCTGGTGCGCGGGGAGATGACCTTCAAGCCTGAGACCCAGCCGGACTATGTGGTGGCTCGCTCCAATGGTGCGCCCCTCTACACCCTGGTTAACCCGGTTGATGACGCCCTGATGCGCATCACCCACGTGTTGCGTGGTGAGGACCTGCTTTCTTCTACTCCGCGTCAGCTCGCGCTTTACGACGCCCTTAAGAAGATCGGCGTTGCCGAGTTCACCCCAGAGTTTGGCCACCTACCCTTCGTGATGGGCGAGGGTAATAAGAAGCTGTCTAAGCGCGATCCGCAGTCCAACTTGTTTAATCACCGCGATAACGGCATCATCCCTGAGGGCATGCTCAACTACCTGTCCCTGCTGGGTTGGTCGCTGTCCGCGGACCAGGACATCTTCAGCATGGATGACTTGGTAGAAAACTTCGACGTCCACGACGTGTTGGGTAACCCAGCACGCTTTGACCAGAAGAAGCTCGAGGCCATCAACGCGGATCACATCCGCCAGCTGGACCCAGAAGAGTTTGCCTTCCGTCTGCGTAACTACTTGACCGAGTACACGGACTTCCCGGCCGACTATGACGGCGAGAAGTTCGCCTTCGCTGCAGACCTTGTCCAAACCCGTATCAAGACTCTGTCTGATGCCTATGGCCTCATGAGCTTTTTGGTGACCCCGGATGCCGAACTAAAGCTCGATGAGAAGGCGGCGAAGAAGAATCTCAAGGAAGAGGCCATTCAGCCGCTCGAGGTGGGTATTGAGACCCTCGAGGGTATTGCGGAGTGGAAGACTGAGAATATTGAGGCGGCGCTATCCAAGGCCCTTATTGAAGACCTTGAACTGAAGCCCCGTAAGGCCTATGGCGCACTGCGCGTAGCCATTTCCGGCGCCCAGGTTTCCCCACCGCTCTTTGAGTCCATGGAGCTGCTGGGGAAGGAGTCCACCCTGGCCCGCCTTCGTGCGGCGCGCGAAGTGACTCCCTACGTGTCGGAAGCACAGTAGGAGGAGTGCCTCCAGCAAGGCGGCGATAGATATCTAACCCCGCCCTTCGATGCGGCGAATGACAGCTGAACTACAGCGCTGTCATTCGCCGCATTTTTATTAACCATTCTACTGGCCTGAAAATGCGTTGTGTGCTGGCGATTTGGCAGTTTACGCGATGATCATTATAGTTATTACACGTTGCAGCGAGCAAGGGAGAACAGCCGGAAGGCGTTAAGCTTCCAACGCAAGTTAGCAAATGGCCTATGGTGTAATTGGCAACACAGCGGTTTCTGGTACCGCCATTCTAGGTTCGAGTCCTGGTAGGCCAGCAGTGAAAATGCATTAAACGGCAGGCTCACTAGTTCTATGCCCCGTTCGTCTAGCGGCCTAGGACGCCGGCCTCTCACGCCGGTAACACGGGTTCAAATCCCGTACGGGGTACAAAGACCTCCAACCTTTAGGTTGGAGGATTTTTCATATCCGGGGAAATGTCTTTTTCTAGCGCCAGCGTGGGGTGCGACCACGGCGCAAATAAAACTGGTTATAACCTACCCCCAGACCATTGGGCTCGTCCGCGCAGTTAGCAGCGTTCTGCCAATGAAACCAGGGTTAAGACCACCGCGAAGTTGTGCAAAAACCTTCCTGTCCTGCACGTGCAGGCATAAACTGCAAGTACAGCAGAAAACAAACAGAAAGGAGAGCGGGTGACAGAAAGCGAAACGCACCACAGCCAAGGCGCACAGCCCGAAAGCATAGCCAGGTAGTAACGCTATAATCCACAACTTCCTTCCCACCAACGTTTGTACGAAGTATAGGAGCCTGCTGCATATGCTCTTCGACGCACAGCGCCATCCCGAGTCCTACTAGCACAGCGTTCTCGGCCACGGACTATCCACAGATTGCTTGCGGAATAACCACTGATTCGATCCGCACCTCGGCCACGAAGAACCCTCACTGCAGTACCGGACTCGGGAATTTTTGCGTTTCCCTTCGCCTGCCCTCAAAACCGTCGTTGACCGCGCGATTTGTGCTGAATTAACCCATCGTTTACTCTTAACAAGTCCGCAACGCACAGCATGCGATTGCTGCGAACGCGCCCCGTTCGTCTAGCGGCCTAGGACGCCGGCCTCTCACGCCGGTAACACGGGTTCAAATCCCGTACGGGGTACCAACGGAAAGCTGCGAACCACTTGGTTCGCAGCTTTTTCTTTGCCTGCCTCAGGCAGGGCGTTCGGTCTGGCGTTATGTAGAGCCAGCTCGAAACCGCAGGCTAGGAATTTCGCCTAGCGGTCAGTACATAGAGCTGAATCAAAATTGGGTAGAGACGTACCAACACCCCTATGGCTACGAGCGCTAAGGGCACCTGCCAATCTCCGGATGCAGCGGACCACCCCGCTGTGGCACCGTGTAGTAGAAGCCCCCAAGTATGACCTACTGCTGATGCTCGTAGCGGTCGCTTAGAAGTGTTTCCGGATGCTGTAGAACGTTCGCGCGCCCGAATGTCGTAGATGAGCCGATTCCAGCCTGAGGCCGAGAGCACGGAATTATATAAGGGAGCTCCCAACCGGCGGTATGCGGTAGGTGAGAGGGAGACACGATGCCATGCTGCAGCTGGGATGTAGCGCTCTAAGGAATCGCCCACAAAGGGGGCTAGTCCCAGTGATAGGAGAGTTGCTGTGAGGACGAATCCTATGGACGCAGTATCGGCGGTATTTGTGACCACGCTTAAGCCGAGCACAGCAGCAATCGTTAGGGGCAGAGCAATCACCACGCCTCCTTAGCTGAAGCGCACACGGCTCTCTCACACACTACAGTGACTTCGGAGTGTGAGCTTTTGACCCAAGGCATGAAAGAAGCCCACCAAGCCGTGAAAAGGGCTTGGTGGGCGGTGTAGGAAGTGCGGAAGGGGAGACGTCGCCCAGCGCGGCTACGCCATGACCTTCGTCTTCTTAATCGCCTTCTTGAGGCGCTTGTGATAGGCATCCATAGCGCGGCGGAGAATGAGGCCGACGATGAGTGCGGGGATGGTAAATAACAGTAGCATGCCCAACTCGCGCCATATATCGCCGTGGTAGATGCCCGCAATGGCGCTGCGGAAAGCATCAATAGCGTACGTCGCTGGCAGCCACGGGCTCACGTTCTGGAACCACTCAGGCAGCAGGGGCAGCGGGTACGCGCCGCCGGAGCCAGAGACTTGTATCACGAGCAACAACACCGCCAAGGCCTTGCCGGCACTATCGAGTGTGATGACAAGTGAATAGATGATCAACATAAACACCAGGGAGACTATCCATGCGGCGAACATGAGCATGAATGGGTGCGCGGGCTCGATCTGGACGAAGAAGATAAGGCTGAGAACCACCAAGGTGGCCTGCGCGAGGCCAACTAGGCCGAGTGTGGCAAAGCGACCGAAGAACGCTTGACCACGGGTGAATTCGCTCTCGTCGTAATTGCCGTTCTCGTCCTTGCGCAAGTATTTACGCTCGGCGTTGGTATGCACCAGCACGCATGCCAGAAGGGCCCCTACCCACAGCGACAAAGCGAGGTAGAACGGCGTCATACCCACGCCAAAGGCAGCGACAGGGTAGACCGGCTGGCGGTCTACAGCCACGGGAGCGGCAATGCGGGAGGCGAGCAGTTCTGGATCGTTGCCGACGATATCCGCTAGCTTGTCTAAATCGCCGCCACGGCGCACCTCGTCGATTTTTCGGCCCATGTCAGCAAAACGGCCGCTTTGCTCCCGCAGGGTGCTGGCAAGGCTGGCGGTGGTATCGCGGGCGCGCGCCAGGCTTTGCTGTGGCGACCCCTCCTTCTGGGAGACCGAAGAGCGAATGCCTGCGATGTCCTGCTTGACAGCATCAATATCGTCCGCGACCACCGAGACGCTCTGGTTGAGCTGGTCTAGCTGCGGCTTGAGGTTCTCGTTATAGGAATTGCGTGCCTTTTCAGCAGCCTGCTTGGCATTGGCGATGGCACCCTTGGTGCGCTGTCGGGAGTCTTGGGACGTGCCACGGCCTTGCTCAAGGTCATCGGCGGTAGATACCAGCGAATCATGCAGCGCGTTGCTCTGCGCAATGGAGGCATCAATCTGGCCCATCATCGCCTTATATCCACCCGCGACTGGAGCTGGTAGAGCTACCTTATCGGCTTGGTCCTTGAGGGAAGCGCGAACTCCCTCAAAGGCCTTTGTCTGCTCGTCTACACGCTCAGCTGCGGTGCGGTAGGTCTGCGCCGTTTGTGCGCTGGTGGTGCTTGCATTATCGAGCAACTCATCAACCTGGGCAGAGAGCGCATCGTAGCTTTGCGTTGTAGCCGCCAAGGAAGCGTCGAGTGAGCCAGCCGAGTCATTGAGGGTAGAGCGCAGAACGTCGATGGGGTTTTCGCCTTGGTCATTGTCGGTCTCCGTAGCCTGGCGGCCAGCCTCGGCGAGGATATTGTCCGCAGCCTGCGTAAGCGGCAGGGTGGAGTCGACCAGATTGCTTAGTGCACCTACGGTGCCAGCCGCAGCATCGAGGCGAGTGCTGACGTTATTGACGCGGTTGTGCAGGTTATTGAGTGCAGTCTGGGTATCGTCCTCATTAAGGTATTTATCAAAATCCGAGACGACGCCAAGGCCGACATTGGATACCACGCGGGTGAAGGACTCGTTGATTTTCTGGATGACGCCGTCCGCACTCTTTTGCGTGATGATGGTAGACAGCGCATTCTTCTTCTCATTGGTATAGAGGTTGAGCTTGCTTGGCTCGGTTCCTTCTACATAAAACGTGAGCAAATCCGCGCTGAAGTCCTTGGGCAGAACAATGCCGGCATAGTATTCGCCAGACTTCGTTCCTTCGACGGCATCGGCGCTATCAGTAATGACCCAATCGATATCTTGATTGCGGCTGAGCTGTGAGAGCACCTTATCGCCCAAATTCAGTTTCAGGGAGGCGAGGTCGCTTTCGTGGCCTTCATCCTCGCTGGCCACAGCGATCTTGAGTTGGTCGGTATTAGAAAAGGGATCCCAGCTGGCCAACACGTTGAAGGAGGTGAAAAGCAACGGGATGATGGCAAGGCCAAAGATGATGACCGCGGTCATTACATTGGTGCGAATGGCGTGGAGGTCATCGCGGAGAATGGTCAGGATGTTTTTCATGACTTACTCGCCTCCCTTTCCGGAGCCATCGCCATCAACGGCGGGCATTTCCTTGGTCTCGCTGGCATTAGAAAATGTGGATTCCTCGTCTAAGTCCTCTAGGAGGTAGCGGTTTGGGTGTTCCTGTCGGTGCTCGAGGTGCTCCTGGATTTCCTCATCACTGAGATCCGCCAGGCGGCTATCGTGCGCGATGCTCTGCTTGACGTACTCAAGGGAGCAGATAACGCCCACCGCAATGAGCGTCACCAGGCAGGCCAGGCCGAAGATGATGGCCTTTTCTTCAGGGTTAATGCGTGAGTAGATGCCCAAAGCGACGACTAACGCTAGGCCTACCGCGACGGTAATCTTCATCAGCTGGGAGTAATTCCTGCGGGCCATGCTCCACTTATCCTCCAAGCTTTGTTGGTACGCCTCGCGGTCATTCAAGGCATAGAGGAGGTCGGTAAAGCGGTACCGGCTGCCGACCAGGTGGACCTGCTCATTGATAACGAGACCGCCCTTATGCAGTTCGTCATTGACCAGCATGTTGACGTTGGACAGGCCGCGGCGCATCACAGTACCGATGAGGTAAGCGATCGCGGCCATGCCGATGAGCGCGGCAAGGTCGCGCGCATAGTGGTTGCCGTAGAAACCACCGACGGTCTCGCGCATGGCATCGATGCCGTAGGTAAAGGGCAGGAATGGATGCACCGCGCGGAAGAAGTCCGGCGTCATCTCAATGGGGTAGAGGCCGGATGCGCCCGGAATCTGGATGAAGGCGAAGACCACCGCGATGCCGCGGCCTACGTGTCCAAACGTAGAAACCAAGCTATAGGTAATGCTCAGGTAGCACAGGCCCACGATGACCGCGGTAGCGACGTAGGCCAATGCATTGGCATGTTCAACACCAATGGCCAGGTTGCCGATGGACACGATGAGTGCCTGGGCAATGGCAAAGAAGGAAAGCAAAAGGAAGCGGGCAAGGTAAGCCTTGGTAATGGTGAGGTCCTTGCGGCCCTGCGGGTCTACCTCAGCACGGAAGATGATGAGCAGCATGAACGCGCCGATCCACAGCGTGAGGTTGATAAAGAGCGAGGACATGCCGGAACCATAGTGCTTTACAGGGAATACGGCGTGGCTTTCCATCTCCGCAGGGGAGGCAAGGAAGGAAGACACCTCATCGGTGTTAAGGCCCTTGACAGACTGCAAAATGGAATTGTTATTGGCAGTATTGCTCAGCGCAATCACGTCGCTGCGGGAGGCACGAAGCCCCTCCTCAATACCGTCGAGGTCCACAGAAAAACGCTCAACTACTTGCTGGGCCTGGCTTAGCTGCTCGTCGACGCCGCCCAAGAGCCCATCGGTTTGCCCGACCAGTGCCTGCTGGCTTTCGAGTGAGGCGGATAGCTTGCCGGTGGTAGCGGTGACGGCGGAAAGCGCAGCGTTGAGCTTGGGTAGGCCTTCGGCTACATTATCGCGCAGCGCGTGGGAATCATCGCGCGTTTGGGCGGCCATCTTTTCCAACATGCCCGTGGTCTTATTGAGCGAATCGATGGTGTCGTTCGTATCGCCGTTGAGAGTATCTAAGTCACCGAGAACGGCCTTATTTTGGTCATTGCGTTCGCGGAGTTCTCCTACCTGATCCTTAATCTGTTGGGAAACCTGCGGGGGCAGGGCCGGTGAAGCCGCAAGCTTATCGAGCTGATCGATAGCCCGATCAGCTTCACCGACGATTCCAGACGCGCCAGCGGATGCGGCAGCAACGCGGTTGAGGGCGCCGCGCAGTTTGCCGGAGACCGAGCCCACGGTGGCATTGGCGGAGGCGGTGCCGTCCGCCATAGCGGTCGTGCCTTCTACGTAGGCAGCGGTGGCATCGTCCGAGAAAGAAGTGACTTCCCGCTGGACCTCTGCGGTTATAGCGTTCAGCTCATCCAAGGCGGTCTGGGCATCGTCGAGGGTCTTTTGCACCGTGCCCAAAGACTCGCGGGCTTGCGCGATAGTTGGGCGCGCATCCTCGATGGTGGAATGCACGTCAGCAAGTTGGCTGCGGGAGTTAGCTACCGTATCTGCGGTCTCTGAAAAAGAATCCGCGGTCTTGCTTGCGGTACTGTTAATCTTCTGGCTCAAATCGCCACCGGAGTTCTTTAGCTCCGTAGCCACCGAATCCGCTACCTGCTCCTTGAAGGTCGAGCTGATGGTGGTGTCTAGTGTCGAAGCGCCAGTATCAGTAATCTTCGGTGCAATGGCGTTGAGCTTCTCATTGACGTGATATTCCAGCGTGGGCTGAGAATAGGTACCTTTAAAAAGGTTCACGAAATCGGCCGAGAAGTCTTCGGGGACAATCACCGAGGCGAAGACGTCACCCTTCTTAACGGCGTCTTCGGCTTCCTGCCTGTCCATGAACTGCCAGCCCAGCTCGTCATTGTCATGCAGCTTGTCAATCATCTGCCCGCCAACGTCTAAGTGGCCAGTCATCTCCGAGGATGCGCCTTTGTCCTCATTAACTACGGCGACCTTGAGGTGTTCTGTGTTTCCGTATGGGTCCCAGAAACCGGAGATGTTTACCCAAGAATACAGGGCTGGGGTGATCATCAAACCAATGAGGATCACCCAGACCTGCGGGGTCCGCCACAAGCGGACAAAATCTTGAAGAAAAATCTTCCAACTAGTAATCACTCGAAAAACCGTAGCACCCAACCGGAAAGAACTAATAGTCTGACTGTCATTTTAAACAGAAATGAGAGAGCGCGTCCCGCCGAGCTTGCAGATATGTTTCTGGTGTGAATTTCGGGGAGGATTTCAGCAGTAGGGGGTGGGCATAGAGAAGGCCGCCTGGGCCCACAGTTGAAGGGGTCCAGGCGGCAAGCGGTATGGGGCTATGCCTCGATAAGCGCTTAGTGCTCGTCGTAGTGATCGCCGTGGGCGGCGTGGCGGTGGCCGTCGTGCAGGTAGTCCACGTGGTCGCCGTGCGGGATCGCTACGTGGCCGCAGCCTTCACCATGGGTGTGGTCGGCGTGCGCCTCGGCTTCAACGTGCTCGGTGGTCTCGCACTCGTCCCAGTGGCCATCATGCTCACGGTGAATGTGGCCTTCGTGGAGGTAGTCGGTGTGGTCGCCGTGTGGGAAGGAAACGTGGCCGCAATCGGCGCCATGGGTGTGGGTATGGTCTTCGTGGGTGGTGTGGGTCATGATGTCTGATCCTCTCTGGTGGGGGGAAGCCCCGTTGTTTTCAGTGTGTTTTCATTAAACCGCATTTTCATTTCGGTTTCAATAGGCGTGGGCGCGTTTCTCTGATTTTTCTGGTTTGGGAAATAAATCGGCCCGCCTCCTTGGGGTTAGGTGGAGGCGGGCGTCGTAAAGCTAGGGAGGGCCTTAAAGGAGATTGCTCAATTCGCGTGCGGCGGAAGTGAGAATGTCGGCGTATTTCTGGGCCGGGGAAGGTTGGAAGCGCTCGGCAGATCCGGAAATCGACAATACTGCGAGGAAGGTGCCGGAACCATCGAAAACCGGCGCGGAGATGGAGGCTAAGCCGGCTTCGCGTTCCTCAATAGACTCGGAATAACCTTGGTTTCTGGCCGCCTCAATGTCTGCTTGGGTAAACGAGGCGTTATCGGTATTAATGTCTACAAATGCGGCAATGATGCGCGCGGCAGAGCCGGAGCTAAGCGGTAGCTGGCGCCCGACTGGTACGACGTTGTGGAGGCCGGATTCCGGCTCCTTAGTGGCAATGCAGGTGCGGGTATTTCCAGTGACTTCGTAGAGCTGGATGGATTCTCCGGTGTGTTCGCGCAGTTTCTCCATGATTGGTCCCGCTGCCTCGAGGAGGTGATCGCGGTTGCCGGGAAGGGCAGGGCCGGCCTTCCACTTTCCATCGGGGGTGCGAACGAGGATGCGGTGTGCCTCGAGCGCGGTGGCCAATCTATGTGCCGTCGCCCGAGGTAGCCCCGTGGTTTCGCATAATTCATTGAGGGTGGAGGGGTGGTTGGCGGCGGCCATCATAATGGCCATTGCTCGATCCAACACCTTAATTCCGGAAACTGCGCTATACTCTCCCATACAATGAAATCTACGTCCCAACTCATGAGATTTCAAGTGTGGAGAGATGTTTATGAACCAGAAGCTGACATTGGCAGAAAAAGTGTGGCGCGATCACGTCGTCCAACACGGCGATGCTGGGGCACCAGACCTCATCTTTATTGACTTTCAGCTACTACATGAAGTTACCAGTCCGCAGGCATTTGATGGCCTGCGGCTGGCCGGCCGCACGTTGCGTCACCCTGAGCTGCACTTGGCCACCGAAGACCATAACGTTCCCACGCAAGGCATCAAGTCCGGCAACCTCTTGGAAATCAAGGATGAGGTTTCACGCACCCAGGTATCGACCCTGCGCAAGAACTGCGAGGAATTTGGAGTGCGCTTGCACTCGATGGGTGATGCCCAGCAGGGCATCGTGCACACGGTTGGCCCGCAGCTGGGCATCACCCAGCCAGGTATGACAATCGTGTGTGGCGACTCGCATACTTCCACGCACGGCGCCTTTGGATCTATCGCCATGGGTATTGGCACCTCTGAGGTAGAACACGTCATGGCTACGCAGACGCTTTCTTTAAAGCCATTCAAGACCATGGCTATTGAGGTGACTGGAGAGCTGCAAGAGGGCGTATCTGCCAAGGACCTCATTTTGGCCATTATCGCCAAAATCGGTACCGGTGGCGGGCAAGGCCACATCATTGAATACCGCGGTGAGGCCATTCGCAAGATGTCCATGGAAGCGCGTATGACGATGTGCAATATGTCTATTGAGGCAGGGGCCCGCGCTGGGATGGTCGCTCCCGATGAGACGACTTTCGAGTATGTCAAGGGTCGCGAGTTTGCTCCCACAGGAGCAGACTGGGATGCTGCAGTTGAGTATTGGAAGACGCTTCCCACGGACGAAGGCGCAGAATTCGATACCGTCGTGGAAATTGATGGCTCCTCGCTGACCCCATTTGTTACCTGGGGAACCAATCCTGGGCAGGGCCTTCCGTTAGGGGAGAAGGTCCCAGATCCGGAAGACTGTGGTGACGATAATGAAAAGGCCACTGTGGAAAAGGCCTTGCAGTATATGGACCTGCAGCCAGGTACTCCACTGCGTGATATCAAGATCGATACCGTCTTCGTCGGGTCCTGTACCAATGCCCGCATCGAAGACCTGCGCGCTGCGGCCGACGTGGTGAAGGGACGCACCATCGCTGCCGATACGCGGATGATGGTCGTGCCGTCCTCTGCCGTGGTCAAAGCCCAAGCGGAGGAGGAAGGCCTCGACGAGGTCTTCCGAGAGTTCGGCGCGGAGTGGCGTACCGCCGGCTGCTCGATGTGCTTGGGTATGAACCCAGATCAATTGGCTCCGGGCGAGCGATCCGCCTCCACCTCCAACCGCAACTTCGAGGGCCGTCAAGGTCCTGGTGGGCGCACGCACCTTGTCTCCCCGCAGGTGGCTGCCGCAACTGCCGTGACCGGCTACCTGTCTAGCCCTGCAGACCTGGATTAAGGGCTTAGAAAGGCATTGACAATGGAGAAATTTATTACCCATACGGGAACGGGCGTGCCCCTGCGCGCTTCCAATGTGGATACTGATCAGATCATCCCCGCGCGCTACTTGAAGTCGGTTAAGCGGACCGGTTTTTCTGAAGGCCTATTTTCCAATTGGCGCTCCGATGACAATTTTGTGCTCAACCAGGCGCAATTCAAGGATGGCTCGGTGCTTTTTGCGGGTAGTGATTTTGGCACCGGATCCTCCCGTGAGCACGCAGTGTGGGCGTTGAGTGAATACGGCTTCCGCGCCGTGTTTTCTTCCCGCTTTGCAGATATTTTCCGCGGTAACGCTGGAAAGTCTGGACTGCTTACTGGGTTGATGGAGCAAGAAGATATCGAGCTCATCTGGAAGCAGCTCGAATCTGGAGAAACTCAGGTCACCGTGGACCTGGAGGCTCGAACGGTCACGGTAGAAGAAAATACTTACCGTTTCGATATTGATGACTACACCCGTTGGCGGTTGATGGAAGGGCTGGATGACATCGGCATTACCCTCCGGAATGAAGATGCAATCGCTGCATACGAATCGCGCCGCCCCAGTTTCAAGCCCGCTGTTCACGCTCAATAACAGAAAAACCGCTTGAAATCGGTGGGTCAGCAGCGCCCCTACAGTCCTGCTACGCGAAGCGGCTGTAGGGGCGCCGTGCGTTCATACGTGAACCTCAAGCTTCCGCCTTGGGGTAGAGGTGGGGGTACAACTCCGTAACGTATAGGTAACAATTGCTTGCTCCAGTTTCCTGCAACAAAGTATCCCCCTAGCTTTAGACTTATGAGCAATCCCTATTCGAATAATGATGCCTTCAATTCAGGAAACAACGGGGCAGAGTATCCCGGAGCCGGCAATGAGTCTGCTTCTCATGGGCACGATGCGAATGGTCAGCCTGGCTACGGCCAACAGCACTTTGGTCAACAGCAGTTTGGCCAGCAACAGTATGGACAGCAGCAATACGGCCAACCCGGATATGCCGGAAGCTCGTATCCGGGAGACGATTCCCTGTTTGGGCGCGACGTAGACGCCATTCAGGTACTCGCGGATAGCTTCCGCTACTTCGGCCGCGGTTGGGCGCAGTGGATTTTCGGTCCACTGGTGCAGATCGTAATTGTCTCCATTCTCTATTTGCTGTTGACCCTCGTCCTAGCAGGCAGCGGTACATCCATTGATGCCCTAGCCAATAGTGGCTCGGGTTCCGATGCCGCACTTACTGGTGGGTTAATTGCGGTAATGTTCTTAGCTATTATCGCCATGTTCCTAGTGTTTATTTGGTCCATTAGCACCTGGTACAAGGCTGCTAATAAACAGGTTGATACCGGGATGCTGGAGATAAAGGACTTTCTGAGCTTTAAAAATGTCGCCGGTCTCATGGCGGTGAATGTGCTTTCGTGGCTGGTTATTTCCCTGGGCTTCGTTCTCCTGATTATTCCGGGACTCTTCGCCGCCTTCTTCTTTACTTGGATGCCGGCTGTTAAGGCCGTACGTCCTGAGCTATCCGTTGGCGAGACCTTTGGGGCTTCCATCGAGGTAGCGAAGAAGAATGTCGGAGTGACCATCTTGGTAGTCGTCCTGAGTGTCGTCCTGTACGCAGTGTTGAGCTTTACCCTAGTCGGCATGTTTGTGTACCCAGCACTGAACACCCTCATTTTGGTCCTCTTCGTCCGTCGCACGCTCGGCTTGCGCGGTTAGAAAACCCCGCAGCCGCACGATAGTTGCGCAAGTAAGGCCCTGCTCGTCCGCCGCATGAGATGGAAGGCAGGGCCTTAATTGTTGGTCGGGGAGGAACTAGGAAACTAGCGCACCGGCAGTGGGCTAGCCAGGTAATCGGCGCCGGTCAGCTCGCCGTTGTTAAAGGACAAGACCCATACAGAAGCCTTCTTAAACTTCAGCTTGTCCACGGGCTTCTTGAGGAACTTCGGGGCAAGATCCTCAATGATGCCGGGAATGGTGGCGCCCTGGCTTACGATGACGGGAACGCCGCCTTCGTTGACCACGCGGCGGAAAGCTTTCTTGGCTGCTTCTGGGTCGTTCTCCCAAGCCTCGTCACCAAAGTTTCTGTTGATGGAAATGTCCTTGCCTAGTTCGTCGGCAAGCGGGGCAGCAGTCTGCTGGCAGCGTTGGGGCAAGGCCGAGTAAATGGCGGTGGGGTGGAAGGCACTCAGCATTGGCACCAGCATCTCTGCTTGGCGGCGGCCCTTTTTATCCAGTGGGCGAAGGTTGTCATCGCCTTCCCAGCTACCGCTGTCATGCGCGCGTGCGTGGCGCACATAGAGCACGCGGGTAGCGGGCGCGATGCGTAGGCGCTTAGCCGCCTTGGCCACTACCGCGGTATCAACGTCGTAGGACAGGAGGTCCTGCGCCTCGTCGATGGGCAGCCACCGTAGCTCATCGGTTTCACTATTGGCGGAATAGGTTCCGCTCAGGTACTTGGCTACCCAGTAGTAGACCACCTTAGTGCGGCCCTGGACTGGGTACGTTACCTTGCCGATGAGCTTGCCTAGACGCACGTTAAAGCCGGTTTCCTCCAGGATTTCCCGGGCTGCGGTGGTAGGTAGGGACTCGCCCGGATCAACCTTGCCCTTGGGCAGGGACCAATCATCGTAATGGGGGCGGTGGATGAGCGCGATTTCTGGGTCCTGCGGGGAGCCGCGCCAGATCACGGCGCCGGCAGCAAGGGTAGTGCGGTGGAATTCTTTGGCGGGGTCCACCGGGATTTCCTGATGGCGGCCGGAAATAAATTCCTCGTGCTGCTGATCCTTGTCGGTTTCGTGCATCTTTTTAATATTGGGCATCGTCTGCCTCCACGGGGCCTTTCCACAGAAATTGGGTGTTTGAAAACAACGTCTAAGCGCCCATTGTCCCACGGGTAAGGCGCGTTGTGCATCCTCGCCCCACGGGGGTCGGGCATGCTTTAAGGTTGGGGTTATAGATTTGCACGTTTGGAGGAGACACCATGGTTAATGTTGCCGTGATGGGTGCTGGTTCTTGGGGCACTACCTTGGCCAAGGTCTTTGCGGACGCCGGAAATGACGTTCGCTTGTGGGCGCGCCGCACGGAATTGGTGCAGGCCATCAACGAGACGCACATCAATCCGGACTATTTGCCGGATACCCGGCTGCCGGCCGCGGTGCGGGCCACCCACAATGATGCGGAAGCGCTTGCGCTTGCCGACGTCGTCGTGTTCGGCGTTCCCTCCCAAACCTTGCGCGCCAACGTGGAAAAGTGGGCGCCGCACCTGCCAGAGGACGCGACCCTGGTGTCTATCTCGAAAGGCGTGGAGACCGCCACGCTCAAGCGCATGAGCGAGGTCATTATGGATGCGGCGGGCGTGCCAGAAGACCGCGTGGCGGTACTGTCTGGCCCGAACCTGGCCAAGGAGATTGCTGCCGGCCAAGTGGCCGCAACGGTGATTGCCTGCTCCGATGAAGACCGCGCTCAGCGCGTGCAAGCAGCGGTCGCCGCGCCGTACCTGCGGCCCTACACCAATACCGACGTCATCGGCGCAGAAATCGGTGGCGCCTGTAAAAATGTCATCGCCTTAGCCTGTGGTATCGCCTCCGGCAAAGGGCTGGGCAATAACACCATGGCCACCATCATCACCCGCGGTTTGGCGGAAATTACCCGCCTGGGCGTGGAGTTGGGGGCGGATCCATTTACTTTCTCCGGCCTCGCAGGCATGGGCGACTTGGTGGCAACATGCACCTCGACACTCTCGCGCAACCGCACCTTTGGCTACCGCTTGGGTCAAGGCGGCACGATTGAAGAGGCCAAGGCTGCGACCAATGGCCAGGTCGCGGAGGGCGTCTACTCCTGTGACTCCATCTATCGCCTCGCCCAGCAGGCCGGAGTTGAGATGCCTATCACGCACGCGGTTTATGGCGTGTGCTACGAGGGTATGGCGGTGGAAGATATGATCATCGCTTTGATGGGTCGGTCCAAGAAGTCGGAGTAGGTCGAGGGTAAAATCTGCGGGCATGACTGAAAAGACCCGCGTGGCCGTTATCTATGGCGGCCGTAGCACCGAGCACTCCGTATCCTGCGTATCCGCAGGCGCGATCATGAACCACCTCGACCCAGAGAAATTCGAGGTGGTGCCCATCGGCATTACCCGTGAGGGCACGTGGACGCCCGGCACCACTGAGGGGTTAGAAATTGTCGATGGTGTCATGCCGGAGGTCAGCCCAGGTGTAGAACTGACCCTTTCTCTTGATCCCAATGCCAGGGGACAATTCCACAACGTCACCGACGGCACGCTCTTCGCAGAGGTCGACGTGGTATTTCCCATTCTGCATGGCCCCTTTGGTGAGGACGGCACGGTCCAAGGACTCTTTGAGCTTTCCGGCTTGCCCTATGTAGGCCCAGGGGTATTGGCTTCCTCGGTGGGTATGGACAAGGAATTTACCAAGAAGGTGCTGGCGGCCGCAGACCTGCCAGTAGCACCCGAGGTTATCCTCAAAGGCCGCACCGAGCTAAGCGAGGACGAAAAGCAGCGACTAGGCCTGCCCGTCTTTGTAAAGCCCGCCCGGGGCGGATCATCGATCGGCGTATCCAAGGTCAATAGCTGGGAGGAGTTCCCCGCCGCCGTCGACTTGGCGCTCGAGGATGACGAAAAGATCCTGGTGGAGCCGGAAATCGTAGGCAAAGAGGTAGAAATCGGCGTACTTCACTATGCCGATGGCACCTTGCTGGCCTCCGTCCCAGCGCTGCTCGCCGGTATCGATGATTCCGATGAGGGCTTTTATGGCTTCGACACCAAGTACCTCGACAATGTGGTCACCGCCGAAATCCCTGCACCTTTCGCACCTGAGCTGACCGAGAAACTACGAGGCATGGCGATCCGCGCCTTCGAGGCCCTCAACTGTGAGGGCCTGTCCCGAGTCGACTTCTTCGTCACCGAGGACTCCGTGTACATCAACGAGATCAATACCCTGCCGGGCTTTACCCCGATCTCCATGTACCCGCAGGTGCTCGCGGCCTCGGGCGTTGAGTACCCGGCGCTGCTCGAGGCGCTTATCGAGCAGGCCTTGGCCAAATAGGCCCAAGTGCTGCCTACTTCTCGGCCGTGTGCTCTGCGAGCACATCGCCGATTTCCACCAGTGCCGCCTGCGCGGCATCTTGTGGGGCGTGTAGCGCAAGGTAGTCCTCGCGGCCGAGGGCAAACCACGTGCCTGCGGTCGTGCCGTGGGCTAAGGTGGTGTCCTCGAACCACGGAATATCGTTAACCTGCTGGAGCTTGACTCCGGCGCGATAGTTCTCCGGCTTGGCTACGCCGCATCGCGCGACGATGTCTTCGCGGCCTTCGGCGCTCCACACGTAGGTATTCTTTTCCTCTACCTTGCGGCGGCTGTATCCCTCGGCCACCGAATCGGGCAAGGCCTTGTCTACTTCTGCGCACATCTGGTCATTGCCCGCCTTGAGCGCCTTGAGCGGCGCCTCGTGGGCGGTGGCAGGCTTTTCTTCGAGGGACGAGAGGGCGTCGTTAAGCTCGCCCGGCTCTGCGTCAGTGGAGGCAGTGACCGCGACAACGGGGAAGCGCTGCGGCGCATACCAAGTGGTGAGGTTGGAGCCAGGGGTGGCATCGTGCACCTGGAACCACTGTTCGCCCTCTACGTCCTGGGTCTGGGAGTACTCGGTGTACTGGAAAGGCATATCCACGCCACAGCGCACGGTGACCTTATCGTCTGAGGTAGCGGCCCAAGCCGCGACACCGGAAGGTACGGGCTCGGCAATATCGGCACGTGGCTTATCCATGACCTGATCCGGAAGGGCGTCGATAAAGCTGCGGCAGGCTTGCGAGTCTGCCTCCTTAGACTCCACGGGGGAGACCGCCACGGGGGCTTTGGCGACGTTATTGAATACGTATTTTGCGCCGAAAAGGACCGCCAGAACCATCACTATGGACAACCCAAGTGAAATGAAGATCGCGGTGCGGTTAAATTGGGATGTCATAAGGGTTCATAGTATCGAAAGGAAGCTGGTGAACTTAACTCAGACTCTCGCAGATGTGGGAGAACGCGCCGCCATCCGGGAAATCACCTCCGTGGCCTCCAGTGGGCTCAATGGAGACGATGCCGCGGTTCTGCCCAGTGCGCCGCCGAATTCCCGCACCGTGACGGCCACTGATTTGATGGTGGAGGGACGTCATTTCCTGCGCGAGTGGTCTACCCCGCGCGAGATTGGCAAGAAGGCCATCTTGCGCAATTTTGCCGATGTGGAAGCTATGGGTGCTCGCCCGGTGGCCGCCCTCCTTGCTATCGCCGCGCCAGGTGATACCCCGGTGCCCTTCGTGCGCGGCATTGCCGAGGGAATCGCGGAGCATAGCTCTTTCTATAACGCCGAGTTGGTAGGCGGCGACCTTACGAAGTCCGATCTCTTGGTCATCAATATCACGGCCGTAGGCTTCCTCGGTGGCAGCCTTCCTGCCTTGACCTTGGACGGGGCGCGGGCAGGCCAGCAGGTAGTAGCGCACGGCAAGATCGGCCACTCGGCCGCCGGCTTGGCCTTGTTGGAGCGCTTCGGCCGGAACTTGCCTGCAGGGCATGAGCACCTGCAGCCGCTTATCGACGCCCACTGTGCCCCCTGGCTCAACCCCGGCCGCGGCGTCATTGCCCGTGCCGCGGGGGTGACCGCAATGACCGATAACTCAGACGGGCTGATTCAAGACTGCACTACGATGGCCGAGCACTCCTGTGTGCACATGGACCTGGATCCGCAGGCCTTGCAACCGGAAGAATTGCTGTGCCAGGCCGCGGATCTACTCGGCTGCGATCCCTGGGAATGGGTACTCAGCGGCGGCGAAGACCACACCCTCATCGGCACGACCGCAAAGGAAGCCCCCTCCGGATTCCGAAAGATTGGCACCGTAACCCGCGGCTGCGGAGTTACGCTGGGAGGCACCACACCGAGCTATCAGAAAGGCTGGCTGAGTTTTTAACCATGCATCCCACTTACCACCCTTCCTGGGAACCGGTGCTGGCGCCGGTTGTTGAAAAGCAATGGCCACAGATTTCTCACGCTCTTGAGGGGCAGGACTACTTGCCCCCGGCCGAGGACGTCTGCCGCGCGTTGCAGATGCCGCTGGACGATGTCCGCGTGCTCATCGTCGGCCAAGACCCTTATCCCACCCCAGGACACGCCATGGGCATGGCCTTTTCCACCCGCCCAGGCGTGAAACCACCGCGTTCCTTGGTCAATATTTACCGCGAGCTGCACGATGATCTGGGTATCAACGGCCGGGAGGATGGTGACCTGAGCGCCTGGGCGGACCAGGGAGTGCTGCTGCTTAACAGGGTGCTTACCGTAGCCCCAGGCCAAGCCGGTTCGCACCGCCGCATCGGTTGGGAAGAGATCACAGAGGCTGCCATTCGCGCACTCAACCGCAGCCCCATGGTCGCGATTCTCTGGGGCCGGGATGCGCAAGCGTGTGAGCGCTTTCTTCCCGACGTCCCCTGTATCAAGTCCCCACACCCCTCACCGCTTTCTGCCAGCCGCGGCTTCTTTGGTTCTCAGCCCTTTTCCCGGGCAAACGCCCTTTTGCGGGACCAAGGCGCACAGGAAATAGACTGGCGCTTGTAAACTATTGCGCATGTCCTACCCCAGCACGCTGGATTCCCACGGAATGCGCAATTGGGCCACCCGCGCCGTGGGGGAATTAGCCCACCGCCGCGATGAGATCAACGCGCTCAATGTCTTTCCCGTACCGGATTCCGATACGGGCTCAAATATGGCGCATACGATGGAGGCAGCGGTAGCGGAGCTCGACAATGGCGGCGATGTCGCTGACTCCCTTGCGATCGGGGCGGTGCGTGGTGCCCGCGGGAACTCGGGAATGGTGCTGTCTCAGGTTCTGCGCGGCATTGCCGAGTCAACTGTGGACTCAGTTATCGACGGTGCTGTCTTTGCCCGCTCCCTGCAGCATGCCGTGGAGCTGGTGGACCAGGCTATCGCCGAGCCGGTGGAAGGCACAGTTATTACGGTCTTGAAGGCAGCAGCCGAGGCTGCCGACGACGCTGCAGCGCAATCAGGCGCAACCTTGCACAGTATTGTCAGCGCCGCAATCGCTGCCGCGGAAACGGCCCTCGAGCGCACTCCTTCGCAATTGCCAGCCCTGCGCGAGGCAGGAGTGGTGGATGCTGGCGGCGCTGGTCTCGTTATCCTCTTAGAGTCTCTGCTCGCAGAAATCGAAGGATCCACCGGGCACACAGGCCTGCCCGAAACGGAGCCGGAAACTGAACTGGAAGTGGTCTTTTTCTTCGAGGGAGATTTAGACACGCTGCAGGTAGCAATTGAACCGTTGGGAGACAGCCTCGTTATCGCTCGGGCCACCGAGGACAGCGCTAATGTACATATCCACTCCTGGCGGGCAGGCAGGGTCATTGAAACCGCCTTTGGTATAGGAAAGGTATCCAACCTGCACCTTGAGGTGTTGCCTGCTCACACCGAATCTGCCTCCGAAGCACCGATCGCTCGCCGGGTAATTGCTGCCGCACCGGCCGGGCCTATCAGCGATCTTCTGGCATCTGCGGGGGTGAGCGTTGTGTCACCGGATGATCCCATTGCGGCGGAAGAGGAGGACATCGTCCTTGCTACCGGTTTGAGTTCGGAGACCAGCGCCGGGCGAGTAGTGCCCGCGCAGTCTTTGGCTGCAGCTCTGGCTGCGATTTCCGTCTATGAACCGGATAACCCAGATACTGGTGCCGTCGTTGCTGCCATGCGTGATGCTGCCAAGTCCATGCGAGTGGCTTACCCAAGCCAGGAAACCCCGCAGTCAATCATTACCACCTGCCGCGATCTCTTAGCAGAAGGCGGTGAGCAGGTCACAGTCTTAAGCGCCCTTGACCTGGACCAGGAGGACCTAGCTCAACAGCTTCGCGTGGACGTTATGGCACTGAAAGTACCGGATATCGCAACCGAAATCGGAGTGGAATAGCAATGCTCGGCTGGCAGGACAACCGCCCTTTGACAGAGGTGCTTGCGGCGAAGGACGCCGCGAAGATTACCAAAGCGCTGGGGTATGAGACCTGCGGCGAGCTCTTAGCTCACTATCCCCGAGACTATATCCGCCACAACAAGGACGTCGGCCTAGGAGACGCTGCGGAGGGCGATATCGTCACGGTTACCGGAACCATTACCGGATTCACCCGCCATGACTCGGGCAAGACCACCATCATCAATGTGCAGCTCGATGGCAGCATCGTTGCGACTTTTTTCAATGCCAATTACGTGATGCGGATGTTGCACCGCGGACAGCGCGTCATGATGAGCGGCAAGCTTAAGTTCTTTCGCAACCAGCCGCAGTTGCAGCAGCCGGACTTTGTAGAGATCGATGCGTTTGGCCGCCCCGATGGCGAACTGGATGATTACCGCCAGCCAGCGGCCGAATCCGGCAAGAAGCAACGCCCAAAAGCCACCGGCTCGCTGCGGAACCTGTCGCAGTTTGGCAGGCTCGACCAGCTCCTCTTGGAACGTGAATGGATACCGGTGTACCCGGCCACGTCCAAGGTGACCTCGTGGTACATCATGGGCGCCATCCACTACGTCCTATCTAAGACTCCGCCGATTGCGGAACCGCTGGATTATCAGATGATCATCAGCCTCGATAAGGCAGTGCGGGAAATCCACGAGCCCGGGAAAGCGGGCCCGTACCGTGCGATTCAGCGGCTAAAATACAACGAGGCGCTGTCCATAGGTTTGGTGATGGCATTGCGCCAGCGAGATGCCGAAGCCCGGACCGCTTCTACCATGCCGGCCACCCTAGGCGGCTATCGCGAAGAATTGCTGAGCCATCTGCCCTTTGATCTGACCGAAGGGCAGCGTCGCGTCATTAGCGAGATCGAAGACGATCTGGCTCGTCCGCTGCCCATGATGAGGTTGCTGCAAGGCGAGGTTGGCTCAGGCAAAACCATGGTGGCTACCTGCGCTATGCTGCAGGCTGTCGACGCAGGAACGCAGGCAGCACTGCTGGCGCCGACGGAAGTACTCGCCTCCCAACACGCTGCCTCCATTGGGACCTCGGTTCCCGAAGGCGTCAAGGTCGTACTCCTGACCGGCTCCATGCGAACGGCGGACAAGCGGCAGGCTTTATTGGATATTGTCTCCGGTGACGCGGACATCATCATTGGAACCCATGCGATTATCCAAGACACCGTGGAGTTCTTTAACCTTGGATTGGTCGTCGTAGATGAGCAACACCGGTTCGGTGTAGAGCAGCGCGATAGCCTGCGGTTAAAGGCACGTGAAGGCCTCAGCCCCCACGTGCTGGTGATGACAGCAACACCGATTCCGCGCACCATTGCGATGACCGTCTTTGGTGACCTCGCCGTATCAACGCTGACAGAGCTGCCCGGTGGTCGCAAACCTATTCAGTCAGCAGTGGTGGCCGAGTGGCGGCCGACCTGGGTGCTTCGCGCACTCGAGCGGATACGCGAGGAGGTTGCCCACGGCCATCAGGCCTATATCGTCTGCCCGCGCATTGAAGGCAAAGGCGGAGTGCTAGAGCTTGCACAGCAGCTAGAAAACGGTCCCTTCAAGGGACTGCGGGTAGCCATCTTGCATGGAAAGATGCCCAACAAAGACGAGGTAATGACGTCATTTGCCAGGGGAGAGATCGATATCTTGGTCTCTACCACGGTCATCGAGGTGGGCGTAGATGTTCCCAATGCCACGGTGATGCTTATCCGCGAGTCCGAGCATTTCGGCGTTTCCCAGTTGCACCAGTTGCGCGGGCGCGTGGGACGAGGCGGCAATGCCTCCATCTGCCTTTTGCACACCACGGCAGCCGATAACACTCCGTCTTTCCGCCGCATCAATCAAATTGCCCAAACCTCCTCTGGTTTTGAGCTAGCCGAGCTTGACTTGCGCCAGCGCCAGGAGGGAGACATTTTGGGCACCATGCAGTCCGGAACGCACCGCACATTGCGGCTACTGAACTTGGCGGATGACCAAGACATTGTGGAGCGCACCCACACGGATGCGCGTGCCATGGTGATGCGCAATCCCGAGTTGGCTGAGGAACTCACGCGCAATTTGAGCGAAAGCGAACAGGAATACTTGGAGAAGAACTAAGACGGGTTAACCTAGAAGCATGAAAATTTACGCCCCCTTCGCGGGCATCGTCCGCTGCCATGTGAATGTGGGAGACACTGTTGATACCGGAGTCCCGCTTGCGACTGTCGAAGCCACGAAGCTCGAGGCTCCCGTAGAAAGCCCGGGACCAGGAAAGGTCCACCGTATTGTGGTCTCTGACTTTAGTGATGTGGTGGGCGGAGACCTTTTGATGGAGATTGGAGAAGCATAAATGACGCGCATTATTGCCGGCGAAGCCCGCGGCCGCACCATTAAAGTGCCCGCAGAAGGAACTCGGCCTACCGCAGATCGCGCCCGCGAAGGGCTGTTTTCATCCCTCACTGCACGGTGGGGCTTTGCTGGATCTTCGGTGCTCGACCTTTTTGCCGGCTCTGGTGCCCTAGGCCTAGAGGCGGCGAGCCGAGGGGCAGAGGAAGCAGTACTGGTGGAATCTTCGGCCGATGCGGTAAAGATCATCCGGCATAACATGGGCGTCGTCAAGCATCCCGGCGTTCGAGTACAAGAGATGAAGGTAGGCACCTACCTGGCCAGTGCCCCGCGCAAGCACTTCGATCTGGTGCTGGCGGACCCGCCCTATGCCTTTGATGAGGTGGATGAACTCATTGCTGCCATCGAACCGGTGCTTACTGACCGCGCAATGGTAGTAATTGAGCGCCACGTTGATTCCGCGGATACTGTGTGGCCTGCCGGGTTTGAGCCCACCGGCCAAAAGCTTAAGAAGCGCACCTTTGGCATCGCACGCATGGATATGGCGGTTTATACCCGTCCCGGCAGCGAAGACGCCGAAAGCTAAACCCCTGAAAAGAAAGCGAAAGTAGCATGACTAAGGCCGTCTGCCCTGGATCCTTCGACCCCGTCACCTTAGGTCACGTCGATATCATCAATCGCGCTAACCAGATGTTTGATGAGGTCACCGTGTTGGTAACCGGTAATCCCGACAAGCCCTCAGGACTCTTTAGCGTGGAGGAGCGTATGGAACTTATCCGCCAGAGCGTGGATTCTTCCATCAAAGTGGATTATTGTTCCGGGCTGTTGGTGGATTACACCACGAAGCATGGGGCAGACGTCCTAGTGAAGGGACTGCGTAGCTCACTGGATTATGAATATGAGCTGCCCATGGCGCAGATGAACCGGCGCCTTTCCGGTATCGATACTGTCTTCCTACTCACGGACGAGAAGTACGGCTATATCAGCTCTTCGCTGTGTAAGCAGGTAGCCAAGTTTGGCGGCGACGTGACGGGGATGTTCCCCGAGCCTGTAGGTCGTGCCGTAAAGGAGAAATACCGTCAGTGAGCCTCGCGCTGATTATTTTCCTCGTCGTTGTCGTTGGTTCGACTCTGCAACGGGTATCCGGAATGGGGCTCGGTCTCATCGGCGGTCCCATCCTCATGCTCATTATGGGGCCGGTCGAAGGTATCCTGGTGATCAACGTTCTGGCCTGTATAAATGCGATTCTGACCACCTATTCCGTGCGTGAAAATGTGAGCTGGAAAAAGTTCGGCCTGATCGCCCCAGTTATGGTGATTGGCTCCTTGGCCGCGGCGCTGCTCATTAGGCGCATGGACACGGCAGGGCTCATGATCGTGGTGGGCGCTGCGCTTCTGGCTGCATTAGCCGTAGTGACATTTGGAAAGAAGTTTGTCCCGCCGATGGAGGGCAAAGGCCCTGCCATCTCCGCGGGTATTCTCGGCGGCTTTACCAATACCTTGGCGGGCGTGGCCGGCCCGGTTATTACCGTCTACGCCCAGGCGGCAAAGTGGCCCCAACATGTCTACGCAGCTACGCTGCAGCCGATTTTTGTCGTAGGCGGATTCTTTTCCGTGATGACCAAGACGCTAACTGGTGCGGCCCACTTTGATGGTCTGCCTTGGGTGATGTGGCCCGCCGGAGTCTTAGGTATGTTCGTCGGCATTTGGGCCGGCACCCGCATTGCTCGGCGTGTTCCACGAGAAAAGGCCCGCGTGCTCTCGCTCAGCGTTGCCGGGTTGGGCGCGGCCAGCGCACTGATTCGGGGCATTTTGACGCTTTCGTAGGCGAGTGAGCCACGGCAAAGCCCGCCGGTCCTCTTCGCGGAAGACGGGCGGGCTGAAGGTACTCTTTGGAGTGTAGTGGGGGTTATAGCAACGAAGCCAAAAAGTCCTTGGTGCGTGGTTGTTGCGGGTTATCCAAAACTTCAGCTGGGCTGCCGGACTCAATGACCACGCCGCCGTCCATGAAGAAGACCTTGTCGGCTACCTCGCGCGCAAAACCCATCTCGTGGGTGACTACGAGCATGGTCATGCCTTCGGCCGCGAGGTCCTTCATAACGCGCAGCACTTCGCCGACGAGCTCTGGATCGAGGGCGGACGTAGGTTCGTCGAAAAGCATGAGCTTAGGGTCCATGGCCACCGCACGAGCGATGGCAACGCGCTGTTGCTGGCCGCCAGAGAGCTGCACCGGGTAGTTATTGGCCTTGGACGCCAAGCCAACGTCTTCCAGCAGCTCCATAGCGCGGGCGCGGGCGGTTTCTTCCGGAATCTTTTTCACCTGCACCGGTGCCTCGATGATGTTTTCAATCACCGTGCGGTGGGGGAAGAGGTTGAAAGACTGAAAGACCATGCCGATATCGGAGCGCTGCTCTGCGGCTTCCTTTTCGCTGATCTCATAAAGGGTGCCGTTCTTTTCGCGGTAGCCAATCAGCTCGCCGTCGACGTAGAGTCGGCCCGCAGTTGCCTTATCAAGGTGGTTGACGCAGCGCAGGAAGGTGGACTTGCCGGAGCCCGAGGGGCCCAACAGGCAGGCCACTTCGCCGGGCTGGACCTCAAGGTCAATGCCTTTGAGGACCTCGAGTTGTCCGAAGGACTTATGGACGTTCTGGGCGGAAATCATGGGAGTAGCCATTAGTTTTTAGCCTCCGAAATCACGGATACGTTGCGGGGAATAGTGCCTTCAGCGTCTGCCAGCGCAGCAAGTTGGCGGCCAGTAAGTTCGCGGGTCGCACCGCGCTCAAAGCGGCGCTCCAGGAAGTACTGACCCACCATCAGCAGGGACGTAACTACGAGGTACCAGGACGCTGCGACCAGCAACAGCGGGATGGGCTGGAAGAGGGCGGCGGAAATATCCGTGGAACGGCCGAAGATTTCCTCGGTATAAGGAATGGCCACCACGAGGGAAGAGGTCTTGAGCAGAGAAATGAACTCATTGCCTGTGGGCGGAATGATAATGCGCATGGCCTGCGGAAGGACGGTGCGGCGCATGGTCATCCACCAGGACATGCCCAGTGCCTTGGAAGCTTCCTTCTGGCCCTCGGGAACGGAGGTGATACCGGAGCGCACGATCTCGGCCATATAGGCAGCTTCATTAAGGCCCAGTCCCATCACCGCAAGGAAGAAGGCGTTGGTGAGGATCGTCTGCAAAGACACCTCGGTAAAGCCCAAGTTGATGGATTGGTAGATGGCGGAGAGCAGTCCCCAGAACACCAGCTGCACATAGATCGGTGTTCCGCGGAAGACCCAGAGGAATATCCAGGAGACGCTGCGCAGCACCGGGTTGGGGGACATGCGCATAACCGCAAGGATGGCACCACCCACAACGCCGATGATCATTGACAAAATGGTGATGGCAATGGTGTGCAGGGAGGCAAGCGCAATGCGCTTATCAAAGAGATACTGGAAGTAGGTGTCCCAGCCAAAAGCCTCGTTGCGGGCGGAGGCGATGATGAACCACACGGCGAGCACGATAAGCAGGCCGGCGAATACCCAGCGCCACGGGTGGCGTAGAGGTCGCGCCTCGATCTTGGCGGGCTTTTCCTTAGGCTCTGCCGTAGCTGGCGTCGCCGCATTTTCATTAACCATTGATCGGCCTTTCATTAATCATTGCCTGGTCTATTAAGCCATCCTCGATGCCCCAACGGGACAAAATTTCTGCATACTCTCCGGTCTCGATGAGGTGTTGCAGTGCTGCAGCCGAGGCCTTGCCCAAATCGGAATCCTTGGGTACAGCAAAGCCATAGGGCGATGCTTGGAACATATCGCCTACCTGCCGCATCTTTCCTTCGGAGCGATTGACAGCCCACGCCGTTACTGGGGAGTCTGCGGACAGGGCATCTGCGCGTCCCATGAGGACCGCCAGCGCGGCGTTGTCACCGGTGTCATAAGACAAGACTGTGAGATCGCCGTTGCACGCATCCTTCTTAGGGCGCACATCGTCGGTTTCAGATACCGTGGTGCGCTGCACCGCAACGGTCAAGCCGCAAGGATTATCCGGGTCAACCTTCTTGGGGCCATCTACTCGCTCGGCCCACTGGATGCCAGCGTAGAGGTGATCTACAAAGTCGAATTCATTGCGGCGCTCGGGGTTATCCGTGAACCCGGATGCGCCCATATCAATCTGGCCCGATTGCACGGCGGGCAGGATCATGGAGAAGTCCTGTTCCACGGGCTGGAAATCAAGTCCTAAGACGCCGGCAACGGCGCGAGCAAGATCGAGTTCGACGCCTTGGAGTGCGCCGTGGGAATCCTTAAGCTGAAATGGGGCATAGGGTGGGTTAGTTCCGGCAGTGAGGACGCCATCGTTGTCGTTATACATGGCGGCAATTTCCGGCACCATTGCGGAATGGGGTTCTTCCCAGCCGTCCGGTGTGGAATCTTCCTCGTTGGTGACGCAGGCGCCCAGGCTCAGCGTGGGGACGAGGACCGCGGCGATAGTTGCGCGGCGAGAAAACGAGCGCGGCATTATTTTTGCGCCGTCCTTTCATCTATAGCGCGGGCTTTCTTCATATCTACGAAGATGAACGCGGAGACGATAAGCGCACCGAGGATGAACATGCCGATGATGATGCCGCTAGAGGCATCCTGGTCAGCTCCCCAGGGCCACAGTGCGCGCAGAGAACCGAGCATGAAGCCTGCCATGGCCATCAGCGTGGGGGCACGGTGGTGATCCAGCAGGAAGTTCAACACCTTGATAAATGCCGCAAGACCGCACAGGGCACCCAGCGCGAAGACGGCGATAGTGCCCAGGTCACGATCCGAAACGGCGCCGATGATGGGCTGGTAGAGGCCCATGGTCAGCAGGATGAGCGAACCGGAGATGCCAGGCAGGATAAGTGCGCATACCGCGATGGCGGCGGCGAAGAAGACCACGATGAGGCTGGGGTTCTCGTGCGGTTCGGAGGTGAATCCGGTGATAAAGAAGATGGCAATCGTGGCAACGACGAACGCGATGATGGACGAGGGGCGTAGCCGTTCCTGCTTGGAGAGCATGGATAGCGGTACAAAAATGGACACAGCCACCATGCCCAAAAAGAGCGCCCCGGACGCCGATACGTGATTATCTACGAAGTTAGATAGCACGGTGGACATTCCGAAGACGGCGATGAACATGCCGATTGCTACGGAGATGAGGAAGCTCCATTCGACCTTTTTGAAGCGGCCGGAGATGAGATCGTTGGCGTTGTGGACTGCGCGTTCATAAATGCCCACGATGAGCGCCACGGTGCCACCGGAGATGCCCGGTACAAGCTCGGCCATGCCGATGAGGGCGCCGCGGATTGCGTTCAAAATGTATTGCATAAATTAAAAATCTACCTGGGAGGGGACTGGTGCGGAGGGCGACTGGCCTAGCGAGCCGGGAGAAAAGTGCCGAAGGGAGAGGCTAGGCGAACCGCCGTGAAGCGTAATGCATATCTTTCATTAGAGGGCGGTGGACTACCTACCGCGGAAGGGGAAGATCTTCTCCCTAACCGTAGAGGTAAAACCGTATTCATGAATATTCTGTCAGTTTAATGCACCCCAATGCAACTATGCAGTTTGGGGCAGGTTATACGGAATCTCACACGAGAAGATGTCTTTTTCAGAGGCAACCATAAGTTTCCCATTATTCAGTCTCCTGTTTACGCGGGTGTCAACTAACTGAAAGGTTCGCCCCCTAGAATCCCTCGCGTATTCCCGCCATTTCCCCTGTGCAAGCATTCCTTTCCAGTCTTAAAGGACTCTCTATGAAAAATCGATTTGTCCTGCCAGCGCTAACTGCAACCGCGGTGGTGGGCAACCTCGTTGTTGTACCGGCAGCAGGCGCTGCGGAGGTTGGGGCTGAGGGGGCGTCGCCCAGCGAGGGTTCTCGCTTTAGCATCGGCGTCCTACCGGATACCCAGTTCTATTCGCGCTATTCCACCCCGGAGACCGGCAATTTGGCCCAAGCTCGCTACGGAAGCGAACCCTACTTGGCCCAAACTCAATGGTTGGTAGACCACCAAGACGAGCTGAACATGGACTTTGTCACCCACTTAGGCGATGTCGTCGACCAGTGGAACGTGGAAGGCGAATGGCAGGTAGCTGATAAGGCTATGCAGGTCCTCGACGATTCGGACCTGAACTACTCCATTCTGCCCGGCAATCACGACATGGACGTGGAGGGCGCGTCGGCTCACCCATATGACAAGTGGTTTGGTATCGATCGTGCCAAGAGCGCTAATCCGGAGACCTTCCAAGAGCGCTACTCGGCCATCAATAATGACTCCGAGGCCCACATCTTTGAAGCAGAAGGCCAGAAATACCTGAACCTAGCCTTGGGGTGGCGCGCCGACGAGAAGGCCATTGCATGGGCGCAAGGCATCATTGATCAGCATCCAGACCTTCCGGTCATTGTGACCACCCATGAGGCCCTCAACATCGACGGGGAGGGCAACGTTTTCTATTCCGATGACTATGGCAAGGGCCTGTGGGATACGTTCATCAAGAGCAACGACCAGATCTTCCTGGTGATGGGTGGCCACCACCACGGTGCGGGCTACCGAGTGGATAAGAACGATGCCGGGCACGACGTCGTTTCCATTTTGCAGGACTATCAGATGGCCTACCAGGGCGGAAATGGTCTGCTGGGCGTGCTCGAGTTCGACCTTTCTGGCAAGCAGCTGGAGATGACCGCGCTCTCGCCGTGGGTGGCGCAGAAGCCGCACGAGGAACTGACGCAGTTCGACAAGCTCACCCTAGATGACAAGGGCGATAGCTACGCCATCCCGTTCGACTTTGAGCAGCGCTTTTCCTCCTTTTCCCCGGATTTCACCGTGGGCGAGGGCCACCAGCCGGACCTGGCACAGCGTGCGCGCGACATCGCCGCGGAAGGCTATAGGCCCTATACCATCGCGGAGGATGAGCTGCCCAAGGGTGCGGATGACTTTGCCAAGAACGACCACACCGTATTCCACTGGCGTCCGGGCCAGGCCCAAGACAAGGACGGGCATGCGCTTGCCGACGGCGCCCCTGCCGGCCGTGGCACCACCATCCCCGACGTTTCCAGCGATTCCGGCAGCGACCTGCATCGCTCTGGCGTCATGCTAGGTGATCGGGTGACCTATAGCTCCGATCACCACCCGCTGTCTTCTGATTCTGGCTCCCTCTTCTGGTCCGACCCTGCCGGCAAGGTCGGCAACGCCGAGTTCCGCACCGACAAGGGCGCGCCGGCCAATAGCGTGGATACTACCAAGGGGTACACCTTCGAATCCTTCGTCAAGATTCCGAAGGACTTCAATGGTGCCCAGCATGGTTGGGGAAGCGCGCTCAGCCGCGACTCTGCCATTAATAAGCTGGTGGACGGCTCTGATGACACGGACCCCACCGTCATGTTTGGTATCTCCAATCTCCGCGAGCTGCGCTGGTGGGCGGAGCCGAAGCAGGGAAGCGGTTCTACCGTATGGTCCCACGAAGTGCCCAAGGATGAGTGGATGCACATTGCCGTGGTCAATGATCCGGAGCGCGATAGCGTGGAGATGTTCATCAACGGTGCGCCTATCTTGCGCAACGCGGTAGGTGCCGAAGGTCTTCTCCCGCGTGACCTGCAGTGGGTTATGGGCGGTGGTTTTGATAACCAGCGCCCGCAGGACCCGTGGTACGGCTGGATCGGCGAGACCCGCCTGACCCAGGGTGTTCTGGGCAAGGAGGAATGGCTTACCGCCCGTGCACACGGGGACGGCAAACCGGTCGATACTACGCAGCCGGCCGCGGGTAGCTCCGAGTTGAGCTCCAGTACGAGCTCGAAGCCCGCCATCTTGGGAGCAATCCTCGGTATCGCAGGCGTGGCCGGACTTATCGGCCTAGCCTTGCCGCAACTGAAGGCCTCGATCCCGCAGATAAACGCGCTCCTGCGCAAGTACCACCTGCCAACTCTGCCTGAACTGGGCTAAAGCAAAGACCTCGGTTTCCCTGACTTAGTGGAAACCGAGGTCTTATCTCGTTGTGCCCCTTGTGAGACTCGAACTCACACGGCCTGTCGTAACTTAATAGTCTGACCAGGGGATAATTTACGATGACCCGGTTTGTGACAACGATTTGACAACTATGATGAGAGTGTCTGATGGTTTGTGTGTGGGTACCTAACCCGCATGGTGTTGTTGCAAACTTCAGGCGGAGAGCCGTGACGACCCAGTCTTCATCCTCTGATGCTCGCTGCGGGTCGGCGTTCTCAGGCAGCCTCGAACACCCGGCTGACGATCACCGCGTCCGGGTTCGGTTGCTCGTAGGCATACATCGTGCCTTGTCCTTTCCGTAATGAGTGCATCGCTTCCATCCCTTTCAACGTCCGATATGTAGATGTCCGGTTCTTAAACGCGCCTTTCGGCCCGAGGATCTGCTTCAGCCGACCATGGTCGCCTTCCAGGATGTTGTTGAGGTATTTTACCTGCCGGTGTTCCACTGTTGGCGGGCAGATTCCCTCTGACTTCAACTCGGCGATTGCCCTGGCTAGGGAGGGTGCTTTATCGGTGTTGATCACTTTGGGATACCCGGCTGATGCATTGGATCTGAGGGTCTTGGCCAGGAAACGCTTCGCTGCCGCCACGTTCCGCTTCGAAGAGAGGTAAAAGTCCAGGGTCTGGCCACCGGCGGTGATCGCCCGATAGAGGTAGCACCACCTGCCGCCGACCCGGATATAGGTCTCGTCCACCCGCCAGGACCGGGCCTGCCAATCCGGGACTTGTCGGTACCACCGGGTCTGCTTGTCCAGCTCAGGGGCGTATTTCTGGACCCAGCGGTAGATCGTGGTGTGATCGACTGGCACGCCCCGCTCGATCATCATTTCCTCCAGATCGCGGTAGCTCACCCCGTAGCGGCAGTACCACCGCACTGCCGACAGAATGATGTCACGGGGGAAATGACGACCAGAGAAGATACCCATGGCTGTGATTATTTCGCGCAGGTCTTCCTGTCGCCCGAACTTTGCAACAACACCCTTCCGGCCGCGAACCGGTGGCGCCACGATGTGGCCGAGGCGGAAGGGAGGCCGACACCCGCCCCGAAGCTTGGGGTGGAGGACGTCTACGCCAAGCTGACTCCGACTGCGGTGAACATTCCCCACAGGGGAAACATTGGCGTCGAGTTCGACGACGGGTACATGTTCGGTGGGCACCCCGTGACGGTGAAGACGAAGAGGGATGGAACTCCCACCTCGATCGAGATGGACGTCTAACCCGACAGTCCTTCTCCCACCTTGCCCTGCTGGGCAGGATGAGGGTTGATTGCCGGGTTATCGCTTACTCGGCAGGGGCTTGGCGGAGCGGAATGCGCTCACCGCGAGGTGTTTTCGCTGGTGAACACCCACTTGCTCTGCAGGATGAAGTTGAGGGTGGTGGCTGTTGCCTGCGAAATCACCCACGAGAGTAAAACCGTGTGTTCGAAATCCGCCAGCGGGATACGGGCGAGCTTGTTGCCCAGCACCGCCTTGATCAAACACGCGGTGTAGACGATGAAGGCCCTCAGCTTCTCGGTGGTGGACCGGTTGCCGGAGAAAGTGACAACGCTATTGGCGTAGTAGGCGAACAGGCTGCCCAGGATGTAACTGTTTGCCCGGCTGATCAGGGCGTTTGCCCCGGAGGTTTCAAGGAAGTGCATGGTGCCGAAGTCGATGGCGGCACCGATGACTCCCACGATGCACAACAACACCACTGCCCGGGCGTTTTTCGTGCAACTGCCCGTAGTCCGTGGTCTATCTTGGGTGTCGTCGACTGTCTGGTTTGGGATGAGGTGCGTCTGCGGGGGTCGGGTAGACCAGCTGGGGCTTTTTATAAGGTGAACTAGATGAGGCCATAAATATGGGCGAAGGGGTCGACAGTGCTGTCTGTTTGTGGCTGATATTCCGCTAGCGTGGTCGCTTCTTCAAAAGCTTCTGCGCCGAAGAGGTGCTGGATCAGCGAGGCAGTCATGTCCAAACCCGCCGCAACGCCCGAGGATGTCCATATTTTTCCATCCTCCACCCAGCGGGCTTGAGATTGCCATTCAACATCATCATCCAAGGAAGAAACCCAACCGAATGCCCTCTTGTTGCTCGTTGCTCGGCGCCCTTTAAGGAGACCCGCGGCTGCCAGTAGGGCTGAACCAGTACAGACCGATGCCACTATCTCGGCGCGCTGTCCCGTTTCCTTTAACCAGGACAGGAAGGCGGTGTCTTGAACTAGGGTTCGCGTCCCCGCACCCCCGGGGATTAGGAGAATATCCGGATTCTCGAGGTTTGTGTAAGGCAGATCTGTCAAGACACGTACGCCCTGGGTGCTCTGGACGGGCTCTTTTTCCTTTCCTAAAAAACTTATACGTATGTCCGGAACCTGACTCAAAAGCTCCACCGGCCCAAAGACGTCTAACACCTCGAATCCTTCAAAAAGGATGACGGAAACATGTCGCTCCCCAATCAGCTTTCCCATAGTCATAGCTTACGTGGTGAGGGTGTGTCAGTGTGGTAAATCCCTAAATTACCGTGTCAGGGGATTGTGCTTCCCAAGAAAAACCCTCCCCGAAAAGTGTATTTGACTGTTGACCAGGTTAGACGCCTCGCTGACGAGTGTTCTCGGCATGGGGACGCGGTGCGGGTACTGGCGACCACAGGGTTGCGTTTCGGGGAGCTGGCTGGCCTTACCCCCGAGGATGTTAGTTTTTCCACCCGACGTCTTGTCGTACGGCGTTCTGCCACTACCGTGGGTGGGAAAATCGTCGTAGGCCCACCAAAACACGCAAAACCAGAACAGTAGCGTTCTCTGACGTTGTGGCTGACGATCTTCAAGCACGTGTAGCAGCAGTAGGGCCAGGAGAATACCTATTCCACAGCCCCGGAGACCCAACTACCCCTATGCGTTTGCCCAGCTCGGGATCGTGGTTCACAGAAGCTGTGGCGCGTCTACAGTCCGAAGACCCCACATTCCCGCACATCACCCCACACGGACTCCGGCACACCGCGGCGTCTCTGCTGATCAGTGCTGGGGCAACCGTTCTGGTGGTGAGCAGGCAGCTGGGGCACGAGGACGCCGCCATGACACTAAACACGTATGCCGACCTCTTTGACGATGATCTGGGGTCTGTGTCTGCGAAAATGGCGGATTTGTGGGCCTAATTCCGTGACAACAATTGACAACATTTTCTGCTCGTAATGCTCGTAATGATCGCAATGCATCCTGTTTCGTAACATGAAAAACAACCCCCTACCAGGAAGTTCCCGGTCAGAGGGTTGTTACGAAATGTGCCCCTGGTGAGACTCGAACTCACACTGGACGGGTTTTGAATCCGTTGCCTCTGCCAATTGGGCTACAGGGGCGCACAGTGTAAAGGCGGATTGCCTTTGACTGTGAAAATAGTAGCGCAGGCACTAGGCGAATTCCTAATTGGGTAGGGGCAGCGGGGGAATGCGCACGTCATCCACAAAATCTGCACCGGGGTGTTCGGATGTCCGTGCGCTTCTCTAGGATGGGGCAGGTGACTACTAATCAGCCTCGACTTCTGCTCATTGACGGCCACTCTATGGCCTTTCGTGCCTTCTATGCCCTGCCGGTGGATAATTTCTCCACCTCAGGAGGTCAGCACACTAATGCCGTGTATGGCTTCTTATCGATGCTCTCTAATATCGTGGCGGAAGAGGCCCCCGACGCCATTGCGGTGGCATTCGACGTGGGGCGCAAAACCTTCCGCACCGAGATGTTTCCGGACTATAAGGCCCAGCGCGAGGCTGCACCGGAGGAATTCAAGGGTCAGGTAGACCTCATTCGCGAGGTGCTCGAGGTACTGGGAATTACCACCCTCTCTCGTGAGAACTACGAGGCCGATGACATTTTGGCTACTCTCGCAACCGAGGCACAGGACTATGAGACTCTCATCGTCACCGGAGACCGTGACTACCTGCAGTTGGTTAATGAGTCCACGACGGTGCTCTATCCCATGAAGGGCGTATCCACGCTCCACCGCTTTACCCCATCCGCGGTAGAAGAAAAGTACGGTCTCACCCCCGCGCAGTACCCAGACTTTGCCGCGCTGCGTGGCGATCCTTCCGATAATTTGCCGGGCATCCCAAAGGTGGGCGAGAAGACTGCCACCAAGTGGATAGTCAAGTATGGAGACTTGGCATCCTTGGTAGAGCACGCCGAGGAAATTAAGGGCGTGGTGGGCAATAACTTCCGCGAGCGCATCGAGCAGGTGCAGATGAACCGGAAACTAACCCAGATGATCACGGACATGGACTTAGAAGTCGGTCCCGACGATTTGGCGTTTAAGGAAGCCAAGGTCGCCGACGTTGCCGCCAAGTTCGATGACCTAGAGTTCGGTACCAACCTGCGCGATCGCGTACTCGCCGCCATTCCCAATGATGGTGCTGAGGCAGCGCAGCAAGCCGAGGAAGTCCAAGAGCTAGAAACAGTCATCGACGATGAGCCATTGTCTCAGTGGCTGCCTGGCCGTAAGCACGTTGCAGTTTATGTCCAAGGCGAGGGAAACCCGGGGCAGGGTGATGCTTCGGCGATTGCTTTCGTGGACCAAGAACGCCACGGCCTGCAAGTGGAGCTGGGCGATCTTACTGCCGAGGACGATAAGGCCCTTGCACAGTGGTTGGCCTCCGATGCGCCGAAGTATTTCCACGAAGCGAAGGCCGCTTTCCATATGCTTGCCGGCCGCGGTATTGAGCTTGCCGGCATCGCTCATGACACGGCCCTTGCTGCCTACCTGCTTCGCCCTGGTCAGCGCACTTATGCGCTTGCCGACGTCTACCAGCGCCACCTCCAAAAGACCCTCGGCGCCGCCACGGAGCAGCTGTCCCTTTTGGATAATTCCTCTCTAGTGGACCAGGCCGCGGCAATTATGGAGCTGGCAGAACGGCTCACTGCGGAGCTGCAGGAGATTGACTCTTTCGAGCTCTATACCGACCTGGAGCTGCCGCTGGTAACCATTCTGGCGCGCATGGAGGCTACCGGAATTGCCGTTGACGTTGACATTCTCGAAACGCAAAAGGACGCCTTTGTAGAGCAGGTTGCCGAACAAGAGCGCGCCGCCCGCGAGCTTGCCGGCGATGACAAGCTCAACCTCAACTCGCCAAAGCAGTTGCAAACCGTGCTCTTTGAGACATTTGAGCTGCCCAAGACCAAGAAGACGAAGACGGGCTATTCCACCGCGGCCAAGGAGATTGAACAGCTCGCGGCTAAGAACCCTCACCCTTTCCTCGATCATCTCTTGGCACACCGCGAGTACCAGAAGATGAAGACCACCTTGGAAGGTCTCATCAAAACCGTGCAGCCTGACGGCCGCATTCACACCACGTTTAACCAAACCGTGGCCTCTACTGGCCGCTTGTCATCCACCGAACCCAACCTGCAAAACATCCCCGTGCGCACCGAAGCAGGCCGCCAGATTCGTTCTGCCTTCATCGTGGGCGATGGCTTCGATGAACTCATGACTGCGGACTACTCCCAGATTGAGATGCGTGTCATGGCGCACCTCTCCGCTGACCCGGGCCTCATCGAGGCCTACAAGGAAGGCGAAGACCTGCACAACTATGTTGGCTCTCGAGTCTTTGACGTTCCAGTTGACCAGGTGACACCCGAGCTGCGCCGCCGGGTCAAGGCCATGTCCTATGGGTTGGTTTACGGTCTTTCCGCTTTCGGTCTATCCCAGCAATTGGGCATTCCGGCGGGCGAGGCAAAGTCCATCATGGAAAGCTACTTTGAGCGCTTTGGCGGCGTGAAGAAGTACCTCGATGAAGTCGTGGTCCAAGCCCGCAGGGATGGCTACACGGCAACGCTCTTTGGCCGTCGCCGCTACTTGCCAGAGCTCAACTCCGATAACCGCCTAGCACGCGAGAACGCGGAGCGCGCAGCACTTAATGCGCCGATTCAGGGCACTGCCGCTGACATTATTAAGGTGGCGATGATTCGCGTGGACCGCGCACTGCAAGGGTTGAAGTCCCGTGTGCTGCTTCAGGTGCACGATGAATTGGTAGTTGAAGTCGCCTCCGGTGAGGCGGACAAAGTTCGAGAGATTCTCGAGCGCGAGATGGACTCAGCGATTGAGCTGAACGTGCCGCTGGAGGTCTCCGCCGGTGCTGGCAAGGATTGGGATGCCGCAGCCCACTAGCTCGGTTACTTTCTCTCGCCGGGAAAAGGCGCGCCTGAGGCTCGCCTCGCAAGGCCTAACCATGCGGCGGTGGGAGAGTGTTGAGGAGGCGGCCCGCGCCTTCGGTGTCATGCAAGGCCAGGACCTGCATTCGGTTCGCCGGTCACTGGCTTTGCGGGCGAAAGACCATTCGGATGCTGGAAACATTGTGCGTGGGTATCCCATGCGGAATACGCTTTTCGCGGCTTCTATCAAGGACATAGGCTGGATAACTGAACTCTGCGCCAAAGGGCGCAAGGGTGATACCGAGCTGCGGGCAGAGGTAAACAAGCTCATTGATCGTCCGCTTTCGCGCGCCGAACTCAAGGACCGGGCTGCAACAGCGTTGCCCGACGTACCCTTTTGGCATGTTGTGCGTGTAGCAATGGAAGGCGGTCACGCCGTCTATTCCGGAGCGGAACAGCTCATCTCGCCGGTGGATCTGCCGGGGCTAGAGGAGACCTTCAACGGTGATAAAGTTGCGGCGACTGCGGAGCTGATGACTCGGTACTTCCGCACTCACGGTCCCGCAACGTTGCGGGACTTTGCCTGGTGGGCAAAGCTCCCACAAAAACTGATACGGCCCGCAGCCGAATGCCTCCCGCCGGACATCGTGCGCTGCGGCGATGATTCCCAGGACCTTGTTTCGGCTGAGATAGTGGGAATGGCCGAAGCGCGAAAGAAGCAATCGGTATTGCTGCTGGGAGCATTTGACGAGTACATCTTGGGTTATCAAGACCGTCTATTTGCGATGACAAACGAGGTCCATGAAGTACTGGTACCGGGAAATCGTGGAGTATTTCGCCGCGCCATCGTGGTGGATGGACAGGTTCGTGGGACGTGGAATAAGCAAGCCATTGAGGACTTGGGCATGCCCGGCTATGCAATACGGAAAGTTCAAAAGTTGTCGCGCGATGCGCACTAAGTTTTTAGGTAGCCTTTTCTGTGCGGAAAAAGTTATGAGTGTAAGTCGAAAAGTCAAGAAGGGAATTGCCGAGCAGTGACGTTAGAAGAGAAGACGAATAAGTGGATCCTCCGCGTCTTTGAAAGCCTTTGGGCCATTCAGGTAAACTTTCTAGCCATCGATATTGCTGGCCTCGGGCTTGAACGGTTTCTTGCAGAACATAAGGCCTATGCCATTGGGTACGGAATTATTGCGGTGTCTTATGTTGTGGCCGCCATGACCATCGCCCGCGTGGCAGCCAACCCGAAGGTCAGAAGACTAACGGCCGCCGCGGTGATGGTGGTAGCTACGGCACTAGCATTCCTTTTCCCATCTTCCTGGATGTTCGCTGTCCTGGTAGTCCTTGCGCTCCTGTATTATTTGGTGCCGCGAAAAGAAGGCGTGTCCATCTGAGGCCGGCGCTCGACTAGGCAATTGGCCAGCATGTCAAAAGGGGTTTGGCCGAAGGCGAGGACACTCACGCTTAGGACGCCGAGTAGCAACGGCACAATAAACGGTACTCCCGTCAGCGTGAGCATAGAAAGTAACAGCCAGGAATTGCGGAGGCAGGCTGCGCGCCATCCGGGGTGGGTAGCGAGGATCTCCAGCTTGAGTGACCATTTTCCCAGCGAGGTTGTCTTCGTGGCCTCGGCCCATACGCGGTAGGCGTAGAAGACTAGGGCGAGGGCCACAGCGTTGTAAATCTCGAGGGTGTGGCCGGTTAAGGGGGCGTCGGCAAGTGCATTGATTGCCCAGCGCGCCACAACGATGACGGCCGCTGCCAGGAAGGCGTCGATCCACCATGCGAGGCCACGGCGCAAAAGTAGGCCAATTCGATCCAGAAACATGCCCATAGGTTAGCGGCAATTCTGGCAGACGAAAATAATCGTGCCGGGGAAGATTTCGCCTCGCTTTGGCGACCATTGGCCCCAAGTGGTGGTGAGATCCTTAGGCCATTCGGGCTCGATAATGTCCTCGATTAGGAACGGGCCTTCGCCCTGTAAAGCCTGAAACCAATCGGCGATAGTGCGGTGGAACTCCGCATAGGTCAGGTTGCCATCGTGGTCTTGCTCCAGATAAGCACGATCGAAATAGCTGATATCGGCCGTCAGATCGGCGGGGTCATCAGGGAATATCCAGCGCATCGGGTGGTTGGCCGAAAGGACAAAGCGACCAGTTGGTTTAAGAACGCGGGAGACTTCGCTTAGGGCTAAGTCAAGGTTGGCAAGGAAGGGAAAGGCGCCGAAAGCCGAGAATGCGGCGTCGAAGGAGTCGGTGGCGTAGGGGAGTGAAAGCGCATCGGCTTGGGTTAAGGGGAGTCCGGGTGCAGCGTGGTTGAGCATGCCGCGGGAGATATCGAAGCCGGTGGCGAAGTGCGCGCGTGTCTGGAGCCATTGGGTACACGGGGCGGAGCCGCAGCCAATTTCGAGGACGGAAGAAGCCGAGACGTCGCCTAGCAAGTGTGCTTGGTCCTCGTGGAGCATTTCTGGGCACCAATAAAAGGAGGAAAGGTAGTCGGGGTGCTCGGCGTGGTAGTTGGTGGCGTCGCTATCCCAGTAGGCTTGGTTCGCGTGCGAGGGGGAAGTCACGGTGGGAGAAATTCCTTTGCGAAATAGTTGGTCCGTGTATTTGCCCTTTAAGCTGGACAGATGTAGTGTTGGACGGGCGTGTCTATGCCACGGGTTGTTCTAAGTCCCTGTAGGAAGGCTTTAAGTAATCACGAGGCGGGATCGAATATTTCTCGTTTTAGCTGCATTTGCGCAGCTTAGCAAGCTTTTTTCGAGAGACGCGCAGTTGTCCAATTTCGATTTCCTACATTTATTCGGAGCATTTTTTCAATATGCCATCTTCTAACACCCCGCAGGTTGCGATTAACGATATCGGAACCGCAGAGGACTTCCTCGCAGCTGTAGACGCCACCATCAAGTACTTCAACGATGGTGACATTGTCGAGGGTACCGTCGTCAAGGTTGACCACGACGAGGTACTGCTGGACATTGGATACAAGACCGAAGGCGTTATCCCTTCCCGCGAGCTGTCCATCAAGCACGACGTCAACCCGGACGAGGTTGTTGAGGTCGGCGATGAGGTTGACGCACTTGTTCTCACCAAGGAGGACAAGGAAGGTCGCCTGATCCTGTCCAAGAAGCGTGCACAGTACGAGCGCGCATGGGGCGCCATCGAGGAGCTGCAGGCCAAGGAAGAGCCTGTTACCGGTACCGTTATCGAGGTTGTCAAGGGCGGCCTCATCCTGGATATCGGCCTGCGTGGCTTCCTGCCTGCATCCCTCGTTGAGATGCGTCGCGTCCGTGACCTGGAGCCGTACATCGGCCAGGAGCTGGAAGCAAAGATCATCGAGCTGGACAAGCAGCGCAACAACGTTGTCCTGTCCCGCCGTGCATACCTCGAGCAGACCCAGTCCGAGGTTCGCTCCGAGTTCCTGCACCAGCTGCAGAAGGGCCAGGTCCGCAAGGGCGTTGTTTCCTCCATCGTCAACTTCGGCGCCTTCGTCGATCTCGGCGGTGTCGACGGCCTGGTTCACGTTTCCGAGCTGTCCTGGAAGCACATCGACCACCCATCCGAGGTTGTCACCGTTGGTGACGAGGTAACCGTTGAGGTTCTGGACGTTGATCTGGACCGCGAGCGCGTTTCCCTGTCCCTGAAGGCTACCCAGGAAGATCCGTGGCGCGTATTCGCCCGCACCCACGCTGTGGGCCAGATCGTTCCGGGCAAGGTCACCAAGCTCGTTCCGTTCGGCGCCTTCGTTCGCGTCGAGGAGGGTATCGAGGGCCTGGTTCACATCTCCGAGCTGGCTCAGCGCCACGTCGAGGTTCCGGACCAGGTTGTCACCGTTGGCCAGGAAGTTATGGTCAAGGTCATCGACATCGATCTCGAGCGTCGTCGTATCTCCCTGTCCGTTAAGCAGGCAGACGAGGACTACACCGAAGAGTTCGATCCGTCCAAGTACGGCATGGCTGACTCCTACGACGAGCAGGGCAACTACGTCTTCCCTGAGGGCTTCGACCCTGAGACCAACGAGTGGAAGGAAGGCTTCGACGAGCAGCGTCAGGCTTGGGAGGCACGCTACGCAGAGTCCGAGCGTCGCTTCAACTTGCACACCGCTCAGATCGAGCGCAACCGCGCTGCAGCCGCTGAGGCTGCTGAGTCTGCAGAGTCCTCCAACTACTCCTCTGATTCCTCCGATGCAGCTCCGGCATCCGAGACTCAGGCAGAGGTTGGCGGCTCCCTGGCTTCCGACGAGCAGCTCGCTGCACTGCGCGACAAGCTCGCTGGCAACTAAAGCTTCCGCTTAGTTTCCGCTAAGCCTGAGGGCTTGGCTTACGGCCGCGCCCACTTCATCACCTAGATGGGGTGGGCGCGGCTTTTGTGATCTTTTAGACAGTTTGTGCAATCGTTTGCCGGGATGTTCGTCGCCTTTAGGTGGTTGACCAGCGGACAAGCAGTGACAAGTGGAAAAAATCCCTGGCAAGTCCACAAAACGGGCTTTTGTTCATGTGGGAATCCTCTTATACTCAAACCTGACGTTATAGCCAGTGCAGTACTGGTTATAAGTGGTATTTGAACTGAGGAGTAAGAAGTGGCATCTATTAAGGACACTTCCACCCACATCGTTGAGAGTATCGGCGGCGCCGACAACATCACGTCGCTGACGCACTGCGCGACGCGCCTGCGCTTCCAACTTGCCGATGCGGGGAAAGTTGACCAAGAAAAGCTCGATAGCGACCCAGCGGTGCTTGGTACCGTGCCCCAGGGCGCTCACGGCTACCAGGTAGTCATGGGCGGCGGCGTCGCTGACTACTACAACGAGATCATCAAGCAACCCGGTGTGCATGCTTCTGGTGACAAGGAGGCGTCCTCCAAGAAGGAGTATGACGGTGTTCGCGGTAAGTATGACTGGGTAGATTACTGCTTCGAGTTTCTTTCTGATACTTTCCGCCCCGTCCTGTGGGCATTGCTCGGCGCCTCGCTCATCATCATGCTGCTCATCCTGGCGGACACGGCACACATCCAGGATTTCCGTGCACCGCTGGAGGAGCAGCCGGAAGGCTTCCGTTTGGCTCACGCCATGTACCAGTCGGTCTTTTACTTCCTGCCGGTAATGGTCGGTGCCACCGCGGCCCAGAAGCTAGGTGCGAATATGTGGGTCTCCGCGGCTATTCCCGCAGCACTTTTGACCCCCGAATTTATGTCGCTGGGTGAGCAAGGCGATACCGTCAACGTGTTTGGCCTGCCGTTGGTCATCAACTCCTACGGCTCCCAGGTATTCCCGCCCATTTTGGCCGCAATCGGCCTGTACTGGGTGGAAAAGGGCCTAAAGAAGATCATCCCGAGTGCAGTTCATATGGTCTTCGTGCCGTTTTTCTCCTTGCTCATCATGATTCCGGCAACGGCCTTCCTGCTCGGCCCGTTCGGCATTGGCGTAGGCAATGGCATTTCTTGGGTGCTTTACCAGATCAATGATTTCTCGCCGTTCATCCTGGCTATCGTTATTCCGCTGCTGTACCCGTTCCTCGTTCCGATGGGCCTGCACTGGCCGCTGAATGTCATCATGATTCAGAACATCGCAACCTACGGCTACGACTTCATCCAAGGTCCGATGGGCGCATGGAATTTCGCCTGCTTCGGCGTCGTGGGCGCGGTCATGGTTATCTCCTTCAGGGAGAAGAACAATGCCATGCGCCAGGTCTCTATTGGTGCCTTCGCCGCGGGCATGCTTGGTGGCGTGTCGGAGCCTTCCCTCTATGGCATCTTGTTGCGCTTCCGCCGCAGCTACTACCGGTTGCTGCCAGGTTGTGCGGTAGGCGGCGCAATCATCGGTATCTTTGATGTCCGCGCTGAGGCCTTCGTCTTTACCTCTGCATTGACCACCGGCGCTATGACGCCGCAGCTGGGCTACGTCCTTGGTATCACGGCTGCATTCCTTACCTCTTTCTTCCTGACCCTGTTCTTCGGTTACCGCACAGCAGAAGAAAAGCAGGCAGACTTGGAGCGCATCGCCCGCGAACAGGGCGAATCTGTGGATGACGTAGCTGCTCGTTCGGAGTTTAAGCCCGCCAAGGCCGACAAGGGAGAGTCCCCGAATGCGGGTGGCGCCGTTGCTGCCAGCGCTGCGGGCGCTGCTGCTACTGGTGTAGCCGCCAAGCAGGCTGGCAAGGACGCCATCGTGTTGGATTCCCCTCTAGAGGGCGAGGCAGTGGACCTCTCAGAGGTCCCAGATCCTATCTTCGCAGGCGCGAAGCTGGGGCCTGGCATGGCAGTCCAGCCAACTGGCACTACCGTCTATGCGCCTGCCGACGGCAAGGTGCTCACCGTTCAAAAATCCGGCCATGCGGTAGGCCTTAGCCTCGACAATGGCGTGCAACTGCTCATCCACGTGGGCCTCGATACCGTGGAACTGGGCGGCGAAGGCTTCGAAGTTCATGTGGAAAAGAAGCAACGTATTGCCGCGGGCGATAAGTTGATTAGCTTTGACCCAGACTTCATCCGTTCCAAGGGCTATAACCTGATTACTCCGGTTGTGGTCACTAACGCCACCAAGTTCGGCGCGGTCTCCGGTGAAGCCGGCCAGGTTACCCCGAGTGATGATTTGCTCCGCATTCCGCCGAAGCCGGAGGAAGCAGCGGAATAAAGAAACGCTGACACCTATAGCGACAGAGGAACCCCGCATCAACGCGTGTGAACTGGCCCCCGAAAGTTGGACTGGTTTAATTCTAGGCGGTTAGGGCTTCAAGGGTCTGATTTCGATATTGCATCGGGGTCAGGCCCTTGAGTCGTTGTTGGATGCGTTCGGTGTTGTACCACTGGATGTACTCGTCGATGGCCTGGTTGAACTCTGCGACGGTGTCGAAGACTTCTCCGTGGTACATCTCGGTTTTTAAGTGCCCGAAGAAATTCTCCATGACCGCGTTGTCGTAACAGTTGGCTTTACGCGACATTGACTGAACACCACCGTTGTCATGAATCAGGTTGCGCCAGGACGAATGCTGGTACTGGAAACCTTGATCGGTATGCATCATCCACCCAGGCTCAGGCGCACACGTTTTAATCGTCTTAGTTAAAGAATCGGCGGTAAACGCTGTCGACGGCGATGTAGCCACGGTGTGGGCAACGATTGAACGGTCGAACAGATCCATCACCGGTGACAGGTAGACCTTGCGGCCTGCGACCCTGAACTCGGTGACGTCGCTAACAAAGACGGTATTTGGCTTATCTGGAGTGAACTTGCGGTCAAGCGTGTTGTCGACAATGTGGCTGATCGTCCCGTTATAAGAAACATATGGCCTGCGCCGGCGGACCTTGGCTCGAAGCCCCATCTCGCGCATGAGCTTGTAGACGAGCTTGTGATTGACCACCCACCCCTGGTTGCGCAGGTCAAGTAGCACTCGTCGGTAGCCGTAGCGATGCTTGTTACGCTCGAAGCTTTCTAAGATCGC